>NZ_JBEYEI010000004.1:0-302168 GCF_040633895.1 Streptomyces sp. NPDC007863
TTTGGAGATCGGTGACGCCCATGAACGCGAGGTCGACGGTGTCCCCTGGTTCGAGGCTGTAGTCCGCGACCACGTTCGCTGACCACTGGCGTGTCCCGACGATCCGGCGGGCGGTCAGCGGCGGTTCGGCCGGATGGGCGGCGGTGGTCCAGCGCCCCAGGCACATCTCGGCGGTGATCCCGGGACCGAAGCCCGCGAGGATGCCACGGGCGCCCTCCGGCTGCCCGCCCTCCTCGAAGAGCCGCCGGACCGCGTCGAGGACGACGGCGCTGGCGATGTTCCCGTACTCCGTGAGGGTCGCCCGGCTGAACCGGAAGGCGTCCGGCGGCACTTCGAGGAAGAGGCTGAGGTCGTCGAGGATCCTCGGCCCGCCCGCGTGGATGATGTAGAAGTCGAGGTTGCCCGCGTCCCAGCCGTGCGCGCCGGCGATCTCGCGGAGCGCGGGGGCGAGCGGCTCCATCGTCTTGGGCACCCGCTTGTCGAGCAGGAAGTGGAAGCCGGTCTCGCGGACGCTGTAGGCGATCCACTCCTCGGTGTCGGGCACCAGGTGGGAGTCGTTGCGCTCCAGGGCGATGCCGGAGCCGCCCCGGCCGCGCACCACGGCGGCGGCGACGGCGTCGCCGAAGAGGCCGTTGGAGAGCAGCGAGCCGACGCCGAGGTCGGTCGGCTGGTAGCAGAGCGAGCAGAACTCGCAGGCCACGATGAGGACGTTGGCGTCCGGGTAGGCGGTGCAGAAGTCGTGCGCCCGGTTGATCGCGGCCCCGCCGGCGGCGCAGCCGAGCTGGGCGATGGGCACCTGCCTGGTGTGGCTGGGGAAGCCCATGGTGTTGATCATCCAGGCGGTGAGCGAGGGCATCATGAAGCCCGTGCACGACACGTAGACGATCATGTCGATGTCCGCCGGGCGGAGTCCCGCGTTGCCGAGGGCCTCCTCGACGACGGCGGGCACCCTCGCCTTGGCCTCGGCCTCGTAGAGCTCGTTGCGTTCCTGGAAGCCGGGGTGCTCCAGGGTCCGTTCGATGGGCTGCACGATGTGCCGCTTGGAGACCCCGGTGTTGCCGATCAGGCGCAGCGCCAGGGGGAGTTGGGGATGGTCGGCGTGACGCGCTCGGGCGAGGTCGAGGGTCTCCTCCATCGTGATCACGTGCTCCGGCACGGCCACCGCGGGTTTGCACAAGGTCACCACGGCACTCGCTCCTTCTTGTCGATCGGGCGAACTGCCGCCCACACTCGCCCCGTGCTCCCGAGCCCGCAACCGCGAGCGCGTCCGCCCCGTCACGGAGGGTGAGCGGGGGGATCGGCCGTACGGGGGGCTGTGCGGCCTTCGGCGTGTCGCGTGCGTCCGCCGCCGGGAACAGGCACGGCATGACCTCCGAACCACTGACGTCGCAGCCGTCGGCGTCCGAACCGTCACCGCCCGGACGCCCCGCGCCCGGCGCCGCCCCTCCCGGCTGCCCCGCCGCAGCCCGTCCGGCCCGCGTGTGGCCCGTGGACGACCTGCCCGCCCTGGACTTCGACCCGCTCCTCGCGGAGCTGCTCGCCAAGGAGCCGGTCTCCCGGATCAGTCTGCCGTTCGCCGCCGAGAACGAGGCCTGGCTGGTCACCCGGTACGCGGACGTACGGGCCGTGACCTCCGACCCGCGGTTCAGCCGGACGGCCCTGCTCGACCGCCAGGTCACCACGATGACCGGCCACATGGTGGCCTCGAAGGCGGCCCTGAACTACGCCGATCCGCCGTACCACACCCAGCTGCGCAAGGCGGTGACCAAGACCTTCACGGGCCGGGGCGTCCAGCGGCTGCGGCCCCTCGCCCAGGCGTCCTGCGACCGGCTCCTGGACGCCATGGAGGCGGCGGGACGGCCGGCCGACCTGATGGCCCGTCTGCACGGGCCGCTGCCGATGGCCGTCGTCTGCGACCTGCTCGGCATCCCCGAGGAGGACCGGGCCGAGCTGGCGTCCTGGCCGGACCTGATCCTGTCCTCGGGGCCCGGCCCGGAGAGCAGCCGCGCCGCCAAGGCGCAGATCCACGGCTATGTCACCCGGCTGCTCGACCACCGGATGGCGGAGCCCCGGGAGGACCTGGCGGGTGAGCTGGCCGAGGCGCTGGCGGAGGGCCGGATCGGCGCCGACGAGGCCGTGTCGCTGGCGATGGCGGTGCTGATCAGCGGCGCCCACGCGGTCCGCAACAACAGCGCCAACATGGTCTACGTGCTGCTCACGCGTCCGGAACTGCTCGCCCGGCTGCGGGCGGAACCGGAGCTGCTGCCGCAGGCCGTGGACGAGCTGCTGCGCTGGATCCCGCACCGCAACGGCGTGGGGCTGCCCCGGATCGCGACGGAGGACGTCGAGGTCGGCGGGGTGGTGATCCGGGCGGGCGAGGCGGTGTACGCCTCCTACCTGGCGGCCAACCGGGACCCGGAGGTCTTCGCGGACCCGGAGGCCCTCGACTTCGACCGCGCGGGCACCGGCCATCTCTCCTTCGGGCACGGGCCGCACCACTGCATGGGCGCGATGCTGACCCGGATGGAGTCCGAGGTGATGCTCGCCACCCTGCTCGCCCGCTACCCGGAGCTGCGGCTCGCGGGCCCGCCCGAGTCCGTGCCGTTCCAGTCCCAGGTCCTGATCCGCGGCCCGAGGGAGCTGTACGTCACCTGGTGACGGGCCCGGTCACCCGCTGCCGGGCCCGGGAGGGGGTCACTCCCCCGCGGCGTCGTACTCGGCCGTCAGGGTCCGGCACGTGGCGACGTCCCCGGCCATGGCGACGAGCAGGTCGTCGAGGGTGTCGAACTTGAGCATGCCGCGCACGTAGGCGAGGAAGTCGACGGTCACGTGGAGCCCGTACAGGTCGAGGCCCTCGCGGTCGATCGCGTACGCCTCCACCGTCCGCTCCTTGCCGTCGAACTGCGGGTTGGTACCGACGGAGATCGCCGCCGGCATCCGCTCGCCGTTCGCGGTCAGCCAGCCGGCGTAGACGCCGTCGGCGGGGATCGCGGTGTGCGGCAGGGTCTCCACGTTGGCCGTGGGGAAGCCCAGTTCGCGGCCGCGCTGGGCGCCGCGCACGACGATGCCCTCGACGCGGTGCGGGCGGCCGAGGATCTCGGCGGCGCCCGTCATGTCGCCCTCGGCGACGAGCCGCCGGGTGAGGGTGGAGGAGAAGGGCTGCCCGCCGCCGGCGGAGCCGCTCACGTACAGGTCGATGACCTCGACCTCGTAGTCGTAGGTGGGACCCAGCTCGGTGAGGTACTCCACGGTGCCCGCGGCGCGGTGGCCGAAGCGGAAGTTGGGGCCCTCGATGACGGCCCGGGCGTGCAGCTTGTCGACGATCACCTTGACGATGAAGTCGGCCGGCGACAGCTGCGAGAACTCCGCCGTGAACGGCAGCACGAGGACGGCGTCCACGCCCAGTTCGGCCATCAGCTCGGCGCGCCGGTGGTGCGGGGCGAGCAGCGGCGGGTGGCTGCCGGGGCGCACCACCTCGGAGGGGTGCGGGTCGAAGGTGACGACGACGGCGGGGACGCCGAGCTCGCGGGCGCGCTCCACGGCCCGCCCGATGATCAGCTGGTGCCCGCGGTGCACACCGTCGTAGGAGCCGATGGTGACGACGCTGCGCCCCCAGTCCTGGGGGATGTCCTCCAAGCCACGCCAGCGCTGCACTGTGACCGCTCCTCGTCCGCCTGTTCGCCCTGTACGCCCATTACGCAGGTCTAAGACTGCCATGCCCACGCCCGTCGGTCCGCATCGGCATGGAAGTGCCGGGTGTTCGGGGCGCCGGCAGGGCCTGTGCGAGCAGTGCGGCGAAGGCCGGATGGTCGGCGGCGAGCGTCGCGAGCAGCCGGTCCCGGTGGGCCGCTCCGCCCGGATCTCGGGCGTAGAGGGCGGCGGTACGGGCGAGGAGGGCGCGGTTGCGCGGGAGCGAGCGGCGGGCGGCGCCCTCGGCGGCGGCGGTCAGCAGCGCGTCCGCCACGGCGAGGTCGCCGGGCCCGGTCGCGTACGTCTCGTGGTCGAGGAGGACGTCGAGGAGTTCGGCCCGCAGATGGCGGGAGGCGCCGGTGCCGGGGGCGGCGAGCACGGGCGCGAGGGCGCGCCGGACGGCGGCGGGCGGGCCGTGGACGAGTCCGACGACCAGCGGGAAGAGCACGGCCCGCGCGGTCGGCCCCTCCTCGAACCGCAGGTCGACGTAGCCCGCGGCGTGGTCGGCGCCCTCGGGGTGGCGGTGCGCGTACTCCCGGACGAGGCCGGCGATCCGCCGGGTGAGGCCGGGCGCGTCGACGGCGGCGAGGGCGCGCAGTGCGCCGCCCGGGTCCCGCCCCTGGTCGAGCCGGTCCCGGAAGGCGTCGAGCACCGCCTCGGGGTGCTCGGCCAGCGCCCCGACGAGCGCGTCGGCGGGCACCCGGGCGTCGGCGAGGGCGCGCGCGAGGTAGGCGTCGCGGGTGTCCGGGTCGCGGACGAGGATGCCGAGGGCGGCCCCGTGCAGCCCCCGGTCGGCGGCCCGGCCGAGCAGCGCGCCCGCCGCGTACCGCAGCAGCTCCCGCTCCTGCCCGTCCTGCCCGCGCGCGGCGAGCAGGGTGCCGTGGACGGCGGCGGCGAGCCGCCGCTCCGGCCGGCCGTCGTCGTGCGCCCACCGGTCCACGGCCCGGCAGAGCGCGGCCGGCTCGTCGTCGACGAGCGCCGTGAGCAGCCCTTCGGCGAGCGGGTGCGCGGTGCCGACGAGGGCCTCGCAGAGGTCGTCGGCGGCGAGCCCCCGATGGGTGTGCAGCAGCTCCTGCGCGACGCTGCCCACGGTGACGTACGGCCGTCCGGGCAGGCCCCGGCCGTCGGTGAACCAGCGGCAGAGCAGCGGCTGGACCTCCCGGGTGCGGGCGACGAGGAGCTCCTCGACGAGGGCGAGGCAGGGCGCCGGGTCGGCGGTGACGGTCCGGCGCAGCAGGTCGAGCCGCTCGTCCTCGCCGACGGCGAGCCGTCCCCACCACGCGGGCCCGAAGCCGTCGAAGGCACCGGCGCGGCCCGCGCCCTCCCCCATCCGGTCGGCGAGCCGCCGCAGCACGGGCAGGTAGGGGCGCAGGTCGCCGACCCGGTCGAGGGTCCGCGCGAGCAGCGTGCGCGCCCACCAGACGGCCTCCTCGGGCGCCTCCTCCGGGAATCCGGCGAGGGCGCCGACGATCCGGTCGAGCGCAGGGGCCAGCGCGGCGGGCCCGCCCTCGCGGTGCACGAGCAGCAGCGCCTGGAGGACGGTCCCGGCCCGGTGCCGGGGCACGGCCGGCCGCCCGGTGTCTGCCTCGGCCTCCGCCTCGGGCTCCGTCTCCGGGGTGCCGTGGCCCGGGGTGCCGTGGACCAGGGTGTCGAGGGCCGTGTCAAGGTCGAGATGGGCGGCCTGCAGCCAGTCGGAGAGCTCCTCGTGGGCGAAGCGGTAGCCGGTGCCGGCGGGGACGAGGAGGCCCTCGGTGAGGACGGCGGGCGCCCAGCCGTCGCGCCAGGGGAACAGCGCCTCGAAGGAGGCGCGGTCGAGGAGGCCGTGGCCGGGGCCGAGGCAGCGCCGGGCGGCCTCGTGGACCTGGCCGGTGACGCGCGCGGCGAGCCGGCGGACGGCCCGGCCGCCGGGCCGGGGGCGGGTGTCGGCGGCGATCCTGACCGCGATCCGCAGGCACATCAGGTCCAGGTGCGCGGTGAAGATCTCGGCCCGGCCCGGCCGTCCCGGCACCTCGCCGGGGAGCGCGGCCCGCACCTCGGCGAGCAGCCGCAGGGCGAGCGGGTGCCGGGCGTCCGCGGCGTCGAGGTCCTCGTCCCCGATCCCGTACCCCTGGCGTACGGCCCTGGCCTCGGCCTCCGTGAGGTCGCCGAGCGGCAGCAGGGCCGGCGCGGCGCTCCACAGCGGGGCGGCCTGCTCGGCGTGCTCGGGGCGGCAGGCGAGGGCGAGCCGGACGCCGTGGGCGCGCAGCCAGCGCTCGGTGGCGGCGGTCCAGTCGGCGAGCCGGTGGGCGAGGGGCGGCGGCATCTCCTCGGGGCCGTCGAGGACGACGAGGAGGGGCCGTCCGGCCTCCCGGGCGAGGGCGGCCGCCCGCTCGGCGGTGACGGGGTCGCCGTCGGCCCCCGAGGCGGCGGCGATCCGGGCGGCCCGGTCGAGGACCCGCCCGACGGCCTCGGCGAGCGAGCCGTCGTCCTCGCGCAGGTCGGCGCCGCGCAGCCGCACGGTCGGCGCGGGCGCGACGCCCCGGGTCCGCGCCTCGCAGGCCGCGGCGAGCAGGGTGGTGCGCCCGCACCCGGGCTCGCCGACGACGGTGAGCACGGGGACGTCACCGGAGGGTGCCGCCCCGCGGGCGAAGCCGGTGACGGCGCGCAGGGCGGTGGGGCGGGCGGCCGGGGCCGGCCAGGGGGCGGGCTCCGCGGGCGGGAGCGCCGTGGCGGCGGTGAGCTCCAGGAGGGCGGCGAGGTTCAGGTCGGGGCCGTAGGCGGGGATCGTGGCGGAGTTGCGGCGCACCAGCGCGCCGAGGGGGCCGTCGGGGCGGATCGGGACGGCGTGTCCGGCGGCGCGCGGGTCGCCCTGGAGGGCGGTGCCGACGACGCCGAGGACGGTGCCGGTGGCGCTGTCGACGACGGGTCCGCCCGCGGCCGGACCGCCGAGCCGCAGCGCCTCGGCGCCCTGGGTGCCGATGGCGAGTTCGAGGGCGTCGGGCAGGACGTGGAGGCGGTCGGTGGCGGTGTAGGTGACGGCGGCGGGGCCGAGCACGCGGGCCTCCCGCCAGCCGTGCGCGGCGATCCTGACGTACGTGCCGGGTTCGACGGCCGCGCGGGTGGCGAGCGGCAGCGGGGGCACGCCCAGGCCCTCGGTGCGGATCAGGGCCAGTCCCTGCTCGGGGAAGGGGGTGATCGCGTCGGCCTCGGCGAGCCGGGTCATCTCCCCCGGCGCGTGCAGCACGACGCGCGTCAGCCCGTCGACGGCTTCGTGACTGGTGACGAGGGTGCCCTCGTGGTCGGCGAGGAATCCGGTGCCGCGCGGCCGGCCCGCCAGATCGCAGATGCGCACCAGCCCCACCGGCTCCGCCAGGTCCCCGCGTCCCATGGTGTGGAGGGTAGGTCGGCGACGGCCGCCGCAGGGCGCCGAGCGGCGAAGGCGCCCCCTCGCACTCCCCGGTTCACTCCGAGCGCTTCCCCGATGGGGTGAAGAAACGCGAAAGGGCGGGCGCGCAGCGCGCACCCGCCCTCCCTTCCGGAAGATCAGCCGAAGACGGCCAGGCTCTTCGCCTTGCCCCGCTGGTCCTCCACCAGGGCGAGCAGCTTCCCGTCCGGCCCGAAGACCGCCACGGCGCCCTTGGGGTAGTCGGGCATCTCCAGGCGCACCCCGTTGAGCAGCAGCCGGGCCCGCTTCTCGTCGACGTCCCAGCGCGGGAACGCCGCCGCGGCCGCGTCGGCGACCGGCATCACGGTCAGCTCCTCCTGGAGCTGGTCGAGGGTGCGGGCGCTGTCCAGCTTGTACGGGCCGACCCGGGTGCGCCGCAGCGCGGTGAGGTGCCCACCGACGCCGAGTCCGGCGCCGAGGTCCCGGGCCAGCGCCCGGATGTACGTACCGGAGGAGCAGACCACCGAGACGACCAGGTCGACGACGGGGGTGCCGTCCTCGGCCGTCGCCTCGCGCACGTCGTACACCCGGAAGGAGGAGACGGTGACCGGCCGGGCCGGGATCTCGAACTCCTCGCCGCCGCGCACGCGCGCGTAGGACCGCTTTCCGTCGATCTTGATCGCGGAGACCTTCGACGGCACCTGCATGATGGCGCCGGTCAGCTCCGCGACGCCCGCGTCGATCTGCTCGCGGGTGACCTTCGACGCGTCGACCGACGCCGTGATCTCGCCCTCGGCGTCGTCGGTGATCGTGGTCTGGCCCAGGCGGATGGTGCCCAGGTACTCCTTCTCGGTCAGCGCGAGGTGACCGAGCAGCTTCGTGGCCCGCTCCACGCCGAGGACGAGGACGCCCGTGGCCATGGGGTCGAGCGTGCCGGCGTGGCCGACGCGACGGGTCCTGGCGATCCCGCGCATCTTGGCGACGACGTCGTGCGAGGTGAAGCCCGACGGCTTGTCCACGATGACGAGGCCGTCGGGCGTCTGGATCTTGTCGCTCATTCGGCGGTGTCGTCCTCGCCCGGCTTCTTGTAGGGGTCCGCTTCGCCCGCGAAGGCGGCGCCCGAGGACGCCTCCCGCACCTGGGCGTCGGAGGCCCGCGCCTTGTCGAGGAGGTCCTCGATGGTCCGGGCGTTCTCCGGGAGGGCGTCGGCCACGAAGGCCAGGGTGGGGGTGAACTTGGTCCCCGCCGCCCGGCCCACGGCCGAACGGAGGATGCCCTTGGCGCTCTCCAGGCCGGCCGCGGCGCTCGCCCGGTCCTCGTCGTCGCCGTAGACCGTGTAGAAGACCGTCGCCTCCCGCAGGTCACCGGTGACGCGGGTGTCCGTGATGGTCACGTGCGTACCCAGGCGCGGGTCCTTGATGCCGCGCTGCAGCTTCTCGGCGACCACCTCCCGGATGAGGTCCGCCAGCTTCTTCGCCCGCGCGTTGTCGGCCACTGGTCCGTCTCCTTCTTTGCCTTGCTCATTCAGTCTTCATCAGTGTGGAGCCTTCGGCGCACCGACAGCAGCTCCACCTCGGGCCGGGCGGCCACCAGCCGCTCGCAGCGGTCCAGGACGCCGTTGAGGTGTCCGAGGTCCCCCGACACCATCGCGACGCCGATCTCGGCCCGCCGGTGGAGGTTCTGGCCGCTCACCTCCGCCACGCTCACCGAGAACTTCCGCTGGAGTTCGGCGACGATCGGCTTCACGAGGGAGCGTTTCTCCTTGAGCGAATGGACGTCGCCGAGGAGCAGGTCGAAGGACAGAGTCCCCACATACATGTGTGTCCGGATGTCCCGCCGGTTCGGGGTCAGTGGCCCCGCCCACCGCTGGACGGGAACACCGAAACCGTACACGGAACGGCCGGGGCCGATCGACGGAATATCCTCCGCCGACCGGCCCCGGCACTTCACCGCGTGTTACGCGCGCGGCTTCTCGCGCATCTCGTACGTCGCGATGACGTCGTCGATCTTGATGTCGTTGTAGTTTCCGAGGTTGATACCGCCCTCGAAGCCTTCACGAATCTCGGTGACGTCGTCCTTGAAGCGGCGCAGACCGTGGATGGTGAGGTCCTCGGCGATGACCTTGCCGTCGCGGAGGAGTCGCGCCTTGGTGTTGCGCTTGACCTCGCCCGAGCGGATGAGGACACCGGCGATGTTGCCCAGCTTGGACGAGCGGAAGACCTCGCGGATCTCCGCCGTGCCGAGCTCGACCTCTTCGTACTCCGGCTTGAGGAGGCCCTTGAGCGCCGCCTCGATCTCCTCGATCGCCTGGTAGATGACCGAGTAGTACCGGACGTCGACGCCCTCGCGCTCCGCCATCTGCGCGGCACGGCCGGCCGCACGGACGTTGTAGCCGATGACGATGGCGTCGGAGCCCATGGCCAGGTCGATGTCCGACTCGGTCACCGCACCCACACCGCGGTGCAGGACGCGGATGTCGACCTCTTCGCCGACGTCGAGCTGGAGCAGCGAGGCTTCGAGGGCCTCGACCGCACCGGACGCGTCGCCCTTGATGATGAGGTTGAGTTCCTGGACGAGACCGGCCTTGAGCACCTTGTCGAGGTCCTCGAGGGACACCCGGCGGACGCGCTTGGCGAAGGCGGCGTTGCGCTCACGCGCGGCGCGCTTCTCGGCGATCTGACGCGCCGTACGGTCCTCGTCGACGACCAGGAGGTTGTCGCCGGCACCCGGCACGTTGGTGAGACCGAGCACCAGGACGGGAGTCGACGGGGCCGCCTCCTCGACGTTGTTGCCCTTGTCGTCGAGCATCGCCCGGACGCGGCCGTACGCGTCGCCGACCACCACGGTGTCGCCGATGCGCAGCGTTCCGCGCTGGACCAGGACCGTCGAGACGGCGCCGCGACCACGGTCGAGGTGCGACTCGATCGCGATGCCCTGCGCGTCCTGGTTCGGGTTGGCCCGCAGGTCGAGCGAGGCGTCGGCCGTGAGGATCACGGCCTCGAGCAGGGAGTCGATGTGCAGACCCTGCTTGGCGGAGATGTCGACGAACATCGTGTCGCCGCCGTACTCCTCGGCCACCAGACCGAACTCGGTCAGCTGACCGCGGACCTTGACCGGGTCCGCGCCCTCGACGTCGATCTTGTTGACCGCGACGACGATCGGGACGCCGGCGGCCTTGGCGTGGTTGAGCGCCTCGATCGTCTGCGGCATGACGCCGTCGTTGGCCGCGACCACGAGGATCGCGATGTCGGTCGACTTCGCACCACGGGCACGCATGGCGGTGAACGCCTCGTGACCCGGGGTGTCGATGAAGGTGATGCGACGGTCTTCGCCGTTGACCTCGGTGCCGACCTGGTAGGCACCGATGTGCTGGGTGATGCCACCGGCCTCGCCCGCGACGACGTTCGTCTTGCGGATCGCGTCGAGGAGTCGGGTCTTACCGTGGTCGACGTGACCCATGACGGTGACGACCGGCGGACGGGAGACCAGGGCCTCTTCGCCGCCCTCGTCCTCGCCGAACTCGATGTCGAAGGACTCGAGGAGCTCGCGGTCCTCCTCCTCCGGCGAGACGATCTGGACGGTGTAGTTCATCTCCTCGCCGAGCATCGTCAGCGTGTCGTCGGAGACGGACTGCGTGGCCGTGACCATCTCACCGAGGTTCATCATCACCGCGACGAGCGACGCCGGGTTGGCGCCGATCTTCTCGGCGAAGTCGGTGAGGGACGCACCGCGCGACAGGCGAATGGTGTCGCCGTTGCCGCGAGGCAGCATCACGCCGCCCACGGACGGGGCCTGCATGGCCTCGTACTCCTGGCGCCTCTGACGCTTCGACTTGCGACCGCGACGCGCGGGACCGCCGGGACGACCGAAGGCGCCCTGCGTGCCACCACGGCCACCCGGGCCGCCGGGACGGCCGCCGAAGCCGCCGGGACGACCGCCGAAGCCGCCGCCACCGCCGCCGGGACCACCCGGACGACCGCCGCCGCCACCACCGGGACCACCGGGACGGCCGGCGAAGCCGCCGCCGCCACCGCCGGGACCGGCCGGACGACCGGCGAAGCCGGGACGACCGCCGCCGCCACCGCCGGGACCACCCGGACGGCCGCCGGGGCCACCGGGACCACGACCGCCAGGACCGGGGCGCGGGCCGGCAGCGGGACGCTGCGGCATCATGCCCGGGTTCGGACGGTTACCGCCGGGCGCGCCGCCCGGACGGGGAGCCTGCGGACGCGGCATGCCACCGGGGGTGGGACGCGCGCCGCCCTGGCCCTGCGGGCGCGGGGCGCCACCGGGGCCGCCCTGCGGACGCGGGGCACCCGGAACGGCACCGGGGCCGCCGGGACGCGGAGCACCGCCACCGGGACGGGGCGTCTGCGGACGCGCCATGCCGGTGGAGCCGCCGGAGGTGAAGGGGTTGTTGCCCGGACGCGGGCCGGCCGGACGCGGGGCGCCCGGACGCGGGGCCTGCTGGCCGGGACGGGGGGCCTGCTGACCACCCGGACGCGGCGCGCCCTGGCCCGGACGGGCACCGGACGGACGCTGGCCGGAGGGGGCACCACCGGGACGCTGACCACCAGCGGCCGGAGCCGCCGGAGCGGCCGGGGCCGCCGGAGGCGCGGTGAACTCCGGGTTGGTCGGAGCCGGGGCGGCGGGCGCCGGCTTGGGCGCGGGAGCCGCGGGCTTCGGACCCGGGGTCGGACGCGGGCCGGAGGCGGCCGGCGTCACGGGCTTCTCTGCCGCCGCGGGCTTGGGCGCCGGGGTGGGCGCGCCAGGCTTCGGGGCAGCGGGACGTGCGGCTGCGGGCGCCGAAGGCGCCGGCGCGGCCGGCTTGGGGGCGGGCGCCGCCTTGCGGGGCGCTCCGGGCTTGGCAGCGGTCTTGCCGGCGGAACCGCCGGGACCCTGCAAAGCGTCAGTCAACTTGCGCACGACCGGCGCCTCGATCGTCGAGGACGCCGAACGGACGAATTCACCGAGTTCCTGGAGCTTGGCCATCACGACCTTGCTCTCCACACCGAACTCCTTGGCGAGTTCGTATACCCGGACCTTAGCCACTTCGCTCCTTTATAGGTCCGGTTACCGCCGGACCGTCGCTACTTCATGGGCGTACTCATCGCGTACTCATCGAGTGCTCATCGCAATCTCGACCTACTTCCGACTCGCGAGGTACCTGACCGCACGGTGTTCCGTGCCGTACTTCTTGTTCACTGCGGTGCCGCCTGCGCGGCCTGCTCGATGTGCTCCCGCAGGGCCGTCGTGTCGAGCGGACCCGGGACCTTGAAGGTCCTCGGGAACGCCCGGCGGCGGACCGCGAGGTCGAGACAGTGCAAGACGGGGTGCACGTACGCACCCCGGCCGGGCAGCGTACCGCGATGATCGGGGACGCACTCGCCCTTATCCATCACGGTCCGCAGCAGTTCGCTCTTGGCCGCTCGCTCCCGGCATCCCACACAGGTTCGCTCAGGGCACGCGCGGGCATGCGTCCGGCCAGACACGATTAAGTCTACCTCCCCGTACCGACCTCACCCGTTTGGGGCAAAAATCGAACACCTGTTGGCCAAAAACGACCCTGGACGTGCGGCGGGCCGCTCAGCCCTCCTCGCCCTGGACCTCGGTGTCCGGGCGGATGTCGATCCGCCAGCCGGTGAGGCGCGCGGCGAGGCGGGCGTTCTGCCCCTCCTTGCCGATGGCCAGGGAGAGCTGGTAGTCGGGGACCGTCACCCGGGCGGACCGGGCGGCGGCGTCGACGACCTCGACCTTGGAGACGCGGGCCGGGGAGAGGGCGTTCGCCACCATCTCGGCCGGGTCGTCCGACCAGTCGACGATGTCGATCTTCTCGCCGAGCAGCTCGGCCATCACGTTCCGCACCCGGCTGCCCATGGGGCCGATGCAGGCTCCCTTGGCGTTCAGGCCCGAACGGGTGGACCGGACCGCGATCTTGGTGCGGTGACCCGCCTCACGCGCGATGGCGGAGATCTCGACGGAACCGTCGGCGATCTCCGGCACCTCCAGGGCGAAGAGCTTCTTCACCAGATTGGGGTGGGTGCGCGAGAGCGTGACGGACGGACCGCGGACGCCCTTGGCGACCCGGACGACGTACGTGCGCAGACGCAGGCCGTGCGTGTAGTCCTCGCCCGGCACCTGCTCCTGCACCGGGAGGATGGCCTCCAGCTTGTCGTCCAGCTTGACGAGGACGTTCTTCGGGTCCTTGCCCTGCTGCACCACACCGGCGACGACATCGCCCTCACGGCGGGCGTACTCGCCGAAGGTGACGTCGTTCTCGGCGTCGCGCAGCCGCTGCTGGATGACCTGGCGGGCGGTGCTCGCCGCGATGCGGCCGAAGTCCGACGGGGTGTCGTCGAACTCCTTGGGCTCCTGCCCCTCCTCCAGATCGGCCGGGTCCTCCTCGGCCCACACCGTCACGTGACCGGTGTGCCGGTCCAGCTCCACGCGCGCGTGGCGGCGGGCGGACGGGGTGCGGTGGTACGCGATGAGGAGGGCCGACTCGATCGCCTCGACCAGCATCTCGAAGGAGATTTCCTTCTCCTGTGCCAAGCCCTTCAGGAGCTTCACGTCGATGTCCACGGCTACGCCTCCTCTTCCTTCTTGTCCTTGCGGTTGAACTCGATCTCGACACGCGCCTTGGCGATCTCGGCGAACTCCACGCGGCGGGCGGTGGCCTTGCGGCCCTTCACGCCCGGGACCTCGGTGTCGATGCCGTCCTCGTCCACGGCCACGATCCGGGTCACCAGGTCGCCGCCCTCGGTGAGCTGGAGCTTCACGAGGCGGCCGGTGGCCCGGACGTAGTGGCGGTGCTCGGAGAGCGGACGGTCGGCACCCGGGGAGCTGACCTCCAGGACGTACTCGCCGTCGCCCATGGCGTCGGTCTCGTCCAGCTTCGCGGAGATGGCGCGGCTCAGTTCCGCGCAGGCGTCCAGCTCGACGCCCTCTTCCGAGTCGACGACGATCCTCAGCAGTCCGCGGCGGCCGGCCCGGGAGACCTCGATCTCCTCCAGATCCAGGTGCTCCGCGTGGACGAGCGGCTCAATGAGTCCGCGCAGCCTGTCGCTCTGGGTGGTGCTCATCCGGGTGACTCCTCGGCCGCGTGTGCTGTTGTGGGTGCGTCGCTCGTCGCTGCTTCTCGCTGCGTGTCGGATCAAGGGTATCCGGTCCCGGAGGGTGTTGCCGTCCACCGCACGGGGCCCCGCGGGTACGCTCGCCTGCGGTGATCTTCGACGGGCGGCCGGGAGGGGTCCGGAATGCTGAGGGAGAGAGCGTGACGACGACGGGCAGACGCGCCCTGCTCGTGGCGGGGGCCTCGGCCGCCGCGGCGGCCCTGACCGGATGCACCTCCGAGGACGCGGGGCCGCGCCGGCCCGGCGCGGCGGAGGAGGCGGCGGCCCGCGAGGCCGAACGGGTGGCCCGCGCCGAGGCGGCCCTGCGCCGCCGCGCGGTGACCGCCTCGCGGACCCTCCTCGCGCGCTACGACGCCGCCCTCGCCGCCCATCCCGCGCTCCACGCGCGCGTGGCCCCGCTGCGCGCCTCCGCCGCGGCCCACGCGAGCGCCCTCGGCGAGGGCGACCGCCCGACCCCGGACGCCTCCTCCGGGACCCCGGACGCCTCCTCCGGGACCCCGGGCCCTTCCTCCGGGACCCCGGGCACCGGCACGGCCTCCGCCGGCCCGGCCGTGCCCGCCGATCCGAAGGCCGCGCTGCGGGAGCTGGCCGCCGCCGCGCGGGCCGCCTCCGACGCGCACACCGCCGAGCTGCTCGCGGCGCCGCCCGAGTACGCCCGGCTGCTCGCCTCCGTGGCCGCCGCCGGCGCCGCCCACGCCTACCTCCTCACCGAAGGAGCCCGCGCATGAGCGCCGTCTTCCGGGCGGCCCAGGCCGCCCTCGCCGCCGAGCACGCCGCCGTGTACGGCTACGGGGTCGTCGGCGCCCGGGTCGCCGAGGAGCGCCGGGCCGAGGCGACCGCCTGCTACGAGGCGCACCGGGCCCGCAGGGACGCGCTGCGCCGCACCGTCCGCGACCTCGGCGGCACGCCGGTCGCCGCGGCCGCCGCGTACGAGCTGCCGTTCCGGGTCGCCGACCCGGCCGGCGCGGAGCGGCTCGCGGCCGTCCTGGAGGACCGGGTGGCCGGGGTCTACTCCGACCTGGTGCGGGCGGGCGACGGCGCCGTACGGCGCGAGGCCGCCGCCGCGCTCCGGGAGGCGGCCGTGCGCGCGGTGCGGTGGCGCGGCAGCGACGTAACCTTTCCTGGGCTCGCCGAGCGGGTGTGAGTCCGGCCCCCACCAGCTCTGATCGCCCCGCCCAAGGAGAAGGAACAAGGCACGCACATGGGTTTCGAAGCGCCCCGGCGACTGGTCACGGCGCTCCACGAGCGGTACGGCGAGACCGCCGCGGCCGAGTGGCTCGGGCGGCTCCCCGGCCTCGCCGAGCGGCTCCCCGAGGAAGCCGGAGTGACCGTCGAGCGGGTGGTCGCCCCCGGCGGCCGCGCCAGCCTGGTGCTGCTCGTCCGCGAGGCCGACGGCACGCCCGCCGCGCTGAAGATCGCGCCGCCGTTCACCCGGCCGGCCCTGGAGCGGGACGCCCTCGCGCACTGGAACGGCTGGGGCGCCGTCCAGCTCCGCGCCGAGGCGCCGGAGGACGCCCTCGTCCTCGAACGGCTGCACCCCGAGGTGTCGCTGCGCTCGCTGCCGGAGGCCAAGGCGCTCCTGGAGGCCGCCGGGACCGTACGGAAGCTGTGGGTCGAGCCGCCGGCCGGGCACGGCTTCGAGTCGCTGGCCGAGCGGACCGCCCGGCAGGCCGGGCCGATGCGGCCGTACGCCTCCGACGCCGTCGCCGGCGGGCTCGTCGCCTCGGCCCTTGAGGCCCGCGAGGAGCTGCTCGCGGGGACCGCCGAGGAGGTGCTGCTGCACGGGGACTTCCGGCAGGGCAAGGTCCTCGCCGGCGACCGGGCGCCCTGGCTGGCCGTCGGCCCCGACCCGCTCGTCGGCGAGCGCGCCTACGACCTGGCCCGGCTGGTCCGCGACCGGGTCGAGGACCTGGTGGCGGCCTCGGCCGGCGCGCCGGCCGCGCGGCGGCGGGTGAACAAGCTGGCCGACTCGCTCGAAGTGGACCGGGAGCGGCTGCGCGGCTGGACGCTCTTCCGGGCCGTCGAGTCCGGCACGCGGGCGCTGGCCGCCGGGCGGCGGCAGGAGGCCGAATGGCTCCTGGAGTTCGCCGGCTGGCTCTGAGCTTCCCGGGCCGGCCGCGAGTTCGCGGGCCCCGAGAAGGGGAATACCCTTTTTGTATCCCTTTCTCAGGGGGCCGTGATGCTCGAAGAACTCCTGATGGCCGCAGCGGCGACGGGGGTGGCCGCCGTCGCGTACGTCGGTGCGGCGGCCCGCGTGGTGAAGCAGTACGAGCGGGGCGTCGTCTTCCGTTTCGGCCGGCTGCGCGGCCAGGTGCGGGCGCCCGGCTTCACGATGATCGTCCCGGCGATGGACCGGCTCCACAAGGTGAACATGCAGATCGTCACGATGCCGGTGCCCGCGCAGGAGGGCATCACCCGGGACAACGTGACGGTGCGCGTCGACGCGGTCGTCTACTTCCGGGTGGTCGACGCGGCGGAGGCCCTGGTCAGGGTCGAGGACTACAAATTCGCGGTCTCGCAGATGGCGCAGACCTCGCTGCGGTCGATCATCGGCAAGAGCGACCTCGACGACCTGCTGTCCAACCGCGAGAAGCTCAACCAGGGACTTGAGCTGATGCTCGACTCCCCCGCGATCGGGTGGGGCGTGCAGATCGACCGCGTCGAGATCAAGGACGTCTCCCTGCCGGAGACCATGAAGCGCTCCATGGCCCGCCAGGCGGAGGCGGACCGGGAGCGCCGCGCCCGTCTGATCAACGCGGACGCGGAACTCCAGGCCTCGAAGAAGCTGGCGGAGGCGGCGCACCAGATGGCGGAGGCCCCGTCGGCCCTCCAGCTCCGCCTCCTCCAGACGGTCATGGCGGTGGCGGCCGAGAAGAACTCGACCCTGGTCCTCCCGATCCCGGTGGAGCTGCTCCGCTTCCTGGAACGGGCGACTCCGGAACCGCCGGCGGCCGCGCCGCCGGCGCCGCCGATGCCGCCGCCGGCGCCGCTGCCTCCCGTCGAGGACCTCACGGGCCCGTCCGTGGACCCGGCGCCCCGCACGACGCCCGGCGACATGGCGGCGTGACGGCCTGCGGGGCGCGCGGCCCGGGGATCAGGCGGTGAGCGCCGCCAGGGCCGCCTCGACCGTGAGCTCCTCGCGCTCGCCGGTGCGGCGGTCCTTCAGCTCCAGGACGCCCTCGGCGGCGCGGCGGCCGGCGACGAGGATCTTCGGGACGCCCATCAGCTCCGCGTCGGTGAACTTGACGCCCGGGGAGACGCCCGCGCGGTCGTCGACCAGGACGCGCAGGCCCGCGGCCGCGAGCTTGTCGGAGACCTCCAGGGCCAGCTCGGTCTGGAGCGCCTTGCCGGCGGCGACGACGTGGACGTCGGCGGGGGCGACCTCGGCCGGCCAGCACAGGCCCTTGTCGTCGGCGGTCTGCTCGGCGAGCGCGGCGACGGCGCGGGAGACGCCGATGCCGTACGAGCCCATGGTGACGCGGACGGGCTTGCCGTTCTGGCCGAGGACGTCGAGCTTCAGCGCGTCGGCGTACTTGCGGCCGAGCTGGAAGATGTGGCCGATCTCGATCGCGCGGTCCAGCTTGAGGCCGGTGCCGCAGCGGGGGCACGGGTCGCCCTCCTGGACGACGACCACGTCGACGTACTCGGACACCTCGAAGTCACGGCCCGCGACGACGTTCTTCGCGTGCATGCCCTCCTTGTTGGCGCCGGTGATCCAGGAGGTGCCGGGGGCCACGCGCGGGTCGGCGAGGTAGGTGACCTTCTCCAGGCCCTGGGGGCCGACGTAGCCGCGCACCAGGTCGGGGCGGACCGCGAAGTCCTCCTCCGTCACCAGCTCGACCGTGGCCGTGGGGCCGAAGTGCTCCTCGACCTTGTCCATGTCGACCTCGCGGTCGCCGGGCACGCCGATCGCGACGATCTCGCCGTCGACCTTCACCAGGAGGTTCTTGAGGGTGGCGGAGGCCGGGACGCCGAGGGAGGCGGCGAGGGTCTCGATGGTGGGGGTGTCCGGGGTGGGGATCTCCTCGGCGGCGGGGACGGCGGAGCCGTCGACCGCCTTGACCTCCTGGTGGACCGCCTCCGTGTTGGCCGCGAAGTCGCAGTTGGGGCAGTCGGCGAAGGTGTCCTCGCCGGCCTCGGCCGGGGCGAGGAACTCCTCGGACTTGGAGCCGCCCATGGCGCCGGCGGTGGCGGCGCAGATGCGGTAGTCGAGGCCGAGGCGCTCGAAGATCCGCTGGTAGGCCTGGCGGTGCAGGCCGTAGGACCGCGCCAGGCCCTCGTCCTCGGTGTCGAAGGAGTAGGAGTCCTTCATGAGGAACTCGCGGCCGCGCAGGATGCCGGCGCGGGGGCGGGCCTCGTCACGGAACTTGGTCTGGATCTGGTACAGGATGACCGGCAGGTCCTTGTAGGACGAGCACTGGTCCTTGACCAGGAGGGTGAAGATCTCCTCGTGGGTGGGGCCGAGGAGGTAGTCGCCGCCCTTGCGGTCCTGGAGGCGGAAGAGCTCGGCGCCGTACTCGTCCCAGCGGCCGGTGGCCTCGTAGGGCTCGCGGGGCAGCAGCGCGGGGAGGGAGACCTCCTGGGCGCCGACGGCGTCCATCTCCTCGCGGACGATCCGCTCCACGTTGGAGAGGACCTTCTTGCCGAGCGGCAGCCAGCTCCAGATGCCGGCGGCGGTGCGGCGGACGTAGCCGGCGCGGACGAGGAGCTTGTGGGAGAGGACCTCGGCGTCCGCCGGGTCGTCGCGCAGCGTCTTCGCCATCAACTGGGACATGCGCTGGACCGGTGCGTTGGCCATGGTTCTCGTACTCCTGCCGGGACTGAAGATGATGGCTAGGAGGTTAGCCGGGCGTCGCCGTCCGCGAGAAATCAGTTCCGGCGCGGGAGCGGGAGCGGCGCGCCCATCACCGCGTACGGGCGGGCCGCGCTCGGGAAGTGGACCTGGCGGGCGAGGTCGGTGTAGCCGAGGGAGCGGTAGAGGCCGCGGGCCGGGGACTCGGTGTCGATGGCCGAGAGGATGGAGCGCTTCTCGTCGGCGGTGTCGGTGATGGTGGTGATCAGTCCGCGGCCGAGGCCGAGGCCCTGGAAGTCGGGGTGGACGTGGAGCTCGGTGATGACGAAGGAGGCGTCGAGCCAGTCGGCGGTGCCGGTGGCGCGCAGGTACGGCTCCACGACGGTGGACCACCAGTGGGTGCGGTCGTTGGGCATCCCGTACACGAAGCCGACGAGCCGCCCGTCGGGGGTCGTGGCCCCGTAGGCGCGGGCGCCGGGGTTCATCAGGTGCCGCAGCACGATGTGGCGGCGTACGGCGACCTCCTCGGCGTCGAGGCCGAAGGCGACCGCCTGTACGGCGAGCGCCTCGTCCACCCGGGCGGCGAGGTTGACGGGTCCGATCACGGCGAGGGCGGCGTCCATGCGGCGCACCCTACAAGCGGCCGCCGGTTCAGAACAGCACGCTCATGAAGGCGCCGGTCTCGCGGAACCCGACCCGGCGGTAGGCGGCGCGGGCGGGGGCGTTGTAGTCGTTGACGTACAGGCTGACGACGGGGGCGACGTCGGCGAGGGCGTACTGGAGGACGGCGGCCATGCCGGTCTCGGAGAGGCCCCTCCCCCGGTGCTCGGGGGCGACCCAGACGCCCTGGATCTGGCAGGCCTGGCGGGTGGCGGCGCCGATCTCGGCCTTGAAGACGACCTTGCCGTCGTCGATGCGGGCGAAGGAGCGGCCGGCGGAGACGAGCTCGGCGACCCGGGCCTGGTAGAGCAGCCCGCCGTCGCCGGCCATCGGGGAGACGCCGACCTCCTCGGTGAACATGGCGACGCAGGCGGGCATGATCACGTCCATCTCGTCCTTGCGGACCCGGCGGACGAGCGGGTCGGGGGCGACCGTCGCGGACGGCTCCTCGGCGATCATGAGGGGCTGGTGGGCGCGGACGTCGCGGGCGGGGCCCCAGGAGGGTTCGAGGAGCCGCCACAGCTCGGCGGTGGGGGCGGCCGGGCCGACGATCGAGGAGCAGCGGCGGCCGATCCGGCGGGCCCGCTCGGCGAAGGCGCGGACGGCCTCGGGGGTGGCGCAGATCGGCACGAGGTTGGCGCCGGAGTAGCAGAGCGAGGTGAGCCGGCCCTCGGTGTACCAGCCCCACATCTCGCCGCCCAGCCGCCACGGATCGAGCCCGGCGACGCGGACGCGGGCGGTCACGAAGGCGTTCTCGACGGGGGCGCTCTCCAGGACGGCGAGTGCGGCGCCGAGGTCGGCGGGTTCGAGGACCCGGGTGGTGGTCTGTGTCAACACGAGGGGGCCTCACCGTGCGGGTTCTGCTGGTCCTGGCACCTTACCCCCAGGATCTGGGAAGGGCTCCCGCTCATGGCGAAACCCCGCCGTCCCCCTGCGGAGGGGGCGGCGGGGTTCCGGGTGGTCGCGTGCCTCAGCCGGCGATGGCGACGGTCGGTTCGCCGCTGGCGACGCCGTCCTTCTCCATCTGCTCGGCGATCTTGAGGGCTTCCTCGATGAGGGTCTCGACGATCTTCGACTCGGGGACGGTCTTGATGACCTCGCCCTTGACGAAGATCTGGCCCTTGCCGTTGCCGGAGGCGACGCCGAGGTCGGCCTCGCGGGCCTCGCCCGGGCCGTTGACGACGCAGCCCATGACGGCGACGCGGAGCGGGACGGTCATGCCGTCGAGGCCGGCGGTGACCTCCTCGGCGAGCTTGTAGACGTCGACCTGGGCGCGGCCGCAGGACGGGCAGGAGACGATCTCCAGGCGGCGCTGGCGGAGGTTGAGCGACTCCAGGATCTGCATGCCGACCTTGATCTCCTCGGCCGGCGGGGCGGAGAGGGAGACCCGGATGGTGTCGCCGATGCCCTGGGAGAGCAGGGCGCCGAAGGCGACGGCCGACTTGATGGTGCCCTGGAAGGCGGGGCCGGCCTCGGTGACGCCGAGGTGCAGCGGGTAGTCGCACTGGGCGGCGAGCTGGCGGTAGGCCTCGACCATGACGACCGGGTCGTTGTGCTTGACCGAGATCTTGATGTCGCGGAAGTCGTGCTCCTCGAAGAGGGACGCCTCCCAGAGGGCGGACTCGACGAGCGCCTCGGGGGTGGCCTTGCCGTACTTCTTCAGGAGGCGGGCGTCGAGGGAGCCGGCGTTGACGCCGATGCGGATCGGGGTGCCCGCGTCCTTCGCGGCCCGGGCGATCTCCTTGACCTTGTCGTCGAACTGCTTGATGTTGCCGGGGTTGACGCGGACCGCCGCGCAGCCCGCGTCGATCGCGGCGAAGACGTACTTCGGCTGGAAGTGGATGTCGGCGATCACGGGGATCGAGGACTTCCGGGCGATGGTGGCGAGCGCGTCGGCGTCGTCCTGGGTCGGGCAGGCCACCCGGACGATCTGGCAGCCGGAGGCGGTCAGCTCGGCGATCTGCTGGAGGGTGGCGCCGATGTCGGACGTACGGGTCGTCGTCATCGACTGCACCGAGACGGGTGCGTCACCGCCGACGGCCACGCTGCCGACCTGGATCTGCCGGCTCTTGCGGCGCTCGGCGAGCCGGGTCGGGACAGAGGGGATACCGAGAGAAATCGCGGTCATGAGTTTGTGCAACCTCAAGGTCGTGCGTCGGCGGGCTCGGGCTTCCGAGGTTACCGCCCCGGGGACGGGGGGCCGGACACGGCGGTGGACGGCCCCCCTGAGGGCTACGTCAGCTTCACCGGGTTGACGAGGTCGGCGGCGAGCACGAGCAGCGTGAAACAGACGAAGACGCCGGCGACCACGTAGGCGGCGGGCATCAGCTTGGCCACGTCGAACGGGCCGGGGTCGGCCCGCTTGAAGAGCCGGGCGGTGTGCCGGCGGACCGACTCCCACAGGGCGCCCGCGATGTGGCCGCCGTCGAGCGGCAGCAGCGGGAGCATGTTGAACAGGAACAGCGAGACGTTGAAGTACACCAGCAGGTTCATGAACATGACGAGGATCCGCTCCGGCGGGGCGTCCACGGTCATGAGCTCACCGGTGATGCGGGCGGCGCCGACGACGCCGACCGGGGAGTCCTCGGCGCGCTCGCCGTCGCCGAAGGTGGCGTCCCACAGGCCGGGGATCTTGCCGGGGAGGGCGATGACCGACTCGACGCCGTTCTCCAGCAGGTCGCCCATGCGCCCGGTGGTGTCGCCGAAGGAGAGCGGCGCGACCTCGCTGCTCGCCTGGAAGCCGAGGTAGCCGGCGGGGACGTACGCGACGGGCCGGACGATCTGGCCGTCCTCGTCCTTCTTCAGGACCTGGTTGGAGACCAGGGTCGGGTGCAGGTCGAGGCGCTGCCCGGCCCGCTCCACGGTGATCGTGGCGGGGCCGATGGTGTCCCGGATGCGGTCCGAGAGGGTGTCCCAGTCGGAGACGGGGGTGCCGTTGAAGGCGACGATGGTGTCGCCCTCCCGCAGGCCGGCCTTGAACGCCGGGGAGACCGGGTCGCCCGTCGCGCAGGCCTCGCGGCCGGCGTCCTGCTTGATGACGCACTTCTGGACGCCGGCGACCTTGGTGGTCTGCTGCTCGATGCCGAGGGTCATCAGCGAGCCGTAGAAGAGGCCGAGGGCGAGGACCAGGTTCATGAACGGTCCGGCGAACATGACGATCACGCGCTTCCACGGCTTGCGCGTGTAGAAGAGCCGGGTCTCGTCGCCGGGCTGCAGCTCCTCGTACGAGGCCTCGCGGGCGTCCTCGATCATGGAGCGCCAGGGCGAGGTGGAGCGGGCCTCGATCTTGCCGTCCTCGCCGGGCGGGAACATGCCGATCATGCGGATGTAGCCGCCGGCCGGGATGGCCTTGATGCCGTACTCGGTCTCGCCGCGCTTCTTCGACCAGATGGTGGGGCCGAAGCCGACCATGTACTGGGGCACGCGGATGCCGAAGAGCTTGGCCGTGGAGAGGTGGCCGAGCTCGTGCCAGGCGATGGAGACGAGCAGTCCCAGGGCGAACAGGACGATGCCCAGGACGTACAGGAGCGCTTCCGTCATGCGCGTGCCTCCGCGGTTGCCTTCGCTGCGAGCTCTCGGGCCCGGGCCCGTGCCCAGGTCTCCGCTTCCAGGACGTCCGGCACCGTCAGGGAGGTTCCCCCGGTGGGCCGACCGTGTTCGGTGACGACCGCCGTGACGGTGTCCATGATGCCGTTGAAGGGGAGCCGGCCGGCGAGGAACGCCTCGACGCACTCCTCGTTGGCGGCGTTGAAGACGGCGGGGGCGGTGCCGCCGAGCTCGCCGACGTGCCGGGCGAGGTTCACCGACGGGAAGGCCTCGTCGTCGAGCGGGAAGAACTCCCAGGTGGAGGCCTTGGTCCAGTCGAAGGCGGGGGCCGCGTCGGGGACCCGCTCGGGCCAGCCGATGCCGATGGCGATGGGGCCGCGCATGTCCGGCGGGGTGGCCTGGGCGAGGGTGGAGCCGTCGGTGAACTCGACCATCGAGTGCACGTACGACTGGGGGTGGACGACGACCTCGATGCGGTCGAAGGGGATGTCGTAGAGGAGGTGCGCCTCGATGACCTCCAGGCCCTTGTTGACCAGGGTCGCGCTGTTGACCGTGATGACCGGGCCCATCGCCCAGGTCGGGTGGGCGAGCGCGTCCTCGCGGGTCACGTGCTCCAGGTCGGCCCGGGTGCGGCCGCGGAAGGGGCCGCCGGAGGCGGTGACGACGAGCTTGCGGACGTCGGCGCGGGTGCCGGCGGCGAGCGCCTGGAAGAGCGCGGCGTGCTCGGAGTCGACCGGGATGATCTGGCCGGGCTTGGCGAGCGCCTTCACCAGCGGGCCGCCGACGATCAGCGACTCCTTGTTGGCGAGGGCGAGGGTGCGGCCGGCCTCCAGGGCGGCGAGGGTGGGCGCGAGGCCGATGGAGCCGGTGATGCCGTTGAGCACGGTGTGGCACGGGGAGGCGGCGAGCTGGGTCGCGGCGTCGGGGCCGGTGAGGAGCTCGGGCAGCGGCTCGGAGCCGTACAGCGCCTCCAGGGCCGTACGCAGCTCCGCCACGGTCTCCTCGCGCGCGACGGCGACCTGGGCGACCCGGAGCCGGTGGGCCTGCTCGGCGAGCAGCCCGATCCGGCTGCCGGAGGCGGCCAGGGCGGTGACCCGGAAGCGGTCGGGGTGGCGCAGCACCAGGTCGATGGCCTGGGTGCCGATGGATCCCGTCGAGCCGAGGACGACGATGTCCCGGCGGCCTTCGGCGGGGTCGAAGGCGAGGTGCGGGTCGGCGAGAGGAGAGGGGCGGTCGCTCATGCCCCCCATTCTTGCCCGAAACGCTGTGGGCTCTTCACGGGGTCCGGGCGAACGCGCCGAACTCGTGGTGGAAGTCGGGGAAGGTCTTCTTGACGCAGCCGGGGTCGTCGAAGGTGATGCCGGGCGTGCGCAGGGCGGTGACGGCGAAGGACATGACGATCCGGTGGTCGCCGTGGGTGGCGATCTCGGCGGGTCCCGCCGGCGTGCCGGGCTCGATCTGGATCCAGTCGGGGCCGGTGGTGACGGTGACGCCGAGGCGGCGGAGGTTCTCGGCGCAGGCGTCGAGCCGGTCGCACTCCTTGACCCGGGTGTTGGCGACGTCCTCGATGCGGACCGGCCCGTCGGCGAAGGGGGCGATCGCGGCGAGGGTCGGCATGGTGTCGGAGATGTCCCGCATGTTCACGGTGAGTCCGCGCAGGGTGCCGGTGGAGCGGACGGTGGTGGAGCCGGCGGTCACCTCGACGTCGGCGCCCATGCGGCGCAGCACGTCGACGAAGCCGAGGTCGCCCTGGAGGGCGCCGGTGCCGAGGCCGGGGACGGTGACCTCGCCGCCCGGCCGGAGGGCGGCCGCGGCGAAGAAGTAGCCGGCGGTGGAGGCGTCGGGCTCGATCGCGTACGTCCGGGCGCGGTAGCCGGTGGGGGCGACCCGGTAGGTACGGCCCCGCTCGTCGTCCTCGCGGGTGACCTCGGCGCCGAAGGACCGCATCATCGCGAGGGTGATCTCGACGTACGGCTCCGAGACCAGGTCGGTGACGGTGACGGCGAGGCCCTCGGCGGTGAGCGGGCCGAGCATCAGCAGGGCCGTCAGGTACTGGGAGGACTGGCCGGCGTCGAGGGTGAGCGCGCCGCCCTTCACGCCGGCGGCGTGCACGGCGAGCGGGTGGTGGCCGTCCTTCCCGCCGTGCCGCAGGTCCACGCCGAGCTCGCGCAGGGCGGTGGAGAGCGGGCCGAGCGGGCGGCGGCGCATCTGCGCGGAGGCGTCGAAGCGGAAGGTGCCGTGGCCGGCGGCGGCGAGGGTGGGCAGGAAGCGGGCGGTGGTGGCGCCGTCGCGGCAGTACACGTCGGCGTCCGCGGTCCCCGGTCCGGCCGGGCGGCCCTCGATGTGCCAGGCGCCGGGCTCCTTCCGGACGGTGTAGCCGAGGGCGCCGAGGCCTTCGGCGAAGCCCTCGGTGTCGTCGGAGACGAGCGGGCGCAGGAGGGTGGTGGTGCCCTCCGCGGCGGCGGCGAGGAAGAGCGCGCGGGCGGTGACGGACTTGGAGCCGGGGATGTCGATGACGGTCACGCCGGTCATCCTGCCGCGCGGGGCGGGGTGCCCGTCGGCGCGGTCCGCTCCGTGGACGGGCGGGGGCGCGAGCGGAGGCGTACGGCCGCGGGGGGGGGGCACGCACGAGAGGCGGCCCGAGCCCCCGCACAGTGGGCTCGGACCGCCTGGTCTCGTGGGACGCGGGTCCTACAGGGCGAGGCCGGTGAGGACCAGCACGCGCTCGTAGGTGTAGTCGTCCATGGCGTACGCGACGCCCTCGCGGCCGGTGCCGGAGCGCTTGGCGCCGCCGTACGGCATCTGGTCGGCGCGGTACGAGGGGACGTCGCCGACGATCACGCCGCCGACCTCCAGGGCGCGGTGGGCGCGGAAGGCGGTCTGCAGGTCGTGGGTGAAGACGCCGGCCTGGAGGCCGAAGTCCGAGTCGTTGACGGCGGCGAAGGCCTCGGCCTCGCCGTCGACCTTGGCGACCGTGAGGACCGGGCCGAAGACCTCGGCACGGGCCAGGGTGACGTCCGCCGGGAGCTCGGTGAGGACGGTCGGGGCGTAGCTCGCGCCCTCGCGCTTGCCGCCGGCGAGGAGCTTGGCGCCGGCCGCGACGGCCTCGTCGACCCAGGACTCGACGCGCTGGGCGGCGGCCTCGTCGACGAGCGGGCCGACGTCGGTGGCGTCGTCCGCCGGGTCGCCGGTGACCTGGGCCTCGACGGCCGCGACGATCTTCGGGAGCAGGCGGTCGTAGACGGAGGCGTCGGCGATCACGCGCTGCACGGAGATGCAGGACTGGCCGCCCTGGTAGTTGGAGAAGGTCGCGATGCGGGTCGCGGCCCAGTCCAGGTCGGCCTCGGAGGACCAGTCGGCGAGGACGACGGCGGCGGCGTTGCCGCCGAGCTCCAGGGTGCAGTGCTTGTGCGGCACGGAGGCCTGGATGGCGTAGCCGACCTTGTCCGAGCCGGTGAAGGAGATGACCGGGAGGCGCTCGTCCTGGACGAGGGCGGGCATCCGGTCGTTCGGCACGGTGAGGATCGACCAGGAGCCGGCCGGCAGGTCGGTCTCGGCCAGGATCTCGCCCAGGATGAGGGAGGAGATCGGGGTGGCCGGGGCCGGCTTGAGGATGATCGGGGCGCCGACGGCGATGGCCGGGGCGACCTTGTGGGCGCTGAGGTTCAGCGGGAAGTTGAAGGGCGCGATGCCGAGGACGACGCCCTTGGGCACGCGGCGGGTGAGGGCGAGGCGGCCCGCGCCGCCGGCCTCGGTGTCCAGGCGCTGGGCCTCGCCGGCGTTCCAGCGGCGGGCCTCCTCGGCGGCGAAACGGAAGACGGAGACGGCGCGGCCGACCTCGCCGCGGGCCCACTTGATGGGCTTGCCGTTCTCGGCGGAGATGACCTGGGCGATCTCCTCGGTGCGCTCGGCGAGCCGCTTCGACACGTGGTCGAGGGCGGCGGCGCGGACGTGCGCCGGGGTGGCGGCGAACTCGTCGACGACCGCGTGGGCGGCGGCGACGGCCTCCTCGACCTGGGCCTCGGTGGGCACGGCGACCTTGCCGACCAGACGTCCGTCGTACGAGTTCGTGACGTCGAAGGTGGTGTCGCCGGTGGCCTCGCGGCCGGCGACCCAGAAGGCGTGGGTGGTCGTCATTACGCGTCCCGGCCCTTTCCGTTTCGGGGTGCGAGCGGTTGCTCTGTCCCCACGTTAGGGCCGGGACGCGCGGGTGACGTTTGTCCGTGGTGGAGTGGTGGCGGTGCCGGCCTGTCCGCTTCGGCCGAAGAGGCGGGCGAGCGGTGGGGGCGCGGCGGCGGAGCGGCCGGCGGTCCGCCGCCGGTCAGCGCTCCTCGTACGCCGTGAACGGCCGGTCGTACCCCGCGGTCCGGGCGAGGATCAGCCGCCCCTCGTGGAAGAGGACGTCCTGGAGGTCGCCGGTGGAGGAGGCGACCGAGTCGGGGAAGGTGCGCAGGTCGCGCTCGTCGCCGGTGTCGGCGTCGAGGACCACGAGCCCGTCCTCGGCGGACGAGCCGTACAGGTCGACCGGCACGGTGACCCGGCCCCCGGCGATCCCCAGGCCGAGGGCGTCCTCGCGCAGCTCCAGCCGGGCCCGCCACAGGCGCTCGCCGCTGCGCAGGTCGAAGGCGGTGACGGTGTCCTGGAAGACGGAGCCGATGAGGTACAGGCGGCCGTAGGCGACCTTGGCCACGGCCGGCCGGTCGCCCTCGAAGTCGTCGTTGATCCCTCCGGAGGCGATACGGCCCTGGGGGCGCCCGTCGGCGGAGAAGGAGAGGAACGTGTCGGAGCCGCTCTCGTCGAGGCTGTCGACGCGCACCACCACCGGGTCGGCGGAGAGGAACTCGGGGGCGTGGGGGATCGGCTCGACGCGCCGCCGCTCGTCGAGCGGGGTGGTCCAGCGGTGCTTGCCGTTCGCCGGGTCGAAGGCGGCCAGCCGGATGTCCACGCGGTCGCAGACGAGCAGCGCGAGGACCTGGCGCTCGGCGGCGGCGACGCGGTACGGCACGCACCCCTTCGGCGTACGGGCCGTCCAGCGGGGCTTGCCGGTGCGCAGGTCGAGGGCGCGCAGGGCGCGGTCCGGGCGGACGGAGCCGGGGCGCTCGCCGGCCCAGGAGTACGGCCAGTCGGGGTCCTCGTCGCGGACGACGGCGAGGCCGCCGCCGACGGCGACGAGGTCCCGCTCGTCCTGGATCCGGTCGGTGGCCGCGACGCGGGTGGTGCGCCACAGCTCGCGGCCCTGCGCGAGGTCGAGGGCGGTGACGGTGGCGCAGCCCGCGCCCTTCGCGGGCTCGCCCGGGGCGCTGGGGGTGCCCTGGGCGATCAGGACGACGCCGTCGGCGGCGGTGCGGCTGACGGAGCAGACGGTCGCGCCGTCGCCCGGCTCGTGGCGCCAGCGCCGGGCGACGGTGCGGGCGTCGTAGCCGGTGACGCCGTCGGCGCGGGCGGCGGCGAGGGTGTCGCCGGAGGCCCAGGAGGCGTTGCCGGACTCCGAGGAGCCGTGGTCGTCGTACGGGGTGTTCCAGACCTCGCGCATCGAGTCGCCGGGGAGGTAGCCCTGGTCGGCGAGGATGCCGACGGTGATGCCGCCGACGCCGGCGAGGAGGGCGAGGAGGAGGCCGCCGACGACGGTGTACCGGACGGCCCGCGAGGCGGGCGGCGGCGTGCCGCCGTTGCGGGTGCCGCCGTTGCGGGTGCCGCCGTTGCGGGTGCCGCCGTTGCGGGTGCCGCCGTTCGCCTTGCCGTTCCCGGCTCCGCCGCCCGCCTTGCCGTTCCTCGCGCCGTCGCCGCCCGCTCGGCCGCCCGCCTTCGTCGCCGTGGCCATCCGGACCCCACCCCCGTCGTCATGCTCACATCCACCGGATACGAGGGATCAGATTAGGGCCAGGACGGCCTGAATCCTTCACCCCCTCCGTTCGGTGGAGACGATCAGACAGACGGCGGCCACGACGATCGCGCCGCCGAGGACGATCGGCCAGGTCAGCGCCTCGTTCAGGATCAGCGTGCCGAGCAGTACGGCGACGACCGGATTGACGTAGGCGTAGGTGGCGGCGAGCGAGACCGGGGCGGACTGGATCAGCCAGGCGTACGCGGTGAAGGCGATCAGCGAGCCGAAGACGACCAGGTAGCCGAGGGCCACCCAGGAGCCGGTGGCGACGGCGCCCGGGTCGAAGCCTCGGTGCTCGCCCCGGAGCAGGCCCACGACGACGCCGCCGATGCCGCCGGCGAGCATCTCGTACACGCTGGCGGTGAAGGGGTTGGCGGGCATCGGGAGGCGGGCGGAGGAGACGGTGCCGGCCGACCAGAGCAGGGCGGCGAGGAGGACGAGGAGGACGCCGCCGATGCCGATCTCGCCGCTGAGCCCGGGGACGGTGAGGACGGCGAGGCCGCCGAGGCCGATCAGGACGCCGCCGTACGCGCCGAGCCCGGGGCGCTCGCCGGCGGCGGTGCGCAGCAGGACGACGAAGACGGGGACGGCGGCGACGAGGAGGGCGGCGAGGCCGGAGGGGACGGTGGTCTCGGCGAGGTTGACGAGGCCGTTGCCGCCGAGGATGAGGAGGACGCCGACGAGGGCGGCGGAGCCGAGCCGGCGGCGGTCCACCTTGAGGGCGGCGGGCCCCTGGCGCCAGGCGACGATCGCGGCGAGGAGGAGCCCGGCGACGATGAAGCGGGAGCCGGAGGCGAGGAAGGGCGGGATGGTCTCGACGACGAAGCGTATGCCGAGGTAGGTGGAGCCCCAGACGACGTAGACGATGGCGAGGGCGACCCACACGGCACCGCCGATGCGGCGGCCCGGCGGGGCGGCGACGACGGGGAGGGGCTTGGTGCCGCCGGCCGGGGGCGCGGAGGCAGGATCGACGGCAGGGCTTGTCATGAGCAGGAGATTAGGGAATCACCCGGCTTCCCACCAGGAATTCTGCCCGGGACCGGGCAGGGGGAGGGGAATCGAAGAGGCCCTGGCGGTCGCCCGAGGGGGAAGACCACCCCGGAGAGGCGACCCGGGACGCCTCGCCGCCCTGGGGGTTACTGCTCCCCCTCCCCCGTCGCCTTGAGGGCCAGCCACAGCTCCATGCGGACGTCCGGGTCGTCCAGCGAACGCCCGAGGATCTCCTCGACGCGCCGCATCCGGTAGCGCAGGGTGTGCCGGTGCACGCCGAGATCGGCGGCCGCGGCGTCCCACTGCCCGTGCCGGGAGAGCCAGGCGCGCAGGCTGGCCACCAGATCGCCGCGGCCGGTGGCGTCGTGTTCGCGCAGCGCCCGCAGCATGCCGTCGGCGAAGGCGCGTACGGCGTCGTCGGCGAGGAGCGGCAGGACGGAGCCGGCCGCCAGGTCCTCGTGCTCGACGAGGGCGCGGCCGCGGCGGCGGGCCACCGAGAGGGCCTGCTCGGCCTGCCGGTGCGCGGCGGCCGCGGTGCCGGGGCCGGCGGGGGCGGAGAGCCCCACGACGACACCCGCCTCCTCCGCCTCGCGTTCGGCGTACCCGGCGCAGGCGGCGACGACCGCGCCGTCGTCGCCGGCGAGGACGACGAGCCGCTCCTCGCCCTCGGGCACGGTGAGCACCGCCTCGCCGGCCCGGGCGGCGGCGGCCTCCAGGGCCTCGGCGAGGACCGGGAGCGGGGGTTCGGGCGAGGCGCCGGCCGTGGCGGGTTCGGCGACGAGGACGCGGAAGGGGGCGTCGAGGAGGCCGCCGTAGACGTCGCCGGCGACGGTACGGGCGTGGTCCGACTGCCCGGCGAGCATCAGGCGCAGCACGGCGGCGCCGAGGCGGTGCTCGGCGGCCTGGAGGGAGCGGGAGCGTTCGGTGGTGAGGGTGAGCAGGGCGATCGCGGAGTGGACGGCGTACCGCTCGGCGGTGCCGAGGGGGGCGGCGGTGCCGACGGCGAGGGCGCCGCGGACCCGGCGGCCGGTCCCCAGGGACTGCAGCTCCACCCGGTCGTCCGTGCCGCCGACGACGGCGCTGGCGGGGGCGGGGCGTTCGCGCAGCCGCTCGACGTCCGGGGTCAGCCGTGCGGCGCGGCGGGCCGCCCACTCGGGCGAGACGGCGACGACGGACCCGGAGGCGTCGTAGAGCGCGGCCCAGCCGTCGACGTGCGCGGCGAGCCGGGCGACGACCGCGTCCGGGCCCTCGGCGAGGGCGGCCCGGGTGAGCTCGCGCTGCGCCTCGAAGCCGGCGGTCACGGCGCGGTACTGGTCGGCGGCGATGGCGGCGGAGACGGCCTTGCTGATGGCGAGGAAGGGGGTGCGGCGCGGGACTTCGAGGAGCGGCAGGTGCTCGGCGCGGGCGGCGTCGAGGAGCGCGTCCGGGATCTCCTCGTAGTTCACCCCCACGGCGAACCCGAGCCCCACGACCCCGGCGCCGAGCAGCCGCCGCACGTACCGCCGCATCGCCTCCGGGTCCTCGGCGTCGAGCGTCAGGGCGGTGGTGAGCAGCAGCTCGCCGCCCTCCATGTACGGCACGGGGTCGGCCAGCTCGCTGACGTGCGCCCACCGGACGGGCGTGTCGAGACGGTCCTCCCCCGCCCGGGCCAGGAGCCGGAGCGCGGAGTTGTGGACGAGCGAGGCGAGGGTGGGCGGCATCGGGAACCGGCGGACCTTACGAGCGGAGGCCGGGGCGCGAGACCCGCGCCCGGCGATGGAGCGCCGCTGGGGAGCGCGGCCCACCCGATTGTGCCAGGCCCCCCGCCCCGCCGCGCGGGGCCGTGCTCAGGCGCGGAGGTCGACGAGGAGGGGTGGCGTGTGCTCGCCCCGCACGTCGGTGAGGGAGAGGACCGCGTGGCCGGGCGGCACGCCGTGGGCCAGGTCGGAGGCCGACCACCGCTCCCGCTCGACCTCGCGGACGGTCACCGCGTCGGTGGTGACGGCCCGGCCGGTGACGAGCTTGCGCACGGCGTGCGCCACCCGCGTGAGGGGTTCGTCGGAGCGGACGGTGCGGCTGGTGACGTCCCGGGTCTCCACCCATGCGGTGCCCCAGGTCTCCGCGAACCGCTTGCCGTCCCAGGTGGTGACCCCGGCGAGGGCGAACCGGCAGCCGACCGCCCCGAAGAGCGGGGTCCGCAGGTGCTCGGGGACGTCCTCGACGGTACGGAGCCCGAGGACGACGCCCGCGTGGGCGGAGCGCAGCCGCTGGAGACCGCGCACGGTCGCGGCGGTCAGGGTGTGCGCGGCGTCGTCGAGGACGAGGCAGGCGAAGCGGGAGCGGTCGGTCCGCTCCACGGCCCGGCCGAGGAACTGGGCGAGCACGAGCCGGGTGAGGAGCCGGGACGCCTCGGCGTGCCCGGATTCCGGCAGGTCGATCCGGACGCGGACGGGGTGGTCCAGGGCCCGCATGGTGAACGGCGTGGTCGCCCCGGACGTGTCGAAGAAGCCGGCGAAGGCGGGGCGGTCGAGGAGGGCGATCCGGTCGGCGAGCCGGCCGGCCGGGTCGCCGGCGGCGCCCTGCTGCCGGGCCCGGGCGTCGAGTTCACGGACGAGGGAGGCCTGGCCGGCTGCTTCGAGGGAGGTGCGCAGGGCCGCGAGCCGGGTGGGGTCGCCGTCGAGGAGTTCGCGGAGCTCGGGGACCGAGGGGAAGCGGTCGTGGACGGCGTGGAAGGGGCCGAGAAGCTGGGCGAGCGCGGTGGTGGCCGGACGGGTGTCGGCGGTGTCGCCGGCCAGGACGTCGGCGAGCAGGGTGGCCGCGCGGTCCGGGTCGGAGGTGCCGCCGTACAGGTCGAGGTCGTGCGGCGAGGCGGGGTCGCCGACGCGAATAACGACGTCGTAGGCCTCGTCCGGGCCGAGGGGCGCCGTGTCGGAGCCGACCACGACGACGGCGGCCTGACCGGCGAGCGCCTGGAGGGAGAGGGACTCGACGAGCGGGCGGACGAGGCGGGTCGTCTTGCCGCTGCCCGAGGGGCCGACGACGAGCATGCCGGTGCCGAGGACGTCCGGGTCGAGGGCGAGGCCGGTGGTGCGGCGCGCGTAGGGGTTGCGGGCGGTGTCGGCGACGGTGCCGAGGCGGACCTGGCGGAGGGCGAGGTCGTGCGTGGCGCTCCGGCCGACGAGGAAGCGGGCGCCGGAGGGGTGCAGGAAGGCCGCGGCGCCCCGGGCGAGAACCTCGTGGAGGAAGGCCGTCTGCTTCGCGGGCGCCTGGCCGGCCGCCTTCCAGGCGGCCTGGATCCGGGCGTAGTCGACGTCGTTCATGCCCCCGTCGGCCGCCTCCGCGGCGAGCCGATCGGCCGCCTGCCCGAACCCGGCGGCCCGCAGCTCGGGCCAGGAGGCGGGGTCCGCGCCCCCGGTGACGGGGGCCGTCGGGGCCGCGGACGTCCCGGGACGCGGGGCCGTGCGCCGCACGGCGAGCCAGACGAAGGGGAGGGCGGTGGCGACGGTGAGCAGGAGGGTGGCCGTGTCCTCCATCTCCAGATTGGCGTAGATCGCGGCGGGACTCGTGAGGTCGTACGGCAGCATCGAGAGGACGAGGGGGCGCAGCGGCAGCCAGTCGCCGCGGACCAGGGCGATGGTGATCAGGCCCAGGACGACGGCGAGGGCGAACTGCGCCCGGCGTCCGTACTCCCGGACGAGCCGGCTCCAGGCGTACGGCCAGCGGCCGAAGCGGCCGATGCCGCCGAAGACGCCGGCGAAGAGGACGAAGCGGTAGACGGCGAGGGCGATCGGGCCCCCGGTGCCGGGCACGGGCGCGCCGCCGAGCGGGCGCCACCAGTCGGCGGGGGTGAAGAGCCGGATCGGGACGCTCCAGTAGGGGATGTAGCCGTTGCGGAGCAGCGACCAGAGCAGGACGGCGACGAGGAAGGAGATCGTCGCGCCGGCGAGCACGGTCCGCAGCGGCGTCTCGTCCGGTTCCCGCTCGGGCCGTGGCACGTGTCCGTACCGCCAGATGCCGGGCGCCGCCTTGGGACGCGGTGTACGCAGCCAGTCGACGAGCGTGGACGCGGCTCGCGCGCTGGGCGCGGCGGTGGGCCTGGGCGGGGCGGGGTGCGCCGCGGCGGACGGTGTGGTGCCCGGCAGCGGAGGGGTGCCGGGGGGCGGGCCCGCCGGGCGGGGGATGTCCGCGTGCGGCCGCCCGTCGTGCGTGCTCCGCGAGCCGTGCGTGCCCTCGAACTCCATGTTCCCCTGCCCCCTGGCCCTTCGACTCCGCGGCGCTGTCGTCCGGGCCCAATCTAGAGCCTCGGTCCCGGATCATGCCCCGGATCAGGGCGATGGCACGGAGTGGGCCCGGACAAGTGCGCGTATGGCCGATCCGGACAAGGACACGCCGGGACCACTCCCATCCGTAGCATGCGCCGGGCATGCGGCCGCGCCTAGCCTGCGGAGGAAACCCGCAAGAGCGTCCAGAACACCCCAGGAGCCCCGCATGAACGCTGTCCCGCAGGAGCGGCGCGTCGTCACCGCCATTCCCGGTCCGAAGTCGCAGGAGCTTCAGGCTCGTCGGCTGGAGACGGTCGCCGGGGGCGTGGGCTCCACGCTGCCCGTGTTCACCAAGCGCGCGGGCGGCGGGATCATCGAGGACGTCGACGGCAACCTGCTGATCGACTTCGGGTCCGGCATCGCCGTGACGTCCGTGGGCGCCTCCGCCGAGGCCGTCGTGCGCCGCGCCTCCGCGCAGCTGCAGGACTTCACCCACACCTGTTTCATGGTGACGCCGTACGAGGGCTACGTGGAGGTCTGCGAGGCGCTGGCCGAGCTGACCCCGGGCGACCACGCCAAGAAGTCCGCGCTGTTCAACTCGGGCGCCGAGGCCGTCGAGAACGCCGTCAAGATCGCCCGTTCGTACACCAAGCGCCAGGCCGTCGTCGTCTTCGACCACGGCTACCACGGCCGCACGAACCTCACCATGGGCATGACGGCGAAGAACATGCCGTACAAGCAGGGCTTCGGTCCGTTCGCGCCCGAGGTCTACCGCGTGCCGGTCGCCTACGGCTACCGCTGGCCCACCGGCGCCGAGAACGCCGGCCCCGAGGCCGCCGCGCAGGCGATCGACAACATCACCAAGCAGATCGGCGCCGAGAACGTCGCCGCGATCGTCATCGAGCCGGTCCTCGGCGAGGGCGGCTTCATCGAGCCGGCCAAGGGCTTCCTGCCGGCGATCGTGAAGTTCGCCAACGACAACGGCATCGTCTTCGTCGCCGACGAGATCCAGGCCGGCTTCTGCCGCACCGGCCAGTGGTTCGCCTGCGAGGACGAGGGCATCGTCCCGGACCTCATCACCACCGCCAAGGGCATCGCGGGCGGTCTGCCGCTCGCCGCCGTCACCGGCCGCGCCGAGATCATGGACTCCGTCCACGGCGGCGGCCTCGGCGGCACCTACGGCGGCAACCCGGTGGCCTGCGCCGGTGCGCTCGGCGCCATCGAGACGATGAAGGAGCTGGACCTCAACGGGAAAGCCAAGCGCATCGAGGAGGTCATGAAGGCCCGCCTCTCCGCGATGCAGGAGAAGTTCCCGGTCATCGGCGACATCCGCGGCCGCGGCGCCATGATCGCCATCGAGCTCGTCAAGGACCCGGAGACGAAGGAGCCGGCCGCCGAGGCCGCCGCCTCGCTCGCCAAGTACTGCCACAACGAGGGCGTGCTCGTCCTCACTTGCGGCACCTACGGCAACGTGCTGCGCTTCCTTCCGCCGCTGGTCATCGGCGAGGACCTGCTCAACGAGGGTCTGGACGTCATCGAGGCGGCGCTCGCCGCCCTCTGACGGACGCTCCGGCCGACGCTTCGGCGCAAAGAGTGAAGACTCTGTGGGGGGCCGATGGCGGGACGCGTTTCCCGCTGTCGGTCCCCCGTCGCGTGCCGTACGGTCGTTCCCAGATGAGAGAAACACCCGGGGCGGAGCATCCCCAGCCCCGCCCGGACCGTGCCGAAGCGCACACCACCGGAGCCTCGTGCTCCGGGATTCCTCACCGATCGGATGGCCGCCCGCCCCACACCCCCCGGGGCGCGCGGCAGCCCGATCCTCCCGGCCGCCCCGGAACCACCCCCCCTGTTCCAGGGCGGCCGGCTCTCTTCTCGGCGCTCGTCGCCCTCGCCGTCGTGACCTGGCAGGTGCTCGTCCACGGCCCCTTGACCAGGCTCGACGAGCGGGTGTCCCGGGCCCTCGTGGACACCGTCCCCCGGTGGCTGAGCGAACTCGCCTCCGACCTCGGCAATCTGACGGTCGCCCTCCCCGTGCTCGCCGCCGCGATGGCGTACGCCGCCTTCCGCGGCCGCCGGCGCCAGGCCCTCTTCGCCGGTCTCGCCATGGCCGCCGTACCGCTCCTGGTCGTCCCCCTGAAGGAGTGGACGGCCCGCCCCGGCCCCCTCGAACCCTGGGCCCACGGCTACTACCCCTCCGGCCATACCGCCACGGCGATGGTGGCGTACTTCGGGGCCGCCTGTCTGGTCTCGCGACGGCTCGTCCCCGTCGCCGCCGTGCTGACGGCGGTGACGGGGACGGGGCTGGTGCTCCGGGGCTTCCACTGGCCGCTGGACGTGGCGGCCAGTGTCTGCCTCGGCTTCCTGATCCTGGGCGTCAGTTCCAGTTGGCTGCGTTCTATCCGAAATACGCGTCGAAGTTCCGGCTGAACTCCCACTGGTTGAAGCGGTCCCAGTTGATCGACCAGGTCATCAGGCCGCGCAGCGACGACCAGGTGCCGTGGGTCTGGTAGGTGCCGCAGTTCTGCTTCTTCGTGAGGCAGTCGAGGGCCTTGTTCACCTCGGCGGGGCTGGTGTGGCCGTTGCCCGCCTGGGTGGAGGCCGGGAGGCCGATGGCGACCTGCTCGGGGCGCAGGCCCGGGAAGAAGCGCTCGCCGTTGCCGGCGACCGGGAAGCCGGTGAGCAGCATGTCGGTCATGGCGATGTGGAAGTCGGCGCCGCCCATGGAGTGGTACTGGTTGTCCAGGCCCATGATGGAGCCCGAGTTGTAGTCCTGGACGTGCAGCAGGGTGAGGTCGTCGCGCAGGGCGTGGATGACCGGGAGGTACGCGCCGGCGCGCGGGTCCTGGCCGCCCCAGGGGCCGGAGCCGTAGTACTGGTAGCCGAGCTGGACGAAGAAGGTCTCGGGGGCCATCGTCAGGACGAACTTCGCGCCGTACTTGGCCTTGAGGGTCTTGACCGCCTGGATCAGGTTGACGATCACCGGCGAGGTCGGGTTGCGGAAGTCGGTGTCGCCGGTCTGGAGCGAGAGCGAGTGGCCCTCGAAGTCGATGTCGAGGCCGTCGAGGCCGTACTCGTCGATGATCTTCGAGACGGAGGAGACAAAGGTGTCGCGGGCGGCGGTGGTGGCGAGCTGGACCTGGCCGTTCTGGCCGCCGATGGAGATGAGGACCTTCTTGCCGGCGGCCTGCTTGGCCTTGATCGCCGCCTTGAAGTCCGCGGGGGACTCGACGTTCGGGCACTCCGTCGCCGGGCAGAGGCTGAAGCGGATGTCGCCGGAGGTGACCGAGGTCGGTTCGCCGAAGGCGAGGTTGATGACGTCCCAGGAGTCGGGCACGTCGGCCATGCGGGTGTAGCCGGAGCCGTTGGCGAAGCTGGCGTGGAGGTAGCCGACGAGGGCGCGGGCGGGCAGCTCGCCGCCTCCGCCGCCGCCTCCGGAGGTCGTGGTGGCGGTGACGGCCGTGGAGCGGGCGGACTCGCCGGCGCTGTTCGCGGCCGAGACCTGGAAGCTGTACGCGGTGCTCGGGGTGAGGCCGGTGGCGGTGTACGAGGTGCCGGTGGCGGTGCCGACGGCGGTACCGCCGCGGTAGACCTTGTACGAGGTGGCTCCGGCGACCGCGGGCCAGCTCAGCGGCACCGAGGTGGAGGTCGGGCTGCCGGCGGTGAGGCCCGTGGGGGCGGCGGGTATCTCCACCGGGGCGCCGCCGGGGCCGTACAGGGAGAGGTCGTCGGCCTGGTAGGCGGGGGTGCCGTACCAGCCGTGGGTGTAGACCGTGACCGAGGTGGTGCCGGCGCCGGTGGTGAAGGAGGTACTGAGCTTCTGCCAGTCCGGGGCCGACTGGGTCCAGGTGTACCCGTCGGTGGTGCCGGTGCCGGTGACGCCCAGGTAGACGTAGCTGCCGCGGACCCAGCCGCTCAGCGTGTACGCCGAGTTGGGCTGCACGGTGATGGTCTGGGAGCACTTGGCGTTGTCGCTGCCGGCGGGGGTGGCCTGGAGGGCCTTCGTCCCGCCGTGCACGGGTGAGGAAACGACGGCGCCGCTGCCCGCCGTACAGCTCCAGCCGTCCAGGCCGGCCTCGAAGCCGCCGTTGCGGGCGAGTTCGGAGTCGGCGGCCTGGGCGGCCGGCGAGAGGGCGGCGAGCCCGCCCATGGCGAGCGCGCCCGCCAGGAGCAGGGTCAGGGGTCTGGTGCGGTCCACGACTGCCTCCGGGGGTGGGGGATCGGAGTGGAGCGCGCCACAGCATGGTCCAGACCAATCGAGTGGTCAAGACCTCTGTACGGGGAAGGACTTGGGAGGGGTACGCGCACGGGGGCGGGCTCAGGAGGTACTCCCCCGCTGACCCTGCTCCCCGGCGAGCGCGCCCGCCGCCTCGTGCATGGCCAGTTCGAGCAGCGAGGCGTCGGTGAGGGTGCCGAGTCCGTCGGGCGCCACCAGCCAGCGCGCCGCGCCGGTGGCGCGGCCCGGGTACGGGACGACGATCCAGGTGCCGGGTCCGGCGCCGCGGACCCCGGTGCCGAGCCAGCGGGCGGCGGTGCCGGGCGGGACGAAGAAGCCGATCCGGGCGTCGCCGAAGTCGGCGAGGACGGGTCCCGGCCGGTCGACGAGCCGGTTCAGGACGCCGAGGGTGGCGTGGCCGAGCTCGCCCGGCAGGATCAGTACGTCCCAGCGCCGGCCGGCGGGCAGCAGGGCGACCCCGTGCGGGTTGCGCTCCCACTCCCAGCGGCAGGCGTCGGGATCCGGTGCGACCGCGGCCAGCCACTCCACCGCGGCCTTGACGCCGGAGGCCCCCGTAGATGTCATCGTGCGAACTCCTCTCCGTGGGGACGCGCGGAGGTGCGCGTCCACACGGAGAGAGCGCGGGGGGTCCCCACTCTTACGCGGGTTTCCCCTCCACGAGGTGTGACCTACATCACACCCCATGGGGCGGGGTGTCAGCTGTCGAAGCCGAGGCCCAGCTTGTCCATCGTCTTCAGCCAGAGGTTCCGCCGGCCGCCGTTGGCGTCCGCGCGGGCCAGCGACCACTTGGTGATCCCGATGCCGGCCCAGGCGATCGGCTCCGGCGGGAAGGGCAGCGGCTTGGAGCGGACCATGTCCAGGGAGGTGCGCTCGGTGCGCTGCCCGGAGAGCAGGTCCAGCATCACGTCGGCGCCGAAGCGGGTGGCGCCGACGCCGAGGCCGGTGTAGCCCGCCGCGTACGCCACCTTCCCCTGGTGGGCGGTGCCGAAGAAGGCCGAGAAGCGCGAGCAGGTGTCGATCGCGCCGCCCCAGGCGTGGCTGAAGCGGAGCCCCTCCAGCTGCGGGAAGCAGGTGAAGAAGTGCTCGGCCAGCTTGAGGTAGGTCTCCGGGCGGTGGTCCATCTCCGCCTGCACCTTGCCGCCGAAGCGGTAGACGGCGTCGTAACCGCCCCACAGGATCCGGTTGTCGGCCGTGATCCGGAAGTAGTGGAACTGGTTGGCGGAGTCGCCGAGGCCCTGCCGGCCCTTCCAGCCGACCGCGGCGAGCTGCTCCTCGCTCAGCGGCTCGGTGACCAGCGCGTAGTCGTACACCGGGACGGTGTAGTGGCGCAGCCGCTTGACCAGCGACGGGAAGACGTTGGTGCCGAGGGCGACCCGGCGGGCGGCGACCCGGCCGTAGGGGGTGCGGACGGCCATGCCGGCGCCGGCCGAGACCAGGTCGAGGCCCGGGGTGTTCTCGAAGATGCGCACGCCGAGGTCGAGGCAGGCCCGCTTGAGGCCCCAGGCGAGCTTCGCCGGGTGGAGCATGGCGACGCCCTCGCGGTCCCAGAGGCCGCCCAGGAAGGTCGGCGAGTTCACCTCGCCGCGCATGGCGTCCCCGTCGAGGAGGGTGAGGCCCTCGGCGAGGCCGAGCCGGTCGGCCTCCTCGTACCACTCGTGGAGCTCGTCGACCTGGTAGGCCTCGGTGGCCACGTCGATCTCGCCGGTGCGCTCGAACTCGCAGTCCAGGGAGTAGCGGGCGACGGCCTCCTCGATGGCGTCGAGGTTGGCCGCGCCGAGCCGCTCCAGCTTCGGCAGCTCCCCCGGCCAGCGGGAGAGGCCGTTGCCGAAGCCGTGGGTGAGGGAGGCGGCGCAGAAGCCGCCGTTGCGGCCCGAGGCGGCCCAGCCCACCTCGTGGCCTTCGATCAGCACGACGTCCTGGGAGGGATCGCGCTCCTTGGCGAGGAGCGCGGTCCACAGTCCGCTGTATCCGCCGCCGATCACGAGGAGATCGCACTTCTCGGTACCGGTGAGGGCGGGCAGGGCGCCGGGCTTGCCGGGGTCTTCCAGCCAGAAGGGGACGGGCTGGGCGTCGGAGAGAGATTGTGCAGCGAGACGCATGGCGACTGGGGCCATGGTTTCCAACTCCTTCGGTGCCTGAGGGCTTCCTACGCTCAGGCTGTTGCTGTTTTCTTGCGCCGGTTCGTAATGATTTGCCCGGCCACGACGATCACTACCGCGAGGACGAACATCGCGGTACCGATCACGTTGATCTGAACGGGGGTTCCGCGCTGTGCCGAGCCCCAGACGAACATGGGGAAGGTCACGGTGGAGCCCGCGTTGAAGTTGGTGATGATGAAGTCGTCGAACGAGAGCGCGAAGGCGAGCAGCGCGCCGGCGGCGATGCCGGGCGCCGCGATCGGCAGGGTGACCCGCAGGAAGGTCTGCGCGGGCCCCGCGTAGAGGTCGCGCGCGGCCTCTTCCAGGCGCGGGTCCATGGACATGACCCGGGCCTTGACCGCCGTGACGACGAACGACAGGCAGAACATGATGTGGGCGATGAGGACCGTCCAGAAGCCCAGCTCGATCCCCATGTTGAGGAAGAGGGTGAGCAGCGAGGCGGCCATGACGACCTCGGGCATCGCCATCGGCAGGAAGATCAGCGAGTTGATCGCGCCGCGTGCCCGGAAGCGGTAGCGGACCAGCGCGAAGGCGATCATGGTGCCGAGGACGACGGCGCCGACGGTGGCCCAGGCGGCGAGCTGGAGCGAGAGCGTGAGCGACTCGCACATGTCGGCGACGCCGCAGGGGTCCTTCCAGGCGTCGAGGGAGAACTGCTGCCAGGAGTAGTTGAAGCGCCCGTTCGGCTTGTTGAACGAGAACACCATGACGACGACGTTCGGCAGGATCATGTACGCCAGCGTCAGCAGGCCGGCGATGACGACCAGGTTCTTGCGGATCCAGCTCATCAGACGAGGTCCTCCGTTCCCGCCTTGCGGATGTAGACGGTGACCATGAGGAGCACGATCGCCATGAGGATGAAGGACAGGGCGGCGGCCGTCGGGTAGTCGAGGACGCGGAGGAACTGCGACTGGATGACGTTGCCGATCATCTTGGTGTCGGTGGAGCCGAGGAGCTCGGCGTTGACGTAGTCGCCGCTCGCCGGGATGAAGGTGAGCAGGGTGCCGGAGACGACGCCGGGCATCGACAGCGGGAAGGTCACCTTGCGGAAGGTGGTCGCCGGGGAGGCGTAGAGGTCCTGCGCGGCCTCGTGCAGCCGGCCGTCGATCCGCTCCAGGGAGGTGTAGAGCGGCAGGATCATGAACGGCAGGAAGTTGTACGTGAGGCCGCAGACGACCGCCATCGGCGTGGCGAGCACCCGCTCGCCCTCGGTGAAGCCGAGCCAGCTGGTCACGTCGAGGACGTGCAGCGCGTTGAGCACGTCCACGACGAGGCTGTCGTCGGCGAGGATCGTCTTCCACGCCAGCGTCCGGATGAGGAAGCTGGTGAAGAAGGGCGCGATGACCAGGACGAGCAGCAGGTTGCGCCAGCGGCCGGCCTTGAAGGCGATGAGGTACGCGAGCGGGTAGCCGAGCAGCAGGCAGAGCGCGGTCGCGGTGCCCGCGTACAGCAGGGAGCGCAGCAGCTGCGGCCAGTACTCGGTGAAGGCGTCGACGTACGTCCGGAAGTGCCAGGTGACCTGGAAGCCCTCTTCGAGGGAGCCGGTCTGGACCGAGGTGGAGGCCTGGTAGACGAGCGGCAGGGCGAAGAAGACGAGCAGCCAGAGGATGCCGGGGAGCAGCAGCCAGTACGGGACGAGCCGCTTGCGGGTCGGAGGCTTGCGCAGAACCGGTTCCTCGACCGGTCCCGGGGCCTCCTTGGCGAGGGTGGTGGTCACGAGGCGTCCTCCACCGTCTCCACGCCCGCGTCGATGTCCTGCGTGGCGTCGAGGCCGAAGGTGTGGGCCGGGTTCCAGTGCAGGACGACCTCGGCGCCGGGGACGAGCCGGGTATCGCGCTCGATGTTCTGCTCGTACACCTGGAGCTCGGCACCGGCCGGCGAGTTCACCACGTACTGGGTGGAGACGCCGATGAAGGAGGAGTCGACGATCCGGCCGGTGACCCGGTTGCGGCCGTCGGCGATCGAGCCCGCGTCGTCGGCGTGCGCGAGCGAGATCTTCTCCGGGCGGACGCCGACGAGCAGCTTGCCGCCCTGGCGGACGGCGTCCGTACAGCGGTCGCCGGGGACCCTGAGCTTGCCGCCGCCGGCGGTGACGACGACGTCGGAGCCGGTCTCGACGACCTCGGCCTCGATGAGGTTGGAGGTGCCGAGGAAGTTGGCGACGAAGGTCGTCTTCGGGTTCTCGTACAGGTCGGCGGGGGCGCCGAGCTGCTCGACCCGGCCGCCGTTCATCACCGCGACCTGGTCGGCCATGGTCATGGCCTCCTCCTGGTCGTGGGTGACGTGCACGAAGGTGATGCCGACCTCGGTCTGGATCCGCTTGAGCTCCAGCTGCATCTGGCGGCGCAGCTTGAGGTCGAGGGCGCCGAGCGGCTCGTCGAGGAGGAGCACCTGCGGGTGGTTGATGAGGGCGCGGGCGACGGCGACGCGCTGCTGCTGGCCGCCGGAGAGCTGGTGCGGCTTGTGCTTCGCCTTGTCGCCGAGCTGGACGAGCTCCAGCATCTCGTCGACCTGCTTCTTCACCGATTTGATGCCGCGCCGGCGCAGACCGAAGGCGATGTTCTCGGAGATGTCCATGTGCGGGAAGAGCGCGTAGGACTGGAAGACGGTGTTGACCGGACGCTTGTAGGGCGGGAGGTCGGTGACGTCCTTGTCGCCGAGGAAGACCGTGCCGGTGGAGGGGTCCTCCAGGCCGGCGATCATGCGCAGGGTGGTGGTCTTGCCGCAGCCGGAGGCGCCGAGCAGGGCGAAGAAGGAGCCCTGGGGGACGGTGAGGTCGAGCGGGTGGACGGCGGTGAAGGAGCCGTAGGTCTTGCTGATCCCGGTGAGTCGGACGTCGCCGCCGGTGGTGTTCTCAGTCATGGGTTTGCGGTCCCGGATCTTCGTGGCTTCGTGGCCTGGTGACGGTGGACGACGGCTCAGGCGCCGATGAGCTTGGCGAACTTCTCCTCGTACGCCGTCTCCTCCTCGCCGGTCAGCGAGCGGAAGGCGCGCGACTTCTTCGCCATGGCCTTGTCCGGGAGGATCAGCGTGTTGGCGGCGAGCTCGGGATCGATCTTCGCCAGTTCGTCCTTGACCCCGTCGACGGGGCACACGTAGTTGATGTAGGCGGCGAGCTGGGCGGCCACCGGGAGCTCGTAGTAGTAGTCGATGAGCTTCTCGGCGTTGGCCTTGTGGCCGGCCTGGGTGGGGACCAGCAGGTTGTCCGTGGACGTGATGTACCCGGCGTTGGGGATGGCGTACTGGATGTCCGGGTTGTCCGCCTGGAGCTGGATGACGTCGCCGGCCCACGCGAGACAGGCGGCGAGGTCGCCCTTGTCCAGGTCGGAGGTGTAGTCGTTGCCGGTGAAGCGGCGGATCTGCTTCTTGTCGACGGCCTTCTGGAGGCGGCCGATGGCCGCGTCGTAGTCGGCGTCGGTGAAGGTGCCCGGGTCCTTGCCCATGTCGAGCAGGGTCATGCCGACGGTGTCGCGCATCTCGGTGAGGAAGCCGACCCGGCCCTTGAGCGCGGGGTCGTCGAGGAGCTGGCTGACCGAGTCGACCTTCTTCCCGCCGGTCGCCTTCACGTTGTAGGCGATGACGGTGGAGATGCCGGTCCAGGGGTACGAGTAGGAGCGGCCCGGGTCCCAGTCGGGGCGGCGGAACTGCGCGGAGAGGTTGGCGTACGCGTTGGGGAGGTTCGCCGGGTCGAGCTTCTGGGCCCAGCCCAGGCGGATGATGCGGGCGGCCAGCCAGTCGGTGACGCAGATCAGGTCGCGGCCGGTGTCCTGGCCGGCCGCGAGCTGCGGTTTGATCTTGCCGAAGAACTCGACGTTGTCGTTGATGTCCTCGGTGTACTTGACCTTGATCCCGGTGCGCTGGGTGAACGCCTCCAGGGTGGGGCGGGACTTCTCGTCCTCGCTGACGTCCATGTACTCGGTCCAGTTGGAGAAGCTGACGGTCTTCTCCTTGGCGGACCGGTCGGTGGACGCGGGGCCCTGTCCCTCCCGCTTGGCCGGCGGGATGCCGCAGGCCGTGAGGCCGGCGAGACCGCCGACCGTCAGCGCGCCCACGCCACCGGCCCGCAGCAGCGAGCGGCGGCTGAGGGCGCCACGGCCGCTCGTCATGCTGCGCCGGATCGCCGCGAGCTGGGCGGCGGAGAGGCGGTCGGGCTCGTACTGCTCCATGCGCTGTGCCCTTTCGGGATGGTTGCGCCGCTGGTCGGGCGGCTGTTGGCTATCGGTCCCCGAAGATCGTGCGGTGCCAGTCCTTGGCCGCCACCGCCGTGTTGTCGAACATCACGTGCTTGACCTGCGTGTACTCCTCGAAGGAGTAGGCCGACATGTCCTTTCCGTAGCCGGAGGCCTTGGAGCCGCCGTGCGGCATCTCGCTGATGATCGGGATGTGGTCGTTCACCCAGACGCAGCCGGCCTTGATCTCGCGGGTGGCCCGGTTCGCCCGGTAGACGTCACGGCTCCAGGCGGAGGCGGCGAGGCCGTACGGGGTGTCGTTGGCGAGCCGGATGCCCTCGTCGTCGGAGTCGAAGGGCAGGGCCACCAGGACGGGTCCGAAGATCTCCGACTGCACGACCTCGCTGTCCTGCGCGGCGCCGGTGATCAGGGTGGGCCGATAGTATGCGCCGTTCCCGAGCTCTCCACCAGGGGCTTCGCCTCCGGTGACGACGGTCGCGTAGCCGCGGGCCCGCTCGACGAAGCCGGCGATCCGGTCGCGGTGGACGTGGGAGACCAGCGGGCCGAGGTCGGTGGCCGGGTCGGCCGGGTCGCCGAGCCGGACCGTCTCCATGAGCTCCGCGACCCGGGCGACGAAGGCGTCGAAGAGGGGCCGCTGGACGTAGGCGCGGGTGGCGGCGGTGCAGTCCTGGCCGGTGTTGATGAGCGAGGCGGCGACGGCGCCGTGGGCGGCGGCCTCCAGGTCGGCGTCGTCGAAGACGACGAAGGGGGCCTTGCCGCCGAGCTCCAGGTGGAGCCGCTTCACGGTGGCGGTGGCGACCTCGGCGACCCGCTTGCCGACCGCGGTGGAGCCGGTGAAGGAGGTCATGACGACGTCGGGGTGGCCGACCAGGTGCTCGCCGGCCTCGCGCCCGCTGCCGGTGACGACGTTGATCACGCCGTCGGGGATGCCGGCGTCCTTGGCCGCCTGGGCGAACATCAGCGAGGTGAGCGGGGTCAGCTCGGCCGGCTTCAGGACGATGGTGTTGCCGGCGGCGATCGCCGGGAGGATCTTCCAGGCGGCCATCTGGAGGGGGTAGTTCCAGGGGGCGATGGAGCCGACCACGCCGATCGGCTCGCGCCGGACGTACGAGGTGTGGTTGCCGGAGTACTCGGCGGCGGACTGGCCCTGGAGGTGGCGGGCCGCGCCGGCGAAGAAGGCGGTGTTGTCGATCGTGCCGGGCACGTCGAACTCGGTGGTGAGCCGGATCGGCTTGCCGCACTGGAGGGACTCGGCCCGGGCGAAGTCCTCGGCCCGCTCGGCGAGGATCCCCGCCAGGCGGTGCAGGGCGTCGGAGCGCTCGCCGGGGGTGGCGCCCGCCCAGCCGGGGAAGGCCGCCTTGGCGGCGGCCACCGCCTCGTCGACGTCCGCGGTGGAGGCGAGTTCGTAGGTGTACACGCTCTCGCCGGTGGCCGGGTCGACGACGCTGTGCGTCCGTCCCGAGGTTCCGGCGCGGAGCTTTCCGCCGATGTACTGCGCGCCGTCCGCGAAGCGGTCCGTCACCTGGAAGCGGTTGCCCATGACGCTCTCCGTTGTCCCAGCTCGAATTGAGTGCCGATCCTGACAGAGGGATACGGCCCGAACAAGTGATTCCGTTGTTGCCTTTTGGTTACTCGACGGAATCGGTCGACCAAGTGTCGAGGTCGCGGGAAAATCTTCGTACGGTCTGTCGCTCGCGGATGCCAGACTCGCGTGCATGATGACCGTCGAAGCGCTGACACAGCAGGTCAGCAGGGGTGAGAAGGTGAAGTGGCTGCACTTCTGGGGCCACCGGCCGGCCCCGGACGGACGGCTCACGCAGAGCTGTCTGAGCCAGTGGTGGCCGTCGCCCTTCGAGGTCGACGGCGTGCGGTACGCGACGGCCGAGCACTGGATGATGGCCGGGAAGGCGCGCCTCTTCGGTGACGCAGAGGCGGAGCGGACGGCGCTCGCCGCCCGGACCCCGGCGGAGGCGAAGAACGCCGGCCGGCTGGTCCGCGGCTTCGACGAGACCGTGTGGGCGCGGGAGCGCGCCGCGATCGTGGTGGCCGGCAGCGTCCACAAGTTCGCCTCGGACGAGGGCCTGCGGGGCTTCCTGCTCGGGACCGGCTCCCGGGTGCTCGTGGAGGCGAGCCCGCTGGACCGGGTCTGGGGCATCGGCCTGGCCGCCGGTGACCCCGGCGCCCACGACCCGGCCCGCTGGCGCGGGCTCAACCTCCTGGGCTTCGCGCTGATGGAGGCCCGGGAGCGGCTCCGTACGTCCTGACCCCGCCGGTCAGCGGCGGTCGTCGACCACGAGGACCGCCGGGGTCGACTCCTGCACGTCGCCGTCCTCGTACTCGTCGACGCTGGTGACGGCCCAGACGATGAAGGCGATCAGCGCCGCGCCGAGGACCATGGAGACGATGCCGAGGACGATGCCCGCGGTGGCGGCGCCGCCGTTGGTCGCCTCGCCGCGGTGGGCGCGCTTGCGGCCGACGATGCCGAAGATCAGCGCGAGGATCCCGAGGATGATCGACGGGACGCCGTAGAACCAGAAGAGGCAGGTGCCGATGATGCCGAGCACCATGCCGGCCGTGCCCATGCCGTTGTACTGGCCGGGCATCGGCCCGTACGCCGCCGGGTGGACCGGCGGATAGCCGTACGCGGTCGGGCCGGGCGGCGGATAGCCGTAACCGGCCGGCGGGGCGGCCGGGTGGCCGTAGGCGGTCGGGGACGCCGGCGCGCCGTAGGCGGCCGGGCCGCCGGGGGCGACGGGCGGCGGCGGCAGCTCTCCGTCGGCCGGGCCGGTGGGTATCGAGGTGACCGTCAGCTGCTCGTGGACCGGGGTGCCGGCGGCCGGCCGCTTGCCGAGGTCCACCGGCCCGGCCGGTTCGGCCGGCCGCTCCGGCGGGGCCCACGGATCGGTGGTCTCCCGGTCCCCCGGGCGCGGCTCTGCGTTCTCGGACAATCTGGGCTCCCCTCGTGGTCCCGTCATGCTACGGCGTCACGGACGCCCGACCCCGACCGGCCTACGATGATCCGATGACCGACCTCCACCCCTTCATCGCGGGCCTTCCCAAGGCCGAGCTGCACGTCCACCACGTGGGCTCCGCCTCCCCGCGGATCGTCTCCGAGCTGGCCGCCCGGCACCCGGACTCCAAGGTCCCCACGGACCCGGAGGCGCTCGCCGACTACTTCACGTTCACCGACTTCGCGCACTTCATCGAGGTGTACCTCTCGGTCGTGGACCTGGTCCGCACCCCGGAGGACGTCCGGCTGCTGACCTTCGAGGTCGCCCGTGACATGGCCCGGCAGAACATCCGCTACGCCGAGCTGACCATCACCCCGTACTCCTCGACCCGCCGCGGCATCGACGAGCGCGCCTTCATGGCGGCGATCGAGGACGCCCGCAAGGCGGCGGAGGCCGAGTTCGGCACCGTGCTGCGCTGGTGCTTCGACATCCCCGGCGAGGCCGGCCTGGAGTCCGCCGCGGAGACCGCGCGGCTCGCCACCACCGACGGCATCCGTCCCGAGGGCCTGGTCTCCTTCGGTCTCGGCGGCCCGGAGATCGGGGTGCCGCGCCCGCAGTTCAAGCCGTACTTCGACCGGGCCAGGGCGGCCGGGCTCCACTCGGTGCCGCACGCCGGCGAGACCACCGGACCCGAGACCGTCTGGGACGCGATCCGCGACCTGGGCGCCGAGCGCATCGGCCACGGCACCAGCTCGGTCCGCGACCCGGAGCTGCTCGCGTACCTGGCGGAGCACCGGATCGCCCTGGAGGTCTGCCCGACCTCCAACATCGCGACCCGCGCGGTGGCCACCCTCGACGAGCACCCGATCCGGGCCATGGCCGACGCCGGGGTCCTCGTCACCGTCAACAGCGACGACCCGCCGATGTTCGGCAGCGACCTCAACAACGAGTACGCGGTCGCCGCCCGGCTCCTCGGCCTCGACGAGCGCGGTCTGGCCGCCCTGGCGAAGAACGCCGTGGAGGCGTCCTTCCTCGACGCGGACGGCAAGCGGCGGCTCGCCGCCGAGATCGACACGTACACCGAGGAGTGGCTGGCGCGCTGAGCCGCGGCGAAGAATGGCCCCATGCGATCCGTCACTGTCGTAGGCCACCGCGGCGACCCGTACCGCGCCCGTGAGAACACCCTCCCCTCGATCGGCTCCGCCTTCGAGCGGGGGGCGGACGCGGTCGAGGTCGACGTCCGCCTCACCAAGGACGGCGTGCCCGTCCTCCTCCACGACGACACCCTGAAACGGCTCTGGGGCCACGACCGCCCGCTCTCCTCGCTCACCCACGAGCAGCTGCGCGAGCTGACCTCCGGCGGGGTGCCGACGCTCCGCGAGGCGCTGCTCGCGGCCGGGACGCACCGGCTGATGCTCGACCTGCCCGGCGGGAACGAGGAGTCGGTGCGGCGGATCGTCGGCACGGTCCGCGAGGCGGGCGCGGGCGAGCGGGTCTACTACTGCGCCGGCGCGGTCGCGATGCTCCGGGTCCGCGCCGCCGACCCGCACGCGGAGATCGCCCTCACCTGGACCTCGCTCGCCCCGCCGCGCCCGGTGCTGCTCGACCGGGTCCGCCCGAAGTGGCTCAACTACCGCTGGGGCCTGGTCGGTCGGGAACTGGCCGAACGGGTGCACCGGGACGGCCTGCTGGTGTCGACCTGGACGCCGGACACCCGCAGGAGCATGCGTAGGCTGATCGCGAACGGGGTCGACTCGATCACCACGAACCGGGTCGACGTCCTCGCCGCCGTCCTGCGAAAGGCTCCCTGATGAACGACCGGATCCGGACCGACATCGCCCACAACGCCCGGGTGTGGAACTACTGGCTGGGCGGCAAGGACAACTACCCGGTGGACCGCGCCGTCGGCGACCAGGTCACCGGCTTCCACCCGGGCATCGGCGAAGTCGCCCGCGCCGACCGGGCGTTCCTCGGCCGGGTGGTGACCCGGCTGGCCGGGGAGGGGACGCGCCAGTTCCTCGACATCGGGACCGGGCTGCCGACCGCCGACAACACCCACGAGGTGGCGCAGCGGGTCGCGCCGGACGCCAGGATCGTCTACGTCGACAACGACCCGATCGTCCTCACCCACGCCCGCGCCCTGCTGACCAGCTCCCCCGAGGGCGTCACCGAGTACGTCGACGCGGACGCCCACGACCCGGAGAAGATCCTGGCGGCGGCCGGCGAGGTGCTCGACCTGGAGCGCCCGGTGGCGGTCCTGATGCTCGGCATCCTCAACTTCGTCCTGGACACCGGCGAGGCCCGCGAGATCGTCCGCACCCTGATGGCGGCCGTGCCGTCCGGCAGCCACCTCGTCCTCACCCACCCGACCCTCGAACCGGAGCTGGGCGGCGAGGGCAACAAGGCGGCGATGGCCTTCTGGAACGAGAACGCCACCCCGCCCATCACCGCCCGCACCCGCGAGGAGTTCACGTCCTTCTTCGACGGCCTGGACCTCCTCGCGCCGGGCATCGTCTCCTGCTCCCGCTGGGGCGCGCCGGACGCCGCCGCGGTGGCCCAGTTCGGCGCGGTGGGCCGCAAGCCGTGATCAGGCCGAGGCCGTGCGGACCGCCGTCGGAGTGACGCCCTGGGCGGCCTCCAGCCGCTTGATGAGCCGGCGGACGTGGAGCAGCGGCAGGATGCCGAAGACGCCGAAGGACATGTCGATCACCGACCACCAGAAGGGGATGTCGCGGATCGGTCCGCAGATCAGGGCGAGGGGGATGATGCCGACGCAGGCGATCATGCCGAACTCGACGACCCAGATGTTGCGGACCGGGTCGCGGTAGGGCCCGTAGAAGGCGACGGCGATGACGAGGTGGGCGAAGGCGAGCCAGTCGGTGCCGTAGAGGAGGTACGGGGCGTCGGCTCCGGCCGCCTCGACGCCGCCGGCCACCTTGTGGATCCATTCGGCGAGCCCGGGCAGGGCCTCGGCGACGGGCGCGGCCCAGCCGGTCAACGAGGAGTCGAGCCAGCGGAGTTCGGTGACGAGCGGGAAGGCGGTGGCCCCGCTCAGGACGAGGCAGACGACGAAGAGGATCAGCCAGGCGCGAATGCGCGCGAGAAGGGCTCTCGGCCCGTTCGAGTCGCTCATGGGGGTAGCGTACGCCCCCACTTGAACATGTTCAGATTCGGGGGCGAGGCGCGGTCGTCGCGGTCATGACCTGATCGACTCACAGGCCGACGATCCCGTTCCAGCGCTTGGCCATGGCCTTGCGTTCGGCGGAGGTGATGTCGCGGGCGGTGGCGAGGCGGGCGCGCATCTCCTTGTCCGGGAAGACGAGCGGGTCCTCGGCGAGGGCGGCCAGTTCCTCGTCTCCGGAGTCGGCGAGGACGGTCCGGGCGGCCGGGACGGGGCAGACGTAGTTGACCCAGGCGGCCAGCTCGGCGGCGACCTCGGGCTCGTAGTAGTAGTCCACCAGCTTCTCGGCGTTGGTCTTGTGGCGCGCGAGGTTGGGGATCAGGAGCGACTCGGCCCACAGTTCGCCGCCCTCCTCGGGGACGACGAACTCGATGTCGGGGTCGTCGGCCTGGAGCTGGATGACGTCGCCGGAGTACGCCTGGCAGGCCAGGACGTCGCCGGCGGCCAGGTCCTTGATGTAGTCGTTGCCGGTGAAGCGGCGGATGTGCTTCGTGCGGACCAGGCCCTCGATCCGGTCGCAGACGGCGTGGAAGTCGTCCTGGGTCCAGCGGGTGACGTCCGCGCCGTCGCCCTGCATGAGCAGCGGGATCGCCTCGTCCAGGCCGGAGAGGAGGGTGACCTTGCCGCGCAGGTCGGCGTCCCAGAGCTGGCGGGTGGAGCGCAGTTCTCGGCCGAGCCTGCGGCGGTTGTAGGCGATGCCGGTGATGCCGGACTGCCAGGGCACGGAGTGGAGCCGGCCGGGGTCGAAGGCGGGGCGGAGGAGCTGGGGGTCGAGGTGGCCGGCGACGTTCGTCTGGGCGGCGCGGTCCATCTTCTGGACCCAGCCGAGGCGGACGAAGCGGGCCGCCATCCAGTCGCTGACGACGACGAGGTCGCGGTCGACGGGCTGCCCGTTCATCAGGGCCGGGCCGATCTTCCCGAAGAACTCGTCGTTGTCGTTGATCTCCTCCGTGTAGTGGACGGAGATCCCGGTCCGCTCCCGGAAGGCGTCGAGACTGGGCCGCTTGCGCGGATCGTCGTCGTCGGTGTCGATGTAGAGCGGCCAGTTGGCGAAGGTGAGGCTCCGCTCGCGGCCCGACAGGTCCCGTGCGGCGCGCCGGCCCTCGGGGACGTACGCGGGCTTCACGCCGCACGCGGCGAGGAGGCCGCCGGCTCCGGCGGCGCCGAGGCCCGTCAGGACGGACCGGCGGGTCATGGGTTTCCTGGCTGTCGCTCTCACCCGCCGAGCATCCCGCCGGGCTCCGAGCCGTCGCAATGGACGGTCCGTCGAGCGGCACGGCACGGCCCCGACACCTTGTCGATCATCGGATCGACCGGTGCCGGGGCCGTACGCGGTACTACCGGGCGGTTCAGCCCAGCGAGGTCATCACGTGCTTGATGCGCGTGTAGTCCTCGAAGCCGTACGCGGAGAGGTCCTTGCCGTAGCCGGACTTCTTGAAGCCGCCGTGCGGCATCTCGGCGACCAGCGGGATGTGGGTGTTGATCCACACACAGCCGAAGTCGAGCGAGCGGGACATGCGCATGGCGCGCTGGTGGTCCTTGGTCCAGACGGAGGAGGCCAGGGCGAACTCGACGCCGTTGGCGAACTCCAGGGCCTGCGCCTCGTCCGTGAAGGACTGGACGGTGATGACCGGGCCGAAGACCTCGTTCTGGATGATCTCGTCGTCCTGCCGGAGGCCGGAGACGACGGTCGGGGCGTAGAAGTAGCCCTTGTCGCCGACGCGGTGGCCGCCGGCCTCGACCTTGGCGTGGGCCGGGAGGCGGTCGATGAAGCCGGCGACCTGCTTCAGCTGGTTGGCGTTGTTGAGCGGGCCGTAGAGCACGTCCTCGTCGTCCGGCTGACCGGTCTTCGTCTCGGCGGCGGCCTTGGCGAGGGCGGCGACGAACTCGTCGTGGATGGACTCGTGGACGAGCACGCGGGTGGCGGCGGTGCAGTCCTGGCCGGCGTTGAAGAAGCCGGCGACGGAGATGTCCTCGACGGCCTTCTCGATGTCGGTGTCCTCGAAGACGACGACCGGGGCCTTGCCGCCCAGCTCCAGGTGGACGCGCTTGACGTCCTTGGACGCCGACTCGGCGACCTGCATGCCGGCCCGGACGGAGCCGGTGATGGAGGCCATCGCCGGGGTCGGGTGCTCGACCATCGCGCGGCCGGTCTCGCGGTCGCCGCAGATGACGTTGAAGACGCCCTTGGGGACGATCGAACCGATGATCTCGGCGATCAGGACCGTGGACGCGGGGGTGGTGTCCGAGGGCTTGAGGACGACCGTGTTGCCCGCGGCGAGGGCCGGGGCGAACTTCCACACGGCCATCATCATCGGGTAGTTCCACGGCGCGACCTGCGCGCAGACGCCGACCGGCTCGCGGCGGATGATCGAGGTCATGCCCTCCATGTACTCGCCGGCCGAGCGGCCTTCGAGGAGTCGGGCGGCACCCGCGAAGAAGCGGATCTGGTCCACCATCGGCGGGACCTCCTCGCTCGCGACGAGGGCGGTCGGCTTGCCGGTGTTCAGGACCTCGGCGGCGATGAGCTCCTCGGCGCGCTCCTCGAACGCGTCCGCGATCTTGAGGAGCACCTTCTGGCGCTCGGACGGCGTGGTGTCGCGCCAGGCGGGGAAGGCGGCCGCGGCGGCCTCCATGGCGGCGTCGACGTCGGCCTGGCCGGAGAGCGGGGAGGTCGCGTACACCTCGCCGGTGGCCGGGTTGATCACCTCGATGGTGCGGCCGTCGGCCGCGTCGCGGAACTCCCCGTCGATGTAGTTGCGCAGCCGGCGCAGCTCGGTGGTCACTTGCCACCCCTCCTGTCACGTTTGTTCCGCACGGCCTTGTGCGGGCGTCCCGATGGGTGAGACACCTCAGCCTACTGGTTCGGCTGACGCTTTCAACAGCCCCGAGCCCCCTCGACTTCGGATTCAGTGACTTCGAGGGCCCTTCGCAACGAATTTCATCGCTTCGGGGTTGCGCGACTGCGCATCTCGGTGCACAGTGAAGGCGTGGCCAGTCGAAGCACAGACTCCAGAACCGGAACCGGTTCGTCCCCTACGGTCGATGCCGTCTCCCTGGCGATCATCGAGCAGCTCCAGGAGGACGGCCGCCGCCCCTACGCCGCCATCGGCAAGGCCGTCGGCCTCTCCGAAGCGGCCGTGCGGCAGCGCGTCCAGAAGCTCCTCGACCAGGGCGTCATGCAGATCGTCGCCGTCACCGACCCGCTCACCGTGGGCCTCCGGCGCCAGGCGATGGTCGGCATCCACGTCGAGGGCGACCTGGATCCGGTAGCGGAGGCGCTGACCGACATGCCCGAGTGCGAGTACGTGGTGATGACCGCGGGCTCGTTCGACCTGATGGTGGAGATCGTCTGCGAGGACGACGACCACCTTCTGGACGTGATCAACAAAAGGATCCGCACGCTCCCCGGCGTGCGCTCCACCGAGAGCTTCGTTTACCTGAAGCTCAAGAAGCAGACCTATATGTGGGGAACCCGATAACCGTGACCCAGTCCCGCAGCGACCTGAGCAAGTCCGCCTACGACCACCTGTGGATGCACTTCACCCGCATGTCGTCGTACGAGAACAGCCCCGTCCCCACCATCGTCCGAGGTGAGGGCACCTACATCTTCGACGACAAGGGCAAGCGCTACCTCGACGGTCTCGCGGGCCTCTTCGTGGTCAACGCCGGTCACGGCCGCCAGGAGCTGGCCGAGGTCGCATACAAGCAGGCCCAGGAGCTCGCCTTCTTCCCGGTGTGGTCGTACGCCCACCCCAAGGCCGTCGAGCTCGCCGAGCGCCTCGCCGACTACGCCCCGGGCGACCTCAACAAGGTCTTCTTCACCACCGGTGGCGGCGAGGCCGTCGAGACCGCGTGGAAGCTCGCCAAGCAGTACTTCAAGCTCCAGGGCAAGCACACCAAGTACAAGGTCATCTCGCGTGCGGTCGCCTACCACGGCACCCCGCAGGGCGCCCTGTCGATCACCGGCCTGCCGGCCCTGAAGGCCCCCTTCGAGCCGCTGGTCCCCGGCGCGCACAAGGTGCCGAACACCAACATCTACCGCGCCCCGATCCACGGCGACGACCCCGAGGCCTTCGGCCGCTGGGCCGCCGACCAGATCGAGCAGCAGATCCTCTTCGAGGGCCCCGACACCGTCGCGGCCGTCTTCCTGGAGCCGGTACAGAACGCCGGCGGCTGCTTCCCGCCGCCGCCCGGCTACTTCCAGCGCGTCCGCGAGATCTGCGACCAGTACGACGTGCTGCTCGTCTCCGACGAGACGATCTGCGCCTTCGGCCGCCTCGGCACGATGTTCGCCTGTGACAAGTTCGGCTACGTGCCGGACATGATCACCTGCGCCAAGGGCATGACCTCGGGCTACTCCCCGATCGGCGCCTGCATCGTCTCGGACCGCATCGCCGAGCCGTTCTACAAGGGCGACAACACCTTCCTGCACGGCTACACCTTCGGTGGCCACCCGGTGTCCTCGGCGGTCGCCATCGCCAACCTCGACATCTTCGACAAGGAAGGCCTCAACCAGCACGTGCTGGACAACGAGGGCGCCTTCTACTCGACGCTGTCGAAGCTGCACGACCTCCCGATCGTCGGCGACGTCCGCGGCAACGGGTACTTCTACGGCATCGAGCTCGTCAAGGACAAGGCCACCAAGGAGTCCTTCAACGACGAGGAGGTGGAGCGCGTCCTGTACGGCTTCCTCTCCAAGGCGCTGTACGACGCCGGCCTGTACTGCCGCGCCGACGACCGCGGCGACCCGGTCATCCAGCTGGCCCCGCCGCTCATCGCCGACCAGGGCACCTTCGACGAGATCGAGGGCATCCTGCGGAGCGTGCTCACCGAGGCGTGGACCAAGCTGTAGGCCCCCTGCGCCACGCCGCCCTCACGGCGTGACCTCCCGGCCCGGGCATGCCGCCATCCGAGTGGATGGCGGCGGCCCGGGCCGCGTGCTGTCCGTACAAACGGATCCGAATACTTACGGTGCCCAGTGACCGACAGGCCCGGTCCTCGTTCCCCCGGACGGGGGAACGGCAAGAATCGGATCCGACATCGAGGTGTACGCGATGGCCCCACCGGACAACGACGTGCTCTGGGCGCGTTCCCTGCACTGCTCCCTGGGCGGCACGGAGGCCCTCAGCGGCGTCTCCGTCGGCGTCCGCGAGGGCGAGATCCTCGCCGTGACCGGCCCCCGCGGCAGCGGCAAGACCACCCTCCTGCGCTGCCTCTCCGGCGAGCTCGCCGCCCAGAAGGGCGAGGTCTGGTTCAACAGCTCCCCCGTCCACACCCTCCCCCCGGCCGGCCGCGAACGGCTCCGCCGCGAACGCTTCGGCTGGATCGGCCCCGACGACGGCCTCGTCCCCGAACTCACCGCCTGGGAGAACACCGCCCTGCCGCTGCTGCTGCGCGGGGTCCCCCACCGGGCCGCCCGGACCGCCGCCTGCGAATGGCTCGACCGCCTCGACGCCGGCGCCTGCGCCCGCGTCCGCCCGCACGCGCTCACCCGCTCCCAGCGCCAGCGCACCGCCATCGCCCGCGCGCTCGCCGCCGCCCCCTCGGTCCTCTTCGCCGACGAACCCACCGCCGCCCTGCACCGGGCCGACGGCGCGCAGGTGCTCCGCACCCTCACCGCCGCCGCCCGCTCGCACGGCATCACCGTGCTCCTCGCCACCCACGACCCGGAGGTCGCGGCGCTCGCCGACCGCACGGTCACCCTCCTCGACGGACGCCGGGCCGGCAGCGTGCCGCCCGCCACGGGGGCGGAGGGCGTCGCCGCGTGCTCGCTCTCCGTCTAGTCCGCGGCTCCCACCCGCTGGTCCAGCTGCGGCGGCTCCTCGTCGCCGCGGCCGCCGCGGGCGTGGGCTTCCTGCTGCTCTGCACCCTCGGCTACGCCGTCGGCCACCCCGAACACTCCGCCGCCTCCGCGCTCCGGCTGCTCTGGTGCGCGCTGCCGATCGCCGCCACCGTCCAGTTCGCCGTCGCCGTCGCCCGCACCGACCCCGCCACCCGGCCCCGCCCCGGACTCTCCTCCATCGGTCTCGGCCCGGCCCGGCTCACCGCCATCGCCGCCACCTCGACCGCCGTCGCCTGCACCCTCGGCTCGATGGTCGCCCTCCTCGTCTACCTCCACCTGCGCGGCGACATCACCGGCCTCCCCTTCGACGGCGCCGCGGCCGGACTGCTCGCCGCCGACCAGCCGCTGCCGCTGGCCGCCGCCCTCACCCTGCTCGCGATCGTCCCGGTCGCCGGCGCCGTCGCCGCCGGCCTCGCCCTGCGCCCCCGCACCGGTACCCCCGCACCGGAGGGCGCCGCCCGGCCGGTGCCGAACGGCCTGCCGTGGGGCGTCGCGCTCGTCGCCGTCGGCCTCGCCGTGGAGACGTACGCGGGCCGCGGCGGCGACAGCGGCGTCGCCCTGCCCGGCCGCTTCGACGGCTCCCCCACCGGTGTCCTCGCCGGCTGGATCCTCACCGCCGCCGGGCTCGCGCTCGCCGGGCCCGGCCTCACCCACCTGTGCGGCCGGCTCCTGCAGACCGCCCGCCCCGGAGCCGTACGCCTCCTCGCCGGACGGGTCCTCATGGACGAGGCCACCCGCATCGGCCGCCCCCTCGGCGTGGTCTGCGCGGTCCTCTCCGGCACCCTCGCCGCCGCCACCGTGTACGCCGCCGGGGACGGCGGCACCGCCTTCGGACCGCTCACCGGACTCGGCGCCGGCGTCGTCCTGGCCTGCACCACGGCGACCCTGCTCTCCGCCGCCCTGGAGTCCCGCCAGTGCCGCGCCCACACCGCCGAGGCGCTCGCCCGGCTCGGCGCCCCGCCGACCGTGCTGCGCACCGCCGCCCTGCTGCGCGCCGGCGCCCTGCTCGCCCTCTTCCTCCCGCTGACCTGGCTCGTCGGCGAACTCGCCGCCCTGCCCCTGACGGCCTGACGGCCCGGAGAAAACCAGCGGGCCCCGTCGCCATGGGCCGCCTATCGTGGGCCCATGGCGACGCCCCCACCGCCGCGCCCGCGCAGGAGCGGCCGCGAGATCCACACGCTCGACGAGTTCGACGCGTCGCTCGCCCGGCCCGGCGGCCTCGCCGGACTCCGCGTCCAGTCCGTCGACCTCACCGACCGCACCTTCGCGCTCCTCGCCTCCTCCACCGCCGCCACCGTCTTCCTCGGCTGCCCGATGGAGCCGGAGGCCGTCGCCAAGGTCCGGGCCGACGGCGCGCTGGTCTTCCCGCCCGTCCCCGACCTCCCCTTCGACCCGTACCGCAACCGGCTCTACACCCCGGACGAGCTGTACGAGGGCGTCACCGCCGCCGGCGGTTACCCGGCCACCCCCGACGCCCTCTCCTACGCCTGGTTCGGCGCCACCCGCGCCGACGGCGACGTCTTCTCCTCCATGCTCCGCTCGATCCACGACGACGCCGTGGGCGACGCCCTCGACGAGCGCCTCGCCGGCCGGCGGGTCGTCGGCGTCATGGGCGGCCACGCGATGGGCCGGGGCACCGAGGCGTACGCCGGCGCGGCCCGCCTCGGCCGCTCCCTCGCCCGCGCCGGGTACACGGTCGCGACCGGCGGCGGCCCCGGCGCGATGGAGGCGGCGAACCTCGGCGCGTACACCGCCCCCTTCGACGACCCGGCGCTCGCCGACGCCCTCGCCCTCCTCGCGAAGGCCCCCTCCTTCGCGCCCTCGGTGACGGAGTGGGCCCGCGCGGCCTTCGGCGTCCGGACGCTGCTGCCCGACGGCGGCGACTCGATCGGCATCCCCACCTGGTTCTACGGCCACGAACCGCCCAACGCCTTCGCCCGGCACATAGCCAAGTACTTCACCAACGCGCTGCGCGAGGACGGCCTCCTGGCCCGCTCCACCGCCGGTGTCGTCTTCCTCCCCGGCGCCGCCGGCACCGTCCAGGAGATCTTCGACAACACCACCCCCAACTACTACGGCTCCCTCGGCGCCCCCACCCCCATGGTCCTCGTCGACCGCGCCCACTGGACCGACCGCCTCCCCGCCTGGCCCCTCCTGGAGACCCTCGCGACCGGCCGCCCGATGGCCGCCCGCATCGCCCTGGTCGACTCCGTCGACGAGGCCCCGGCCGCGCTGGCCCGGCTGGGATCCGCGTAGGTGGACCTCTTCGTGTGCGCGGGCTGCGGGGCGGAGCTGTCGGTGCCGGTGGAGCGGGTGGCGCTGCCCGCGGAGGCCCACTGCGACGCGGGCCACCGCTGGATGCCGCCGCTCATGGAGCCGGGGACCTACGCCGTGGACCCCGACCCGTGGGGACGGCCGTGGCGGACCTGGGAGGAGATCGGCGCGTCCGGGGCCGCGGCCCACGGGGTGTACGCCCCGGCGTACGGGATCCCCACCGGCCCCCGGAACGTGATCGTGCTCGCCCCGGGCGACACCCGCGGCACCCGGCTGCTGCCCGAGCGGTCCGGCAACTCCTGCCTCGGCATGGTCGCGGGCGACGAACCCAGCCTGCTGTGCGCCGGCTGCGGCCTCGGCGTCGGCTTCCGCGAGGACGACTGCGGGGTCTGGCAGACGGTCCGGTACGCCCCCGGGGCCGTCGTCCGGCGCTCCCTCGGCGTCCCGCCGCCGGCCGCCCCGGTCCTGCCGCTGCCCCCGGTCGACCTGGAAGGCGACTGGGACCTGCGCTGGTCGGCTGCGGCGGGAGCGGCGCTCGCCCGGCTGCTGGCCGCCTCCGGCGGCCGGGCCCTGTGCCTGCCCGACGGGCTGCCGGCCGTGATGTTCGGCCGGACCGTCGAACGGCTGCTCCCGGCCGGGCCGCCCTTCCTGACCGTGGGCGTGGCCGGTCCCGGCCTGCCCGGGACCGGCGCCGACATCGTCCTCGTACCCTCCGACCGGCGGACGGGAGAGCCCTGGCGGCCGGCCGGGGACGCGGTGCCCGTCCCGCTCCCCGCCCCCGTCTGGGCCCGTCTGGCGCGGTCCGGGGAGACCTCGCCGACGCCGGTGTCCGGGACGCTGCCGACCCAGGTCGTCCGCGACGACTACCCGCACCCGGACCGCCCCGGGTACCTCTTCCGCCCCGACCGCCGCACGCTCCGCGGGACCCTCGCCCGGATGCCCGAGGTCCGGCAGCCCTGGCTGCGCGCGCTCTACGACCGGCTCTGACCGTCCGGCTCGTCCCCGTCCTTCGCTTCGTCCCCGTCCAGCACCACGACCTCCTCCGTCCGGAAGGCCACCGACACCTCCGCGCCCTCCTCCGGCACCTCCCGCAGCGGGAGTTCCGCCTCCAGCGGCGGGCCGTCCGCCGGGCGGAGGACGACCGTGACGTGATGGCCCCGGAAGGTACGGGACTCGACCCGGCAGGCGAGGCCGCCCCCGTCCGTCACGAGGACCCCCGCCGGGCGGACCAGCAGCGTCCGCGCACCCTGCGGGGAGCCGTCGGGGACCGGGATCCGGCCCCACGCGGTCTGCGCCACCGCCCCGGACACCGTCGCCGGGACGACGTTCTCGAAACCGAGGAAGCGGGCGACGAACTCCGTGCCCGGCCGCTGCCACACGTCCACCGGCGTGCCCGAGCGCACGATCCGCCCGTCCCGCATGACCACCACCCGGTCCGCGAGCGCGAACGCCTCGCCCTGGTCGTGGGTGACGGCGAGGACCGTCGTGCCGAGCCGCCCGAAGAGCGCCCGCAGCTCCACGACGAGCCGCTCCCGCAGCCCCCGGTCCAGCTGCCCCAGCGGTTCGTCGAGCATCAGCAGCCGGGGCCTCGGCGCCAGCGCCCTCGCCAGCGCCACCCGCTGCTGCTCGCCGCCGGACAGCGCGGCGACCGACCTCCGCCCGGCGCCCGGCAGGCCCACCAGGTCGAGCAGCTCCTCGACCCGCGCGGCCCGCTCCTCCTTCGGCACGCCGTGCATCCGGGGCCCGAAGGCGACGTTCCCGGCGACGTCCCTCTGCGGGAAGAGCTGGTGGTCCTGGAACATGAGGCCCACCCCGCGCCGGTGCGTCGGCACCCCCTCCTGGTCGGTGCCCGCGAGCAGCACCCGGCCCGCGTCGAGCGCCTGGAGCCCGGCGACCGCCCGCAGCAGCGTCGACTTGCCGGACCCGCTCGGCCCGAGGACGCACACGATCTCGTGCTCGGCGACCTCCAGGTCCACCGCGTCGAGGACCGCCCGCGCCCCGAACCGTACCGTCGCTCCGTCAAGGGTCAGCATCAGAACTCCCCGGTGGTCCGGTCGGTCCGCAGCCGTTCGAGCAGCAGCAGGGAGACCGCGCACACCACCATCAGAATCGTCGACAGGGCCATCGCCTGCCCGTAGTTGAGCTCGCCCGGCCGGCCGAGCAGCCGCGCCACCGCGACCGGCAGCGTCGGGTTGTCGGGCCGCGCGATGAAGACGGTCGCCCCGAACTCGCCGAGCGAGACCGCGAAGGCGAACCCGGCCGCGATCAGCAGCGCCCGCCGCACCAGCGGCAGGTCCACCTCCCGCCAGGCCCGCCACGGCGAGGCCCCCAGCACCGCCGCCGCCTCCCGCAGCCGCTGGTCCACCGCCCGCAGCACCGGGAGCATCGTCCGGACGACGAACGGCACGCCGACCAGCGCCTGCGCGAGCGGTACGAGGATCCAGCTGGCCCGCAGGTCGAACGGCGGCTCGTCCAGCGTGATGAGGAACCCGAAGCCGACGGTCACCGCCGACACCCCGAGCGGCAGCATGAGCAGCGCGTCGAAGCCCCGCACCAGCCGTCCCGCCCGCCTGGTGAGCGCCGCCGCCGCGAGCCCGCCGATCACCACCGCGACGGCCGTGGCGGCGACCGCGTACCGCAGCGAGTTCCCGACCGCCTCCAGCGGCGGCACCAGGAACGTCCCGGCCTCGTCGAGCGAGCCGAGCGCCCGGTAGTAGCGGAGCCCGTACCCCTCCGGCGTCGCGAAGGAACGCTCCACCAGCACCCCGAGCGGCAGCAGGATCAGCACCGCCACCGAGGCGAGCACCCCGCCGAGCAGCGCCCACTGCCCGAAGCCGCGCGGCCGGCGCGCGGTCCGCTCCGGAGGGACGAGGCGCAGCGCGGTCTCCCGCCGCCGCACCGTCCGCGCGTGCACGGCGAGGATCACGCCCACCGCGACGAACTGCACGAGCGTGAGCACGGCCGCGGTCCGCAGGTCGAGCAGCCGGGCCGTCTGCCGGTAGATCTCCGCCTCCAGCGTCGTGTACGCGTCCCCGCCGAGGATCTGCACGACGCCGAAGGAGGTGAAGGTGAAGAGGAAGACCATCAGCGCCGCCGCCGACACCGCGGGCACCAGGGCCGGCAGCGTCACCGACCGCCAGGCCGTCCAGCGGGACGCGCCGAGCACCCGGGCCGCCTCCTCCTGGCGCGGGTCGAGCTGCGCCCACAGCCCGCCGACGGTCCGGACGACGACCGCGTAGTTGAAGAAGACGTGCGCGAGGAGGATCGCCCACACCGTGGTGTCGAGCCGCAGCCCCCACAGCTCGTCGGTGAAGCCGCCCCGCCCCACGAGCGCCAGGAACGCCGTGCCGACGAGCACCGTCGGCAGCACGAACGGCACGGTGACGACCGCGCGCAGCACGCCCTTCCCGGGGAAGTCGAAGCGGGCGAAGACGTACGCCCCCGGCAGCGCCACGAGCAGCGTGAGCCCGGTGGAGGCGGCCGCCTGCCAGACGGTGAAGCCGAGCACGTCGAGGATGTCGGAGCGGCCCAGGGTCGCTCCGATCGCCCCGAGGTCCCAGGCGCCGTCGGGCCGCAGCCCGCGCTCGACGATCGACGCGACGGGCCAGGCGAAGAAGACCGCGAAGAACGCGACGGGCAGGGCCATCAGGCCCAGCCGCGCCGCGCTCCCCTTCGGGTCGCGCCTCACTTGAGGACGAGCGACGACCACTGCTGGATCCAGGCCTCACGCTGCGCGGCGATCTTCTCCGGCGCCACCGTCTCCGGCTTCTCGATCACCACGCCGTGCTTCGTGAACAGCTCCGGCAGGGCCGCGTCCTTCGCCACCGGGTTCACGAACATCTGCAGCGGCATGTCGTCCTGGAACTTCTTCGAGACCAGGAAGTCGATCAGCGCCTTGCCGCCCTCGGGGTTCTTCGCCCCGTTCAGCAGGCCCGCGAACTCGATCTGGCGGAAGCAGGTGCCGGTGGACACCCCGGTGGGGGCCTCCTTCGGCTGCGGCTCCGCGTACAGCACCTCGACCGGCGGGCTGGAGGCGTAGGAGACGACCAGCGGGCGGTCGCCCTTGGCCTCCTTGCCGCCGGCCGAACCGGAGAACTCCTGGTTGTAGGCGAGCTCCCAGCTGTCGACGGTCTTCACGCCGTTCGCCTTCAGCTTCTTCCAGTAGTCCTGCCAGCCGGCGTCGCCGTACTTCGCGACCGTGCCGAGGAGGAACCCGAGGCCCGGGGAGGACCGCTCCGGGTTCTCCACCACGAGGAGGTCCTTGTACTCCGGCTTCAGCAGGTCGTCGAAGGACTGCGGCGGCGCCAGCTTCTTGTTCGCGAAGTACTTCTTGTCGTAGTTGACGCAGATGTCGCCGGTGTCGATCGGCGTGACCCGCTGCTCCTTGTCGAGCTTGAAGGTGTCCGGGACCCGGTCCAGGCCCTTCGCCTCGTACGGCACGAAGATGCCGTTGTCGAGGGCGCGGGAGAGCAGCGTGTTGTCGACGCCGAAGAAGACGTCGCCCTGCGGGGAGCCCTTGGTCAGGATCTCCTTGTTGACGGCCTCGCCCGCGTCACCGGCCTTGAGGACCTTGACCGTGAATCCGGTCTGCTTCGTGAACTCGGCCAGCACCTCCTTGGAGGCGTTGAAGGAGTCGTGGCTGACGAGCGTCACGGTCTTCGGCGCGGGCTCCCCGGTCTTCCCCGCGGCGTCGCGGGCGGACTCGGTGGAGCAGGCGGCCAGGCCCGTGACGCCGAGCGCCGCGGCCAGCGCGACGGCGGCGGCCTTCTTGGTGTGCATGTGTATGTCCTCCTGGGTGGGACCAGAAGGAGACGCGGCCCTGCCCGCGGCCGGGGACCGGACGCGGGCAGGGCGCAACAGCTCGAGTTACGACCGAACTTCCTACCCGGAATGACCCGGGCGAGGTTCAGAGGGTCTGCGGTCTACGGTTACCGCACTCTCAGCGCTGTGGCGCTCCCCTGTCGGAATATGCAGGTGTGTTCGAGCACAGGGTACAAGGTCAGCGTTCGGAGGCGGCGAGCTGTCCACAGGCGCCGTCGATCTCCTGGCCCCGGGTGTCCCGGACGGTGACCGGCACGCCGTGGCGGGCGATGGCCTCGACGAAGGCCTTCTCGTCCTCCGGCCGGGAGGCGGTCCACTTCGAGCCGGGCGTCGGGTTCAGCGGGATCAGGTTGACGTGCACCCGCTTGCCCTTGAGCAGCTTGCCCAGCAGGTCGCCCCGCCAGGCCTGGTCGTTGATGTCCCGGATGAGGGCGTACTCGATGGAGACCCGGCGGCCGGACTTCTCGGCGTACTCCCACGCCGCGTCCAGCACCTCCCGCACCTTCCAGCGGGTGTTCACCGGCACCAGCGTGTCGCGGAGCTCGTCGTCCGGGGCGTGCAGGGAGACCGCGAGCCGGCACTTGAAGCCCTCGTCGGCGAAGCGCAGCATCGCCGGCACCAGGCCCACGGTCGACACGGTGATGCCGCGCTGCGACAGGCCGAGGCCGTCGGGCTCGGGGTCGGTCAGCCGGCGGATGGCGCCGACGACCCGCTTGTAGTTGGCGAGCGGCTCGCCCATCCCCATGAAGACGATGTTCGAAAGCCGCGCGGGCCCGCCGGGCACCTCGCCGTCGCGCAGCGCGCGCATGCCGTCGACGATCTGGTGCACGATCTCGGCGGTCGAGAGGTTCCGGTCGAGACCGGCCTGGCCGGTCGCGCAGAACGGGCAGTTCATGCCGCAGCCGGCCTGCGAGGAGATGCACATCGTCACCCGGTCCGGGTAGCGCATCAGCACCGACTCCACGAGCGTGCCGTCGTGCAGCCGCCACAGGGTCTTGCGGGTGGTGTCGTCGTCGCACGAGATGTGCCGCACCACCGACATCAGGTCGGGCAGCAGCTCGCCGGCCAGCTTCTCCCGCGAGGCGGCCGGGATGTCGGTCCACTCGGCGGGGTCGTGCGCGTACCGCGCGAAGTAGTGCGTCGACAGCTGCTTGGCGCGGAAGGGCTTCTCGCCGATCGCGGCGACGGCCTCCTTGCGCTCGGCGGGCGAGAGGTCGGCGAGGTGCCGCGGCGGCTTCTTGGCCCCGCGCGGGGCGACGAAAGTGAGTTCTCCGGGCAGCGGACGGGCCACGACGGCGTCTCTCCTCATACAGGCACGAGGTCGGACGTCCCGCGACGGCGGGGAGTGCGGCAGGGCGATGCCGGGGCGACCTCACTGGACCGTCCCCGCGGTGGCGAGGACGACGAAGGGCCCGGGCCACAGGCCCGAGCCCTTCCAGAGTACCCGCTGTCCGTCAACCCGTTCCGACGAAGAGCGCGAGCAGCAACCACACCACCGGCGCCGTCGGCAGGAGCGAGTCCAGGCGGTCCATGATGCCCCCGTGCCCCGGGAGCAGCGTGCCCATGTCCTTGATGCCGAGGTCGCGCTTGATCATCGACTCGCCGAGGTCGCCGAGCGTCGCGCTCGCCGCCACCGCGAGGCCGAGGAGCAGACCCTGCCACCAGATGCCGTCGTCGATCAGGAACTGCATGCACAGCGCGCCGGCCGCCATCGCGAAGGCCACCGCGCCGAACAGTCCCTCGCGGGTCTTGCCCGGACTGATCCGCGGCGCCAGCTTGTGCTTGCCGAAGCGCCAGCCCACCGCGTACGCCCCGGTGTCGCTGACCACCGTGAGCAGCAGGAAGGTCAGCACCCGCCACGGCCCGTCGTCGGCGGTGAGCAGCATCGCCACGAAGGTCGCCAGGAACGGCACGTAGAACGCGGCGAAGACGCCCGCCGTGACGTCCTTCAGATACCCCTCGGGGGGTTCCGTCATCCGCCAGACGAGCACCGCGAGCGCCGTCAGGGCCATCGCGACCCAGGCGCCCTCGGGGCCCCGCACGTACCCGGCGACGACCATCGCCGCGCCGCCGACCGCGAGCGGCACCAGCGGCGCCTTGATCGCCTTGCGCTCCTGGAGCCGGGAGGTCAGCTCCCAGAGTCCGACGACCACGGCCACCGCGACCACACCGACGAAGGCCGGCTTCCAGATGAACAGGGACGCGATGATCACGGCCCCGAGACCGACGCCGACCCCTATCGCCGCGCCCAGGTCCCGGCCCGCGCTCTTCTTCTGCCGGGGCGTGGGGCCCGAGGACGGCGGAGGAGGCGGGACGGGGCTGGGCATGGGCTCCTGCGGGTGCTCGTGCGGGGTCTCGTCACGGAAGAGGGGACCGCTCGGGTGAGCGGCCCCCCGTCCGTGTCCGTCCTGGAATCCGCCGGCGGGTACGTCGGGCACGATGGGCATGGGGCGAGTCTGCGCCGCCCGGTGCCGATCGAGGGCGGGACCCGCCGGGGCAGGCCCCTGGTCGGGTCCGCCGAGACCTGAACCGGCCGCCGGCGCCCCCCAGGATGAGTCGTTCATCAGACCTCGAGGAGCTCGGCTTCCTTGTGCTTCAGGAGCTCGTCCACCTGCGCCACGTACTTCGCGGTGGTGTCGTCGAGCTCCTTCTCCGCGCGGCGGCCCTCGTCCTCGCCGACCTCGCCGTCCTTGACGAACTTGTCGATGGTCTCCTTGGCCTTGCGGCGCACGGAGCGGATCGAGATCTTGGAGTCCTCGGCCTTGCCCTTGGCGACCTTGATGTAGTCGCGGCGGCGCTCTTCGGTGAGCTCCGGGAAGGTCACCCGGATGATGTTGCCGTCGTTGCTCGGGTTGACGCCGAGGTCCGAGTCGCGGATGGCCTGCTCGATGTTGCGCAGCGCGCTCTTGTCGAACGGGGTCACCACGGCCATGCGCGGCTCCGGCACCGAGAACGACGCCAGCTGGTTGATGGGGGTGAGGGCGCCGTAGTAGTCGGCCACGATCTTGTTGAACATCGCCGGGTGCGCACGGCCGGTGCGGATCGCGGCGAAGTCCTCCTTGGCGACCACGACCGCCTTCTCCATCTTCTCCTCGGCCTCGAGGAGGGTCTCTTCGATCACCACATGCTCCTGCGTGTCGTCGCGTTGTGTCGGTTGAGGGCGGGCCTGGGTCAGGCCCGGGTGCCCTGGTCGCTCACGAGTGTGCCGATCTTCTCACCCGTCACGGCGCGCGCGATATTGCCCTCGGCGAGCAGTTCGAAGACGAGGATCGGGAGCTTGTTGTCGCGGCACAGGGTGATGGCGGTGGCATCGGCGACCTTGAGGTCGCGGGTGATGACCTCGCTGTACTCCAGGGCGTCGAACTTGACCGCGGCGGGGTTGGTCCTCGGGTCGGAGTCGTAGACGCCGTCCACGCCGTTCTTCCCCATGAGGAGCGCTTCGGCGTCGATCTCCAGGGCCCGCTGGGCGGCGGTCGTGTCGGTGGAGAAGTACGGCATGCCCATGCCGGCGCCAAAGATGACCACGCGGCCCTTCTCCAGGTGGCGCACGGCGCGCAGCGGGATGTACGGCTCGGCGACCTGGCCCATGGTGATGGCGGTCTGGACGCGGGAGTCGATGCCCTCCTTCTCTAGGAAGTCCTGGAGGGCGAGGCAGTTCATCACGGTGCCGAGCATGCCCATGTAGTCGGAGCGGGCCCGGTCCATGCCGCGCTGCTGGAGCTCGGCGCCGCGGAAGAAGTTGCCGCCGCCGATGACGATGGCGATCTGGGCGCCGTCGCGGACCACGGCCGCGATCTCACGCGCGATGGCGTGCACGACGTCCGGGTCGACACCGAGACCGGTACCGCCGGAGAAGGCTTCTCCGGACAGCTTCAGCATGTAGCGGCCGAGCTTCTTGCCGCTGTTGTCGTCGTGGCCCTGTTCGGCGCCCTGATTCATGGAGATCTCCTCGTACACATACGAAGAAGGCCATTGCCCTGGGTCCTCGTGGGTTTCCCGTACGGCAATGGCCTCCTCGTCACATCTGCGGTCGTCCCGCGCGGGGCGGGACGACTGTCTCAGACCCTACCCGGGTCCGGTGTCCGTCGCTTTCGCGTGGACGGACGGACTCAGATGCCGACCTTGATGCGGCTGAAGCGCTTCAGGGTGACACCGGCCTCGTCCAGGATCTGCTGGACGGACTTCTTGTTGTCCAGGGCGTACGGCTGGCCGAGCAGCGTGGCGTCCTTGAAGAAGCCGTTGACGCGACCCTCGACGATCTTGGCGATCGCGGCCTCGGGCTTGCCCTCGGCGCGGGTGGTCTCCTCGGCGATGCGACGCTCGGACTCGACGACCTCGGCCGGGACGTCCTCACGGGTGAGGTACTTCGGCGCGAAGGCGGCGATGTGCTGCGCGACACCCTTGGCGACCTCGGCGTTCTCCTTGTCGAACTCGACGAGGACACCGATCTGCGGCGGGAGGTCGGGCATGGTGCGGTGCATGTACGCGGAGACGTAACCGTCGGCGTAGGCCGCGAAGCGGTCGAGGACGATCTTCTCGCCGAGGTTGGCGTTGGCCTCGTCCACGAAGGCCTGCACGGTCTTGCCGGCCTCGATCTCGGAGGCGAGCAGGGCCTCGATGTCGGCCGGCTTGGTGGCGGCGACGTGGGCGGCGAGGGCGTCGGCGACGGCGAGGAACTTGTCACCCTTGGCGACGAAGTCCGTCTCGCACTTCAGCTCGACGATGACGCCGGAGGTGTTGTCGTCGGCGATGAGGGAGACCACGGCGCCGTTCTCGGCGGAGCGGCCCTCACGCTTGGCGACACCCTTCTGGCCCTTGATGCGCAGGGCCTCTACGGCCTTGTCGACATCGCCGTCGGCCTCTTCGAGGGCCTTCTTGCAGTCCATCATGCCGGCGCCGGTGAGCTCACGGAGCTTCTTGACGTCAGCGGCGGTGTAGTTCGCCATGAGTCTGTTTCTCTCTCGAAGTCAGAAAGATCTACGAAGATCTACGGCGGGACGGCGGGGGCTTTCTGAGCCCCCGCCGTCACCTCCGCGGTGTTTCCGGGGTGCGGAAGGTCAGCCCTGCTCGGCGGCGGGAGCCTCGGCCTCGGCCTCGGCGGCCGGGGTCTCGACCTGAGCCTCGGCCTCGACGGCCTTCTCGGTCTCGGCGGAGGACTGGACCTCGGCGGCCTCGTCCTTCTTCTCGCCCTCGAGCAGGTCGCGCTCCCACTCGGCGAGCGGCTCGCCGGCGGCCTTCTCGCCCGGCTTCGAGTCACCGGTGGCGGCACCGGAGCGGGCGATGAGGCCCTCGGCGACGGCGTCGGCGATCACGCGGGTGAGCAGGGTGACGGAGCGGATCGCGTCGTCGTTGCCCGGGATCTTGTAGTCGACCTCGTCGGGGTCACAGTTGGTGTCGAGGATCGCGACGACCGGGATGTTGAGCTTGCGAGCCTCGCCGACGGCGATGTGCTCCTTCTTGGTGTCGACGATCCAGACGGCGCTGGGCACCTTCTGCATCTCGCGGATACCACCGAGGGTCTTCTCCAGCTTGGCCTTCTCGCGCGAGAGGACCAGGAGCTCCTTCTTGGTGAGACCCGAGGCCGCGACGTCCTCGAAGTCGATCTGCTCGAGCTCCTTGAGGCGCTGCAGACGCTTGTAGACGGTCGAGAAGTTGGTGAGCATGCCGCCCAGCCAGCGCTGGTTGACGTAGGGCATGCCGACGCGCGTCGCCTGCTCGGCGATGGCCTCCTGGGCCTGCTTCTTCGTACCGACGAACATCACGGAGCCACCGTGCGCGACGGTCTCCTTGACGAACTCGAAGGCGCGGTCGATGTACGACAGCGACTGGAGCAGGTCGATGATGTAGATGCCGTTGCGCTCGGTGAAGATGAAACGCTTCATCTTCGGGTTCCAGCGACGGGTCTGGTGACCGAAGTGGACGCCGCTCTCCAGCAGCTCCCGCATCGTGACGACGGCCATGGCCGTATCTCCTTGGGTTTCTCGGTTGTGTTCCTGACGCCCCGGCGCGCCGTGCCACGAAGGACCGAAAGGCGCTGCCACCGCGCTCTTGGAGACGAGTGGCGGGGCGTGCGAAGTCGACCCGGTGACCCGGGTCGCCATAGGAAGTGTACGGGAACCCGGGAGCGCCGGGTGACGGCGCTGTCCACAGGCCGCCCTCTGTCCACAGAAATCGCCCGGGACCGGCATGAACCGCCCGCCCCGGGGACGCTCTCCCCATGCAGCTCACCACGGTCTTCCTCGCCCTGGCCCTCCTCTGGCCGGTGGCCCCGCCGCAGATCCTGCGCGGCTGGCACCCGCCACCGGGCCCCTACGCCGCCGGCCACCGCGGCATCGACCTCGCCGCGCCCCCGGGCACCCCGGTCCTGGCCCCCGCCGCCGGCACCGTCACCTTCGCCGGCGGGGTCGGCGGCCGCGGCGTCGTCACCCTCACCCTCACGGGCACCGGTACTCCCCCGCTCCGCACCACGTTCTCCCCGGTCACCCCGCTGGTCACGGCCGGCACCCGGGTCACCCCGGGCACCCGGATCGCCGAAGCGGCCCCCGACGCGCACTGCGCCTCCCCGTGCCTCCACTGGGGCCTGCTCCGCGGCGAGACCTACCTGGACCCCCTCCTCCTGGCACCCCGGCCCAGGTCACGCCTGCTGCCGGTCGCCGGATAGGGAGGCCCGTCGGTTCAGGCGGTGGGGCCGGTGACGCCGTGGAGGGCCATGGTGACGGCCGCGTCGGCGATCACGGTGGGGTCCTCGGCGGCGCCGAGTTCGATGCGGCGGACGGCGGCGTCGACGACACCCTGGAGGAGCATGGCGCCGAGGCGGGGTTCACGGACGCCCAGGGCGGCCAGGGCGTCGACGACCATGGTGACGAGACCGCCGTGGGCGGCGCGGATCTTCTCGCGGGCACCGTCGTCGAGCTCGCCCGCGGAGATGGCGACGACGGCGCGGTGGCGGCGGTCGCCGACGAGCTCCAGCTGCTTGCGGACGTAGGCGGCGACCTTGTCCTCGGGGGCGTCGACGCCCGCCATGGCGAGTTCGACCTCGGCGGCCCAGACGGGGAAGTCGACCGCGCACAGTTCCTCGACGACGGCGGCGCGGGAGCGGAAGTACTCGTAGACCGACGAGCGGGCGAGGCCGGTGCGCTCGGCGAGCGCGGGGAAGGTCAGCGCCTCCGTCCCGCCCTCGGACAGCAGGGAACGCGCGGCGTCCAGGAGGGCGCCGCGCTGCATGGTCCGGTGCTCGGCCACCGAGGCCGCTCGAATCCTGGGCACGGCTCCACTGTACGACCGGTGCGGCGCGGTCAGCGTCCTACGTCGGCCAGCTTGGCACGGAGCTGCAGGACGGACTTGGTGTGGATCTGGCTGACGCGGCTCTCGGTGACGCCGAGGACGTTGCCGATCTCGGCCAGGGTCAGGCCCTCGTAGTAGTACAGCGTGACGACGGTCTTCTCGCGCTCGGGGAGCGTGTTGATGGCGCGGGCGAGCAGCCGGCGCAGCTCGCGGTCCTCGGCGACCTCGACGGGGTTGTCGGCGGCCGTGTCCTCCAGGGTGTCCATGAGGGAGAGCCGTTCGCCGCCTTCGCCGCCGACGTGCAGCAGCTCTTCGAGGGCGACGACGTTGGCGAGGGACAACTGACTGAAGACGGCGTGGAGTTCCTCCAGCTGGATGCCGAGTTCGGCGGCGACCTCGCTCTCGCTGGGGGTGCGGCGGAGCTGGGCCTCCAGGGTGGCGTAGGCACGCTCGACGTTGCGGGCCTTCTGGCGCACGGAGCGGGGGATCCAGTCGAGGGCGCGCAGTTCGTCGATCATCGCGCCGCGGATGCGGGTGATGGCGTAGGTCTCGAACTTGATGGCGCGCTCGACGTCGAACTTCTCGATGGCGTCGATGAGGCCGAACACCCCGGAGGAGACGAAGTCCGCCTGTTCCACGTTGGACGGCAGGCCGACGCTGACGCGTCCGGCGACGTATTTGACGAGCGGCGAGTAGTGCAGGATCAGCTGCTCCCGCAGCCGCTCGTCGCCGGTGGACTTGTACGAGCGCCACAGCTCGTCGAGCGAGGTCGGCGCGGCCGGCCGCACGGTGCCCCGGGCTGCTGGGGGCACCGCAGCGCGGTCAGACCCGGAGGTGTGCTGGGGCATGCGTTGCCTTGAGCCGTTCTGCTGTCGGGTGCGTCGGTCTGGGTGTCCTGTGGGGAATCCTGGTGAGCGTAGCGTGAGTGCGGTGTCGCGGTGAGCGAACAGGAGCGGATGGCGCCGGTCCGGGGTGCCGTGGTCGGCCACATCTTCGAACCGGTGCCGTGGCGCGCGTCGGCCCCGGTGGGGCGGCCGAGAGGGCTCGGTTGTTCATCGGCTTCACCTTTTCACCCGAATGCTCCAGGTCAAGGATCGCCTCGCCGCGCGTTCGACACCGGCTTGCCGGTGTTCGTCAACCTCCATCCGTCGCCGTCCCGCTCGGCGTGACCGAGGGCGTGCAGTTCGTACAGCCGGGCGAGGGCCTCGTCGGGGGTGGTGCCGGCGCGGCGGGCGATCTCGGTGGCGGGGGCGGGCGGGTGGACGGGGAGGGCTTCGAGGACCTGGGCGGTCGCGGGGGCGAGGAGGTCGCGGGGCAGGACGGGGCCGCGTCGGGCGGGGGCGAGTTCGCCGATGGCGCCGACGAGTTCGACGATCTCGTCGGCGTCGGTGACGAGGGTGGCGCCGTCGCGCAGCAGCTCGTGGACTCCGGCGGAGAGGGCGCTGGTGACCGGGCCGGGGACGCCCATGGTGTGGCGGCCGAGGCGGGTGGCGGCGCGGGCCGTGACGAGGGAGCCGCTGCGGTGCTGGGCCTCGACGACGACGGTGCCGCGGGTGAGGGCGGCGATGACGCGGTTGCGCAGGATGAAGCGGCTCGGTGTGGGGTGGCTGCCGGGCGGCAGTTCGCCGATGAGGAGGCCCTGGCCGGCGATCCGGTCGAGGAGTCCGCTGTGGCCGCGTGGGTAGGGGGTGTCGACGCCGCTGGCGAGGACGGCGGCGGTGGCTCCGCCGGCGGCGAGTGCGCCGCGGTGGGCGGCGCCGTCGATGCCGTAGGCGGCGCCGGAGACGACGACCCAGCCGTGGCGGCTGAGTCCGGCGGCGAGGTCGGCGGCGGTGTGGGCGCCGTACGGGGTGCAGGCGCGGGCGCCGACGAGGGCGACGGAGCGCAGGGCCCAGGTGCGCAGGGAGGCGGGGCCACGGGTCCACAGGCCGAGGGGGCGGGCGTCGCCGAGGTCGTCGAGCTGGGTGGGCCACTCGGGGTCGCCGGGGACGAGGAAGGTGCCGCCGAGCCGGGTGATGTGGTCGAGGTCGGCTTCGGGCGAGGTGGTGCGGGCGCGGTGGCGCCAGCCGGCCGCTCGGCGCGCGCCGGCACCGGGGATCGGGGGTTCCCGGGGGTCGCGGAGGAGGGTGAGGAGGCCGTCGGGGCCGTGGGCGCGCAGGGCGCGGCCGGCCTGTTCGTCGCCGGGTTCGACGATGCGGGTGAGGGCGGCGCGGGCGAGGCGTTCGGCGTCCGGGGCGGGCGGCGTCATGGGCGGGCTCCGGTGGTGAGGGGGACGCCTCGGGTGATGCCGGTGCGCAGGTCGAGGGCGAGGGCGAGGTCGTCGGGGTCGGGGCGGTCGTGTCCGGCGAGGTCGGCGACGGTCCAGGCGACGCGGAGGACGCGGTCGAGGCCGCGGGCGGTGAGGAGGCCGCGCTCGATGTCGCGTTCGGCGTGGGCGAGGGCGCCGGGGGCGGCGAGGTAGCGGGTGCGGAGTTCGTGGCCGGGGATCTCGCTGTTGAGGGTCCACGGGGTGCCGGTGAGCCGGGCGGTGGCGCGGGCGCGGGCCTCGTGGACGCGGGCGGCGACGGCGGCGGTGGGTTCGCCCCTGCCGCCCTGGCCGAGGAGGTCGGAGCGGGTGACGGGTTCGGCCTCGACACGGAGGTCGACGCGGTCGAGGAGGGGACCGGAGAGGCGGGCCTGGTAGCGGCGGATCACGGAGGGCGGGCACTCGCAGCCGGCGCCCTGGAGGGTGTGGCGGCCGCAGGGGCAGGGGTTGGCGGCGAGGGCGAGGAGGAAGCGGGCGGGGAGGCGGACGACGCCGGCGGCGCGGGCGATGACGACGTGTCCGGATTCGAGGGGCTGGCGGAGCGCGTCGAGGGCCTTCGTCGAGAACTCGGGTGCCTCGTCCATGAAGAGGACGCCCCGGTGGGCGAGGGAGACCGCGCCGGGCCTGGGGATGCCGTTCCCGCCGCCGACGAGGGACTGCATGGTGGCGGAGTGGTGCGGTGCGCAGTAGGGGGCGCGGCGGACGAGGGGTTCGCCGGGCGGGAGGATGCCGGCGACGGAGTGGACGGCGGTGACTTCGAGGGATTCCTGGCGGGTGAGGGGCGGGAGGATGCCGGGGAGCCGTTCGGCGAGCATGGTCTTGCCGGCGCCGGGGGGTCCGGTGAGGAGCAGGTGGTGGCCGCCGGCGGCGGCGATCTCCAGGGCGCGGCGGGCGGTGCGCTGGCCGGCGACGTCGGCGAGGTCGGGTCCTTCGCCGGGGTCGGGGGCGAGGCCGGTGCCGATGCCGGCGCCGGGGACGAGGAGTCCGGCGAGCATGGCGTCGGGCCGGCCGGCCTCGGCGGGGTCCTCGTCGGGGACGGGTTCGTCGGCGAGGACGGCGATGAGCTGGCGGAGCGTGCGGACGCCGAGGACGGAGACGCCGGGGACGAGGGCGGCCTCGCCTGCGGTCTGCTCGGGGACGACGACCTGGTGGTAGCCGGCGTCGGCGGCGGCGAGGACGGCGGGGAGGATGCCGCGGACGGGTCGGACGCGTCCGTCGAGGCCGAGTTCGCCGATGAGGACGAGGTCGGCGATGGAGCGCGGGTCGATGCGCTCGGCGGCTCCGAGGACGGCGGCGGCGACGGCGAGATCGAAGCCGCTGCCGGATTTCGGTACGGAGGCGGGGCTGAGGCCGACGGTGAGTTTCTTCTGGGGCCATTCGGCGCCGGAGTTGACGACGGAGGCGCGGACGCGGTCGCGGCTCTCGGTGAGGCTCTTGTCGGGCAGGCCGACGAGGGTGAAGGCGGCGACGCCGGGTTCGAGGTCGGCCTGGACCTCGACGACGACGCCTTCGACGCCGACGAGGGCGACGGAACAGGTGCGGGCGAAGCCCATCTCAGGCCACCCCCTGGGCGTGGGTGAGGACGGGGGCGCCGCGGCGGGGCAGGACGATGCCGACGAGGTCGACGCGGACGCCGCCGGCGGGCGGCGGGGTGCCGGTGTGGTCGAGCCAGCAGGCGGCGAGGTGCCGGAGCCGGGCGGCCTTGTCGGGGGTGACGGCGGCCATGGGGTGTTCGAAGTCGCCGATGCGGCGGGTCTTGACCTCGCAGATGACGAGGGTGTCGCCGTCGCGGGCGACGATGTCGATCTCTCCGGCACGGCCGTAGCGCCAGTTGCGGGCGAGGATGCGCAGGCCGGTCTCGGTGAGCCGGCGGGCCGCCAGCTCTTCTCCGTACCGTCCGAGTGCTTGGGTCGCGTTCATGGGACCACCTCCGTCACCGACTGTGACGGAGGTGGTCCTGGGCGTGTGCGGGGCTGTGGACGAGCGGGCGGTCCCGGGGAACCGCGTCACTCACACGGGTGAGACGAGCGGAGTTCAGCTGCCGGGCAGTTCGAGGTCGCTCTTGTTGAGCTCCTCGATGTTGACGTCCTTGAAGGTGAGGACGCGGACCTGCTTGACGAACCTGGCCGGCCGGTACATGTCCCAGACCCAGGCGTCGGCCATGCTGACCTCGAAGAAGACCTCGCCCTGGACCGAGTGCACCTGCATCTCGTAGTCGTTGGTGAGGTAGAAGCGCCGCTCGGTCTCGATCACGTATTTGAACAGCCCGACGACGTCGCGGTACTCCCGGTAGAGCTTCAGCTCCATCTCGGTCTCGTACTTCTCGAGGTCCTCGGCGCTCATGGCATGTTCCCCTTCAGCCGTGCGTCCCCCTATTGTGCGCCAGCCGGGCCGTGCCCCTACACGATTTCCGGGGCGAGGACGACGGGCGTGCTCGGGGGTCCCTCGTCGAGCAGCGTGCGCAGCAGCTCGGCGAGCCTGATGGGGTACACGGTCTCATGTGCCGCCGACAGTTCGGCGGAGGTCCACCATCTCAGGCCGGAGAGACTGCGCGTCTCCAGCTCGGTGAGGGCCTGGGGGCCGGGTACGGGGCCGGTGTGACGGGTGCGGGCGAGGTAGTACCACTCGTCCTGGTCCCACCGGCGGCCGGCGAAGGGGAAGGAGCAGCGGCGCCGCCAGAGGACGGGGCCGAGTTCGACGTCGGTGAGGCCGGTCTCCTCGGCGAGCTCGCGCAGGGCGGCCTGCGCGCGGGTCTCGTCGCCTTCGAGGCCGCCGCCGGGCGTGAACCACCAGGTGTCGCCCGGGTCGTCGGGTTCGTGTCCGTGCATGAGCAGCACGCGGTCGTCGGGGTCGAGCAGGATCACCCGCGCGACCTGCCGCACCTCGCGCCCGGCCTCGCCCGTACCGCCCAGGCCCTCCGCCGGGCCCGCGGAACCCGTACCGCCGTCGCCGGAGCCCGTACCGCCGTCGGCGAGGCCCGTACCCTCCGTCATGCCTTCACCTTCTCTCGCGCTTCCTTGCCCCGCCCGCGCAGCCGGTCGGCCACCGGGCCGTAGGCGGCGCCGCCCAGGATCAGGGCGGCGCCGGCGCCGATGGCGGTGAGGAGGAGGGCGACGGGGCCGGGGGTCGAGACGCCGCCGGGCAGGGCGGCGAAGGCGGCCGGGCGTTCGACGAGGCCGCCGGAAAGCGGCCAGACGACGGCGTCGACGCGGGCGACGACGGCGGAGCGGGGCACCGAGCCCTGGGCCGCGTCGTCCAGGTGGCTGCGGGAGTCGAGCGAGATGGTGCGGTCGTCGCCGAGGAGGAAGAGGCTGCCCTCGGGGACGGTGGCGCTGAACTCCTCGGGGACGACCCCGCCGGGTCCGCCCGACTGGGCGCCCAGGTACGGCTCGTCGATCGGGGTGCCGTTGACGGTGAGGCGGCCGTCGGTGCCGCAGCAGGCGACGGTGTCGCCGCCGACGCCGACGACCCGCTTGACCATGGTCGCGCCGCCCCACAGCGGGTCCTCGAAGACGACGACGTCACCGCGTCGCACCTCGGCGCCGTCGACGCGCTCGGCGAGGACCTTGGCGCCGGTCTCCAGGGTGGGGGCCATGGATCCGGTGGGCACGGAGTACGGCCGGTAGAGCACGGCTCCCGCGGCGAAGCCGCCGAGGAAGAGCAGACAGCCGACGGCCACGGCGAGTCCCGACAGCACGCTGCCGAGACGGCCGCGGCCGTCGGTCTTCTTGGTCGCTGCGCTCATGTGCACCCCAGAGGTCCGTCGACGATCTGGGACGGCACCCTACCCGCGCGAAGCTACTCGGCGGTATGGCGCGTGGAACGCTTCTTGCGGCGCCAGAGCACCAGCGGGAGCGCTCCGGCGAGGCCGGCCGCCGCCGGTGCCACGGCCGGCGCGGCGGCCGCGGCCTGGTCGAGTCCGGGCTGGTCGAAGACGTCCGGGACCGGCAGGGTCGCCCAGCGGGTGAGGGGCCAGGCGACGACCACGGCCCGCCCGACGACCTGGTCGTTGGCGATGGTGCCGCCGCCCGGGAGCTCCTGGTGGAAGCGGGAGTCGAGCGAGTTCTGCCGGTTGTCGCCCATGACCCAGATGCGGTCCTGGGGGACCTTGATCGGGCCGAAGGAGTCCTGGCAGGGCACGGAGCCGGGGTAGAGGTAGGCGGTCTCGTCGAGTTCCTTGCCGTTGAGGACGACCTTGCCGCCCTCCTTGCAGGAGATGGTGTCGCCGCCGACCGCGATGACCCGCTTGATGAGGTCCTTCTCCTCGGCGGACGGCATGAGGCCGATGAAGCTGAGGAACTTCTGGATCGCGTTCGGCTTGGGGGTCTCCGCGGTCTCCAGCCAGCCGCCCGGGTCGTGGAAGACGACGACCTCGCCGCGCTCGGGCTCGGAGCCGAACCACGGCGTCAGCTTGTCGACGAGGACCCGGTCGCCCTTCTTCAGGGTGTTCATCATCGATTCCGAGGGAATCGAGAACGCCTGCACCAGGAAGGTCTTGATCACCAGGGCGAGGATCAGCGCGATGCCGATGAGGAGCGGCAGCTCCTTCCAGAAGGAACGCTGCCTCCTGGGCTGCGCGCCCGTCCCCTCGGCACCGTCGGTGCCTTCGGCCCCGTCGCCGTGCTCCGGCCGGTCGTCGCCGGACGGCGACGTCCCGCCGCTGTTGTTCTCTTCCGTCACGTTCTCACCTCTGGCCCCGTCGGCCCTGTCCTCGGGCCCGTCGTGTCCGGAACGTGCGCCGACGGCCACTTCCCCCACATCCACTCCTCACTCCGTGCAACTGCCCGTCCCGGAACAGGGACAGGCCCGCCACTCCCATAACGAGCAGGAGTTCCGCAGGGGTCGGCGGCCAGGGCATTCCGTTCACGTTCCGCGTGGACACACTATGCGACATGCCGAGCGCGGTCCCGGAGGTCGCACGTCCGTCCGGCACGGCGGCGAAGGTCTCCCGCTCCTCCAGGCCGCGCCAGTGTCCGAGCGGCCAGGCGATCACCACGGCGCGGCCCACGACCTGCTCCTCCGCGATGGTGCCCTGGCCGGGCTCGTCGAGGTGGTAGCGCGAGTCGGCGGAGTCGGAGCGGTGGTCGCCGAGGACGAAGACGCGGCCCTCGGGGACCTTCACGTCGAAGGGGATCGTCGACGGCTTGTCCCCGGGGTTGAGGTACGGCTCGTCCAGCGGCACGCCGTTGACGGTGATCCGGCCGTCCTTGTCGCAGCAGCGGACGGTGTCGCCGCCGACCGCGATCACCCGCTTGATGAGGTCCCGGTCGTCGGCCGAGGGCATCAGGCCGATGAAGGTCAGCGCCTGCTTGAGCTGCTTGATCCCGACGGGGTCCTCGGCGGCGGGGGCGGTCTCCTGGTGGAGCCAGCTGCCGGGGTCCTTGAAGACGACGACGTCCCCGCGCTGCGGCTTCGAGCCGAACCACGGGGTGAGCTTGTCGACCAGGACCCGGTCGTGGATCCGGATCGTCTGCTCCATGGAGCCGGACGGGATGACGAAGGCCTGGACGAGGAAGGTCTTGAGGACGAGCGCGATCAGCACGGCGACGCCGACGAGGATGGGGATCTCGCGGATCGCGGAGCGCCGGCGGCGGCGCTGGACCCGGCGGGCCAGCCGGCGGCGTTCGGCGCGGCCGGGCGGCGCTGCCGGCGCCCCCTCCGGCGCGGTGCCCGTCCGGGGCCGGCCGCGGCTACCCATGACCGCTCCCCGGTACGCCCTTCTGCCCGCTCCCCCACCCGCTCTCCCGCGGCCCGAAGGGGTGCCCGCCGGCGGGCGGCGCCGGTACGGAGCCGTACGCGTCGGTCTCGGGCACGGTGGTCCAGCGGCCGAAGGGCCAGACGATCCAGTCGGCGCGGCCGACGACCTTGCCGACGGGGACCACTCCGCCGCCGGGGCTGCCGAGGTGGTCGCGGGAGTCGCTGGACTGGCTGCGGTGGTCGCCCATCACCCAGAGGGTGCCCGGGGGGACGACGATGTCGAAGGGGACATCGGAGGGCCGGTCGCCCGGGGTGAGGTACGGCTCCCGGACGCGGCCGCCGTTGACGGTGATCCGGCCGTCCTCGTCGCAGCAGACGACCCGGTCGCCGCCGACGCCGACGACCCGCTTCACGAAGTCGGTCTCGTCGGGCGCCGCGAGCCCGAGGGCGGCCGCCGCGTCGTGCAGCAGACCGGTGACGGGGTTGCCCGCCGGCTCCTCCCGGACGAAGGATCCGGTGCCGTCGAAGACCACGACGTCACCGCGGCGCGGCTCATTGCCGAAACGGTACGCCAGTTTGTTGACCAGGATCCGGTCCCCGACCTGGAGGGTGGGTTCCATGGAGCCGCTGGGGATCAGGAACGGCTGGGCGACGAAGTGGCTGAGCAGCAGCAGGAAGACCACACAGGCGGCGCCGACCAGCCCCGTCCTGCGCCAGGAGGGTCCGGCGCGGCCGGAAACGCGCACGGAGCGCGACCCGTCCTCCGTGGCGGGATCCGCTGGGGATTCCGCCGGGGAAGAGGGGTCGCGCTCCGTGTGCTGTGCTTCGGTGTCCATCGGGGGGTGAGCCTATCCGGCCCGCCTGTACGTGGAGCGTGAAGCCTCGCGCGAGCGGTGAGCCGAAGCTCAGTTGTCGCGCTTCTCCTTGATCTTGGCGGCCTTGCCGCGCAGCTCGCGGAGGTAGTAGAGCTTGGCGCGACGGACGTCACCGCGGGTCACGAGCTCGATCTTCTCGAAGATCGGGCTGTTCACCGGGAAGGTGCGCTCGACGCCGACGGAGAAGGAGACCTTGCGGACGGTGAAGGTCTCGGAGACGCCGGAGCCCTGGCGGCGGATGACGACGCCCTTGAACTGCTGGATACGCGAGCGGTTGCCCTCGATGACGCGCACGTGGACGTTCACGGTGTCGCCGGGACGGAAGGCGGGCAGGTCGGAGCGGAGCGAAGCCGCGTTCACCTGGTCGAGCAGGGAGGCCATGGAGGTCTCTTTCCTCGCCGATGCCACAGGCCATCAGCGGTGACGTACGAATCATGGGGATGCCGTCCGGTCGTATGGCGGGCGGCTCCCCCTGTGGCAGGGGCGCGCGCCGGACGGACGGCAGTCGCCTATTCTTCCACGCCCTCGACCCTGCGCCAAAATCGGCCGCCGGGCTCGGGGGCCCAGCCGAGGATCGAGAGGGTCTCGCGGTCCTTCTTGTCGAAGGCGGAGGGGTCGCAGCGCTCGATGAGGTCGGGCCGGTTGGCGGCGGTGCGCCGGAAGGCCTCGTCGCGGCGCCAGCGGGCGATCTTGCCGTGGTGACCGCTGACCAGCACCTCGGGGATGGCGTGACCGCGCCACTCCGGGGGCTTGGTGTAGACGGGCCCTTCGAGGAGGTTGGCCATGGCGCCGGGGGCGAAGGAGTCGTCGCGGTGCGACTCGGCGTTGCCGAGGACCCCGGGGAGCAGCCGGGCGACGGCCTCGGTGATCACCAGGACGGCGGCCTCGCCGCCGGCGAGCACGTAGTCGCCGATGGAGACCTCGTAGACGGGCATGCGGGTGGCGTACTCGTCCATGACGCGGCGGTCGATGCCCTCGTAGCGGGCCGGGGTGAAGATCAGCCAGGGCCGCTCGGAGAGCTCGACGGCGAGTTCCTGGGTGAAGGGGCGGCCGCTGGGCGTGGGGACGACGATGACGGGGCCGTGGGCGCCGGCGTCGTAGCCGTCGGCGAGCGTCTGGTCGAGGGCCTCGCCCCAGGGCTCGGTCTTCATGACCATGCCGGGGCCGCCGCCGTACGGGGTGTCGTCGACGGTGTTGTGCCGGTCGTGGGTCCACTGCCGCAGGTCGTGGACGTGGACGTCGAGCTGTCCGCGCGCGCGTGCCTTGCCGACGAGGGAGACGTTCAGCGGTTCGAGGTACTCGGGGAAGATCGTGACGACGTCGAGCCTCATGCCTGATCGCCCTCTTCGCCCTCTTCGCCCTCTTCGGCGTCGTCGGCGGGCTCGGCGTCGCGGGCGGAGGCGATCTCGGCGCGGTCGTCGATGAGGCCGGGCGGCGGGTCGATGACGGCCCGCTGGTTCTCCAGGTCGATCTCGGTGACGATCTGCTCGACGAAGGGGATCATCAGCTCGGTGCCGTCGGGCCGCTCGACGATGAACAGGTCCTGCGAGGGCAGGTGGGAGATCTCGGTGATGGCGCCGATGAGCGTGCCGTCGGCGAGGACCACGTCGAGGTCGACGAGCTGGTGGTCGTAGTACTCGTCCTCCTCCTCGGGGAGTTCCTCCGGGTCGACCTCGGCGATGAGGAGGGTGTTGCGGAGCGCCTCGGCGCCGTTGCGGTCGCGGACGCCCTCGAAGCGGAGCAGCAGCCGGCCGCTGTGCACCTTGCCGGACTCGATGGTCAGCGGACCGGCGGAGGCCGGGTCGGTGAGCAGGACGGCGCCGGGGGCGAGCCGCAGTTCGGGCTCGTCGGTGCGCACCTCCACGGTGACGTCGCCCCTGATCCCGTGGGCGCGGCCGATCCGCGCGACTACCAACTGCACTGGTGAACTCTTCCTGTCGTACGGCAACGGGCCGGGGTGGGCGGTCTGCCCTCCCCGGCCCGTGCCGGTGTCAAACTTTCAGCGGACCTGGTCCACGTCGACGAGGTCGACGCGGATGCCACGACCGCCGATGGCGCCCACGACGGTGCGCAGCGCACGCGCGGTGCGGCCGTTGCGGCCGATCACCTTGCCGAGGTCGTCGGGGTGGACCCGGACCTCCAGCACGCGGCCGCGACGCAGGTTGCGCGAGGCGACCTGCACGTCGTCGGGGTTGTCGACGATGCCCTTCACGAGGTGCTCGAGAGCCTCCTCGAGCATGATCAGGCCTCGGTGGTGGACTCGGCCTCGGCCTCGTCCGCCTTCGCCTTCTTGGCCTTCGGGGTGATGGCCTCACCCTTGTCCTCGGCACCCTCGAGAGCCTTGGCGAACTCGTCGAAGGAAGCGCGCTTCTCTTCCTTGGTCGCCGGGGCGAGCAGCGGCTTCTCCGGGGCCGGCAGGCCCTTGTGCTTCTGCCAGTCGCCGGTGAGCTTCAGGATGGCGAGGACGGGCTCGGTCGGCTGGGCGCCGACGGAGAGCCAGTACTGCGCACGCTCGGAGTCGACCTCGATACGCGACGGGTTGTACGTCGGGTGGTAGAGGCCGATCTCCTCGATCGCGCGGCCGTCACGGCGGGTGCGCGAGTCGGCGACGACGATGCGGTAGTGCGGCTGGCGAATCTTGCCGAGGCGCTTGAGCTTGATCTTGACTGCCACTGGAGTGGTGTCTCCTGGTCTTGACGTGGTTGGGCACTTGAGATGCCACGTGGGGTTGCGGTACTCGGGTGCCCGATGGACGCGTCAGCCGGAGGAGAGAGGGGTCCTGTGCGACTGTCGAGTACAGCTGTCCATTGTGCCACACGCCGCCGTGCCGCTCGCCGCCAGGTCAGCCGACGGCGCCCACCGTCTCGGGGATCCGGAACGGCTTGCCGCAGCCTCCGCAGACGATCGGGGCCTGGGCCAGCACCGAGGGCACCACGCGCACGTTGCGCCCGCAGTCGCAGACGGCCTTGACGCGGACGCCGCCGCCCGAGGAGCCGTGCCGGGCGGCCGGTCCGCGGAAGGAGCGCTTGGTGTCGGCGGCGGTGGCGACGGTGTGGGCCTTGAGGGCGCGCTGGAGCCGCTCGATGGTGGGCCGGTACCGGCGCTTCGCCTCGGGGTTGAGCGTGACCAGGGAGAAGCCGCTGCTGGCGTGCGGCTCCTCGGGATGGTCGAGGCCCATCTCCTCGGCGATCGCGAGGAATCTGCGGTTGTGGTAGCGGCCGGCGCGGGAGGTGTCGCGGACACCCCGGGCGGCGGCGATGCCGTGGACTGCCTCGTGGAGCAGTCGCTCGAAGGAGAGCTCGGCGCCACAGGCGGACGAGGACTCTCCGATCAGGGACTCGGGCGCGGCGAGGTCCGGCAGCTCGGGGTGGTGCCGCTGAATGTCGGCCCACGCCTGCGCCAGCTCTGCGGCGAGGACAGGTGGTGTCGTGCTCACGTCGGGTACAACGAGCTGGATCCCCTCCGGGTTCCATTCCGGGGCAACTCAAATATTTTGCACGTACCCGTCAGTCGGTATCCAGGCGTCCACAGCTGGTACACAGGGCGCATACGCCCCGGCGCGCGGTCACCTCACGCACGCCCGGCCCTTGCGGGAGGGGACCTTACCGCGCCGGTGCCCGACTTCGGGCACCGGCCCCCGGCTTCGCCGTCGCCTTCGCGGGGTGTGTGGCCCGAACTCGCCCCCGGTCGTCCGGCCCGAGCACTGGACGCCGGGCGCGAAGCGCAGTTCCCTGACTACGGGGGGCTGTCGTCCGGCACGGATTGGGGCCTGATCCATGACACCTACGCTCGTCCCGCACCACCCCGCGCGCGATTGGGCCGAGATCCAGGAACGGATGCTCGTCCCGCTCTACGAGGCGGTCCACGAACGCCTCGGCGTGGGCCCGGGCACCCGCCTGCTCGGCCTGGACTGCGGGACCGGTCTGGCGCTGCTGATGGCGGCGGCCAGGGGCGCCCTGGCCGCCGGGGCGGAAGCGGACCCCGCGCGCGTGGAACTGGCCAGAACCCGTCTGCCCGACTCCGTGGCGGTCACCTCCGGCGTACCGGAGGACGGCCCGTACGACGTGATCACCGCCTTCCACGCGGCCGACCGGACCGCCTTCGTGCCGGACGGGCTCACCCGGGCGGCGCAACGCGGCACGGCGGTGGTGCTGGCCGGCTGGGGGCCGCCGGAGCGGTGCGCGACGGAGCCGCTGCTGCGGCTCGCGGACCGGCTGGCGGACCGGCGCCCCTCCCCCCGTACCGACCTGGGGGCGCTCGCCGTCCGGGGCGGGCTGCGGCCGGTGGGCGACGGCCGGGTCGCCTGTCCCTTCGGGTACGCGGACGAGGCCAGCGCCGTGCGCGGACTGCTCTCCACCGGGGCCTTCGACGCGGCGGTGCGGGCCTCCGACACCTCCCGGGTGGAGAAGGAGATCGAGGAGGCCCTGGCGCCCTACCGGCGGGCCGACGGCACGGTGTGGATGCCGAACGTCTTCCGGTACGTCATCGCGCGCGTGCCGTAGCCGCCCCGGGAGGCGGTCCGGCTCAGGCGGGCGGCCGCTCGGGGTTGGGGCTCACACCGGGCTCGGGGGCGTTCGGGTCGGGGCGCGCGATGCCGGCCGCGCGGTAGGCGGCGTCCTCCTCCAGGGTCTCGTTGGCGAGGAGGGCGGCGGAGAGGGCGTCGAGCTTGTCGCGGTTCTCGTTCAGGAGGCGGACGGCGTCCTCGTAGCACTCGTCGACGATGCGGCGCATCTCGGCGTCGACGGTGTCGAGGGTCGAGGGGGCGGCGGAGAGGCCGTACGCCTGCTGGGCGTCGCTCGGGATGGCGGTGAGCCGGCCGACGGTCTCGCTCATGCCCCAGCGGCCGACCATGCCCCGGGCGATGTTGGTGACCTGCTCCAGGTCGCTCTCGGCGCCGGTGGTGATGACGCCGAAGACGACCTGCTCGGCCGCCATGCCGCCGAGGGCGCCGATGATCCGGCCGCGCAGGTACTCCTCCGTATAGGCGTACTTGTCGGCGTCGGGTGTGGACAACGTGACGCCGAGGGCGCGGCCGCGCGGCACGATGGTGATCTTGCGGACGGGGTCGGCGCCGGGCTGGAGCATGCCGAGGAGGGCGTGGCCGCTCTCGTGGTAGGCGGTGCGGCGGCGTTCCTCCTCGGGCATGACGAGGGGGCGTTCGGCGCCGAGCTGGACCTTCTCGAGGGCGTCGGAGAGGTCGGACTGGGTGACGGCCCTCTGGTCGCGTTTGACGGCGAGGAGGGCGGCCTCGTTGGCGAGGTTGGCGAGTTCGGCGCCGGTCATGCCGGGGGTGGTGCGGGCGACCTGCTCCAGGTCGACGTCCTTGGCGAGCGGGATCTGCCGGGTGTGGATCTTGAGGATGGCCTCGCGGCCGCCGCGGTCGGGCGGGTTGACGTGGACGATCCGGTCGAAGCGGCCGGGGCGGGTGAGGGCGGGGTCGAGGACGTCGGCGCGGTTGGTGGCGGCGAGGACGATGACGCCCTCGGAGCCGGTGAAACCGTCCATCTCGGTGAGGATCTGGTTGAGGGTCTGTTCGCGCTCGTCGTGGCCGCCCATGCCGGAGCCGCCGCCGCGAGCCCGGCCGATGGTGTCGATCTCGTCGATGAAGATGATCGCGGGGGCGACCTTGCGGGCCTCGGCGAAGAGCTCGCGGACGCGGGAGGCGCCGACGCCGACGATCATCTCGATGAACTCGGAGGCGGAGGCCGAGAAGAAGGGCACCCCGGCCTCGCCGGCGACGGCCCGCGCGAGGAGGGTCTTGCCGGTGCCGGGCGGGCCCGCGAGGAGGACGCCGCGGGGCATCTTGGCGCCCATCTCGCGGTAGGCCTGCGGGTTCTTCAGGAAGTCGACGACGTCGTTGAGCTCGCCCTCGACCTCGTCGATGCCGGCGACGTCGGCGAAGGTGGTGCGCTTGCCGCCCTCCACCTCGACCGGTTTCGGCGGCTGCTTGCGGCCGAGCATCCCGCCGGCTCCGCCCATGCCGGCGCTCATCCTGCGGGCGATGAAGACCCAGAGGAGGACGAGGAGGAGCATCGGGGCGAGGGAGAGCAGCAGATTGGCGAGGAAGGAACGTTCCTGCACCACGGGCTCGGCGGTGACGGTGACCTTCTGCTGGGTCAGCTGCGCCCACAGGTCGTCGTCGGCGAAGGCCGGGCGCTGGGTCTGGAACTTGGTGTAGTCGCCCTTGCCGTCGGGCACGGGCTGCTTGTCCTTCAGCTGCCCCTGGATGGCGTCGCCCTTGGAGTAGATCTTGGTGACGTTCCCGGCGGCGACCTGCTTGCTGAACTCGGTGTACGAGATCGTCGGCCCGTCGCCCTCGTTGAAGAACGACAGCACGAGGTTGGCGATCAGATAGACGGCGAGCGCGGTGAGGATGAGGCTGCCCCAGCCTCCGGGCATCTTCTTCTTCTGAGGCGGGGGCGGCGGCGCCCCTTCCGAGCGCCAGGGCTGGTCGGTCCGGTCGCGCGGGGGTACGGGGTTGGCCACGTCGCTCTCCTCGGGGCGGCTGTGGCCCCAGTATCGGAGAACGGGATCAAGGGGGCATTCCGGGTGGTCCGGACGGACGAAAAGGGGCCCGGGGCGGTTTCGGTGACACGAAACCGCCCCGGGCCCCTCCGGCCGACGGGGGTCAGCCCATGAACTTCTTGAACTCGTCCGGCAGCTCGAAGTCCTGCGGGCCCTGGCCGGCGCCCGGCAGCCCGAAGGCGCCGCCCTGCTGGGCCTGCTCCCGCTTCTCCTGGGCGGCCTGCTCCTCGGCCTTCCGCTTCATCGGGTTGCCGCTCTTGCGCTTGCCCTTGGCCTGCTTGACCTGCTTCTTCTGCCGGCCGGGGCCGCCGCCCATGCCCGGGATGCCGGGCATGCCGGGCAGGCCGCCGCCCTGGGCCATGCGGGACATCATCTTGCGGGCCTCGAAGAACCGCTCGACCAGGCCCTTCACGGCGCTGACCTCGACGCCGGAACCCTTGGCGATACGGGCGCGGCGGGAGCCGTTGATGATGGTCGGGTCCTGGCGCTCGGCCGGGGTCATCGACTTGATGATGGCGGCGGTACGGTCCACGTCCCGCTCGTCGATGTTGGCGATCTGCTCCTTCATCTGCCCCATGCCGGGCAGCATGCCGAGGAGCTTGCTGATGGAGCCCATCTTGCGGACCTGCTCCATCTGGGCGAGGAAGTCGTCCAGGGTGAAGTCCTGGCCCTTCTTCGACGCGAGCTTCGAGGCCATCTTGGCGGCCTCTTCCTCGTCGAAGGTCTGCTGGGCCTTCTCGATGAGCGACAGCATGTCGCCCATGCCGAGGATGCGGGACGCCATGCGGTCCGGGTGGAACGCGTCGAACTCGTCCAGCTTCTCGCCGTTGGAGGCGAACATGATCTGCTTGCCGGTGACGTGCGCGATGGAGAGCGCGGCACCACCGCGGGCGTCGCCGTCGAGCTTGGAGAGCACGACGCCGTCGAAGCCGACGCCGTCGCGGAAGGCCTCGGCGGTGTTGACCGCGTCCTGACCGATCATCGCGTCGACGACGAAGAGGATCTCGTCGGGGCTGACGGCGTCGCGGATGTCCGCGGCCTGCTGCATCAGCTCCTGGTCGATGCCGAGGCGGCCGGCGGTGTCGACCACGACGATGTCGTACATCTTCGACCGGGCGTACTCGATCGAGTCCTTGGCGACCTGGACCGGGTCACCGACGCCGTTGCCGGGCTGCGGGCCGTAGAAGGCGACGCCCGCGCGGTCGGCGACGACCGAGAGCTGGTTGACGGCGTTGGGGCGCTGGAGGTCGCAGGCGACGAGCAGCGGCGAGTGGCCCTGCCCCTTCAGCCAGAGGCCGAGCTTTCCGGCGAGGGTGGTCTTACCGGCACCCTGGAGACCGGCGAGCATGATCACGGTGGGCGCGGTCTTGGCGAACCGCAGCCGGCGGGTCTCGCCGCCCAGGATCGAGATCAGCTCGTCGTTGACGATCTTGATGACCTGCTGCGAGGGGTTCAGCGCCTTGGAGACCTCGGCGCCGAGGGCCCGCTCCTTGACGTTCTTGATGAACGCGCGGACGACCGGCAGGGCGACGTCGGCCTCGAGGAGGGCGATACGGATTTCCCGGGCCGCGCTGTCGATGTCCTGCTCGGAGAGGCGGCCTTTGCCCCGGAGGGACTTGAAAGTCGCGCTGAGGCGGTCGGAAAGCGTATCGAACACGGTGGTCGCGATCCTCGGGTCGGGGCGGATGGTCGCCACCCAGGGTATCCGGCCCCGGGGCACCCCTGGCCTTGCCCGTCGGATTGGGCGGGCGAGGCCCTCGTCACGCCAGCGCCGCCTCCAGCGCCCGCGCCAGGTCGATCGCCTCCTCGTCCGGCAGGAGGGAGCCGTCGGGGCGGGTCACGTACAGGGTGTCGACGGCGTTGGCGCCGAGCGTGGAGACGTGGGCGCTGCGGACCCGTACCGCCGCTCCCTCCAGGGCGCGGCCGATCCGGTGGAGCAGGCCGGGGGCGTCCTGGGCGCGGACCTCCAGGACGGTGGCGAGGCGGGAGTCGGCCGGGGCGACGGTGACGCGGGGCGGCGGGGCCTGGACGCCGCGGCGGCGCGGGTAGGCGGCCTCGCGCTCGGCGAGCCGGGCGGGGATGTCGAGGGAGCCGTCGAGGGCGCGCAGCAGGTCGGCGCGGAGCCGGTGGCCCTGGGGCAGGGAGCCGTACTCGGCGGCGACCCGCCAGTCGAGGACGAGGACGGAGCCGGGACCCGTGCCGAGTTCGGCGGGGAGGTCCACGGCGCGCAGGTCGGCGGCGCGGACGGTGAGCCGGTGGAGGGCGAGGACGCCGGCGACGGCGGGCAGGACGCCGGGCTGGTCGGGGAGGGCGATGACGAGTTCGACGCCGACGGGCTCGGGTTCGTCGGGGTCGAGGGGCTGCTCGTCGCGGGTGTGGAGGGTGAGGGCGGGTTCGCCGGTGCGCAGCGCCTCGACGGCGAGCCGTTCCTGCTCGGCGCTGGGGGCGGCGGCCTCCGGGTCGGGCAGGGGCTGGCCGGCGAGGACGCCGGAGACCCGTTTGACGAGGTCGGCGACGAGGGAGGCGCGCCAGGCGGACCAGGCGGCGGGTCCGGTGGCGAGGGCGTCGGCCTCGGTGAGGGCGTGGAGGAGTTCGAGGGTGCCGACGGTGCCGACGGCGGTGGCGACCGACTGCACGGTGGCGGGGTCGTCGAGGTCGCGGCGGGTGGCGGTCTCGACGAGGAGGAGGTGGTGACGGACGAGGGTGGCGACGGTGGCCGTGTCGGTGCGGTCGAAGCCGACGCGGGCGGCGAGGTCGCGGGCGATGGTCTCGCCGGCGACCGAGTGGTCGCCGGGCCAGCCCTTGCCGATGTCGTGGAGGAGGGCGGCGACGAGGAGGAGGTCGGGGCGGCCGACGTGGCGGGTGAGGGAGGCGGCGCGGACGGCGGTCTCGACGAGGTGGCGGTCGACGGTCCAGGTGTGGACGGGGTTGCGCTGGGGGCGGTGGCGGACGCGCTCCCAGTCGGGCAGCAGGCGGGTGACGAGCCCTTCGGCCTCCAGGGCCTCCCAGACGGGTACGGCGGGGGCGCCGGCTCCGAGGAGGGTGACGAGGGCCTCGCGGGCCTCGGCGGGCCACGGCACGGGCAGGGCCTTGGCGGTGGCGGCGAGCCTGCGGACGGCGTGCGGGGAGAGCGGCAGGCCGTGCTGGGCGGCCGCGGCGGCGGCGCGCAGCGGGAGGGCCGGGTCGCGTTCGGGGCGCGCGGAGAGGGCGAGGACGGCCTCCCCGTCCATCTCGACGACGCCCTCGGCGAGCGGGGTCCGTTCGACGGGCGCCTTGGGGCCGGTCCGGCCGCCGAGGAGCGAGCGGAACCGGGGCCGGGCGGAGCGGGCCTTGAGGACGCGGCCGACCTCGCGCCAGGTGACGTCGGAGGCGTACGTGACGACGCCGGCGGCCTCGTACACGCCGCGGAGCAGGGTGTCGGCGTCGAGGAGGCCGAGTTCCTCGGCGACGGCGTCCTGTTCCTGGAGGGCGAGCCGGTCGGTGGCGCGGCCGGTGGCGAGGTGGAGGGCGTCGCGGGCGTCGAGGAGGCGGCGGCGGGCGGTGTCGAGGCCGCCGCGGGGGGCGTCGGCGAGCCAGGAGGCGGCGACGGCGCGCAGGGCCTGGGCGTCGCGGAGGCCGCCGCGGGCCTCCTTGAGGTCGGGTTCGAGGAGGAAGCGGAGTTCGCCGGAGCGTTCGGCGCGGTCGCGGCAGAGTTCGGCGAGTTCGGGGAGGCGGCGGACGGCCTGGTTGCGCCAGTCGGCGAGGACGGTGGAGCGCAGGGAGGCGGCGAGCGCGGTGTCCCCGGCGAGGGGGCGGGCGTCGAGGAGGCCGAGCTGGACCTTGAGGTCCTCGGCGGCCGTGGCACGGGCCTGGGCGGGGGTGCGGACGGAGTGGTCGAGGGCGAGTCCGAGGTCCCAGACCGGGTACCAGAGGCGGTCGGCGAGGGCGGCGATCGCCTCCTTGGGGGCGGTGCCGTCGTGGAGCAGGAGGAGGTCGAGGTCGCTGCGCGGGGAGAGTTCGGAACGGCCGTAGCCGCCGACCGCGACGAGGGCGACCCCCTGGGGCGGTGCGGCGGCGGCGAAGAGTCCGGCGAGCCAGCCGTCGGTGAGGCGGGCGAGGGCGGTGCGGCGCTCCGGCCCGGACGGCGCCTTCTCCTGGAGGAGCCGCAGCCGGGCCGCCGCGTACCCTCCCGGTCCCTGCTCTTCGGCGGCGTCCTGCGGTTCGAGGGTGGTCACCGGCGGCTCCTTCTTCGCGGATGGGGCTGCGGGAACGGCCCGGCGGACCGGTGGGTCCGCCGGGCCGTGCTGCTAGAGCGCGTCGGGTCCGCGTTCGCCCGTGCGGACACGGACGGCGGTCTCGACGGGGACGCTCCAGACCTTTCCGTCACCGATCTTGCCGGTGCGGGCCGCCTTCACGACGACGTCGATGAGCTGTTCGGCGTCCTCGTCCTCGACCAGGACCTCGATGCGGATCTTGGGGACGAGGTCGACGGTGTACTCGGCACCGCGGTAGACCTCGGTGTGACCGCGCTGGCGTCCGTACCCGCTGGCCTCGGTGACGGTGAGGCCGTGGACCCCGAAGGCCTGGAGGGCCTCCTTGATCTCGTCGAGCCGGTGCGGCTTCACGACCGCGGTGATGAGCTTCATGCGTCCACCTTCTTGTTCTCCGTGACAACCGGCGCGGCGACGGCGGTGGTGCGCCCGGAGGCGCCGCCGCCGGCTCCGCTGAAGTCGTAGGCGGTCTCGGCGTGCTCGACCTGGTCGACGCCGGAGACCTCGTCGTCCTCGCTGACCCGCATGCCCATGGTCTTGTCGATGATCAGGGCGAGGATCGCGGAGACGACCAGAGAGTAGGCGAGGACGGCGAAGACGCCGACGGCCTGCTTGCCGAGCTGCTCCAGGCCGCCGCCGTAGAAGAGGCCCTTGGCGTCGGACTGGACGCCGCCGGTGGCGAAGAAGCCGACGAGGAGGGAGCCGAGGACACCGCCGACGAGGTGGACGCCGACGACGTCGAGGGAGTCGTCGTAGCCGAACTTGTACTTGAGGCCGACGGCCATGGCGCAGACGAGACCGGCGATGGCGCCGATGGCGATGGCGCCGAGCGGGGAGCAGGAGCCGCCGGCGGGGGTGATGGCGACGAGGCCGGCGACGGCGCCGGAGGCCGCGCCGAGAGTGGTGAAGGAGCCGTGGCGGAGCTTCTCGTAGGCGAGCCAGGCGAGCATGGCGGCGCCGGTGGCGACCTGGGTGTTGACGAACATCACGGCGCCGACGCCGTCGTCGTTGCCCAGCCACGAGCCGGCGTTGAAGCCGAACCAGCCGAACCAGAGGAGGCCCGCGCCGAGCATGACCAGCGGGAGGCTGTGCGGGCGCATCGGGTCCTTCTTGAAGCCGACGCGCTTGCCGATGACGAGGATGACGCCGAGGGCCGCGGCGCCGGCGTTGATGTGGACCGCCGTACCGCCGGCGAAGTCGATGACGCCCATCTCGAAGAGCCAGCCGCCCGCGCCCCAGACCCAGTGGGCGACGGGGAAGTAGACGACGGTGACCCAGAGGGTGATGAAGAGGGCCCAGGCGGTGAACTTGACCCGGTCGGCGAGGGCGCCGCTGATCAGGGCGGGGGTGAGGATGGCGAACATGAGCTGGAAGACGGCGAAGACGTACACCGGGATGGTGTAGCCGTCCCAGAGCTCGGTGACGCCGATGCCGCTGAGGCCCAGGTAGTCGGAGGACCAGCCGACGAGACCGCCGGAGTCGGTGCCGAAGGCGACGCTGAAGCCGTAGAGCACCCACAGGACCGTGACGATCCCGAGGCTGATGAAGCTCATCATCAGCATGTTGAGGGTGGACTTGACGCGGACCATGCCTCCGTAGAAGAAGGCCAGGGCCGGGGTCATCAGCATGACCAGGGCGGAGCAGATGAGCATGAACCCGGTGTTGGCGGCGGACAGCTCGGGGGCGTCTGCTGCCAGGGTCGTGATGGCTGGTGCCATCGGCGTCTCCTCGTCGTCGGATGCGGCCTGTGCGGGGCGGGGCCGGCGGTGAGCGGCGGCCTGAGGGGTGGCCGGTGATGGCCCAGAGATTCGCGCAGCGCGGTTTCCGACGATGCCGCTCGATGTTTCGGCGCAGTGACGAAGGACGGGGGTGTGTTACGTGACCGTGAACACCCGGGTCACGGGGAAGTAACGGGCGTACTCTCCGGGCGGTGCCGGGCGGGTCGGACAGCCCCCAGGGGCGTCCGGGACGCGGACCGGCCGCGTCGGAGTCCGTGTGTCCTGTGCGGCGGGGGAGCCGAGTCGGGCAGTACGGGACGTCCGGCGCGGCCGGGGTCGTGGGGCTCTCGGGAGCGGGCGGTACGGGTCAGACGGCCTCGGCGGACTCGGGCAGCAGCAGGGTGAGCCGGTCGGTGAGGTCGACGACCTCGGCGACGTCGCCGAAGTCGCGGGCGGCGGTGTCGACGGTCTTGCGGAGCCGGTTGTTGACCCGCTCGGAGCGGATGGAGCGGGCGACCCCGAGGGCCTTCTCGGCGAGGACGACGGACTGCTCGGGTTCGCGCTTGAGCAGGTGGACGGTGGCCATGCCGATGAGGTTGAGGGCGTACGAGCGCTGGTGGTCGGGGTCCTTCTCGAAGAGTTCGACGGCCCGCTCCATGACGGGCTCGGCCAGCGAGGCGTAGCTCGGGGAGCGTCCGGCGACGTAGGCGAGGTCGCGGTAGGAGTGGGAGTTCTCGCCGTTGAGCTCGGCCTCGGTGAAGAAGCGGATCCAGTCGGGCTCGGGGCCGCCTTCGAAGGTAGCGTCGGCGAAGGTGTCCTCGGCCATCCGGACGGCCCGCTTGCACTTGGAGGGCTGACCCATGTTGGCGTAGGCGCGGGCCTCCATCGCATACAGCATGGCCTGGGTGCGGGGGGTGGCGCAGTCCCGGCTGCCGTACTGGGCCAGGTGGATGAGTTCGAGGGCGTCGTCGGGGCGGCCGAGGTGGATCATCTGCCGGCTCATGGAGGAGAGGATGTACGAGCCGAGCGGCTTGTCACCGGCCTCCTTGGCGGCGTGCAGGGCGAGGACGAAGTACTTCTGGGCGGTGGGCTGGAGGCCCACGTCGTAGCTCATCCACCCGGCGAGTTCGGCGAGTTCGGCGGCGACGGTGAAGAGGCGCTTGGCCGTGGCGGCCGGCTGGGCCTCCTGGAGGAGGTCGGTGACCTCGTGGAGCTGGCCGACGACGGCCTTGCGGCGCAGTCCGCCGCCGCACTGGGCGTCCCACTTGCGGAACATGGCGGTGGTGGATTCGAGGAGGTCGAGCTCGATGTCGGAGAGCCGGCGGGGGCGGCCGCCGGGCGTCTGCTCGGACGGGGCCGCTTCGCCGACGGGGGTGGGGACCAGCCAGCGCTGCATGGGCTCGATGAGGGCGGGTCCCGCGGCGAGCTGGAGCGAGGAGCCGAGGAAGCCGCGCCGGGCGAGCATCAGGTCGCTGCGGGAGAACTCGCTGAGCAGGGAGACGGTCTGCGGTCCGGCCCAGGGCAGGTCGACGCCGGAGACGGAGGGCGTCTGGTGGGCGGTGCGCAGGCCGAGGTCCTCGATGGCGACGACGGAGCCGAAGCGCTCGGAGAACAGCTCGGAGAGGATTCTCGGGATGGGCTCGCGGGGCTGTTCGCCGTCGAGCCAGCGGCGCACGCGGGAGGTGTCGGTGGAGATGTGGTGGGCGCCCATCTGGCGGGCCCTGCGGTTGACCTGACGGGCCAGCTCGCCCTTGGACCAGCCGCTGCGCACGAACCACGAGCCGAGCCGCTCGTTGGGGCGCTTGCCGGCAGTCGTACCGTCTGTGCCGTTGCCGCCCACTGGAACGCCCCCATCCACCTGATTGCCTGTCGTGCGAACCCCTATCAGAATGCCGCGTCCCGCGGCTCCCCGCTCGGTGTTCCGACTCCTTCGAACGGGAAACCGGCTTGCCTCCGGCATACCCACCCGCGTACGCCCCTCCGGGCTTCGGGTACCGAAAGTAATCCTACGATCACCCCTCCCGTGAGGGCGTGACAAGAAACGCCACCATTCGCCACCCCTTCGAATGAACTCGCCGGGGGCCGCACGCGATTCACTTGACATGCGACGGACCGGAGTCGGCGGACGGAAGCGCGAAGAGGCGCGCGCCACCGTGCGCACCACCCCGTACGAGACCGTGCGCCACCCTGGGCCACGCATCCCGGGCGCGGCGTCACCGAACGTGACGGGGGTCTTCCGGCTCGTAACCACCGGCGCGTCCGACCCGTTGGAGGGGGCATGGGCTTCACGATCGGCGGCATTCGTGAGATGCGGACCGGCTCACGCCGCCGCGCACGCACCACCGAGTGCACAGCGGTGGCCGAGTACACCGGACTCTGGGGCTGGGACGTCCAGCCCGGCGCGCGGGCCGCGGGCGGCCAGTGCTCCTGCGGCGACCGGGCATGCACGGCCCCGGGCGCGCATCCTCTCTCCTTCGCGCCGCCCGTCCCGGCGGGCGCGGGCCTCGACGACGCGGCCAAGGCGTGGTCGGAGTACCCGGGGGCGGCGCTGCTGCTGCCGGTGGGCCGCGCCTTCGACGTGATCGACGTGGCCGAGGCGGCGGGCCGGCGGGCGCTGGTCCGGATGGAGCGGATGGGGCTGCCGCTGGGCCCGGTCTGCGCGACGCCGACCGGCCGGGCGCAGTTCTTCGTCGCGCCGGGCGCGGCGGAGGACCTGCCGCGGCTGCTGTACCGGATGGGCTGGGACGACGCGGATCTGGATCTGCACTGTCTGGGCCCCGGCAGTCACATCACCGCTCCCCCGTCGCAGCTGGGCGGGCTCGGTCCGGTGCGCTGGCTGCGGCCGCCGACGCTGGACACGGCGGGGGCGCCGCCGCAGGCCCGGCTGCTGCTCGGCACGCTGGCGTACATGTGCCACCGGACGCACGGCTAGCCGTCCGGCGGGGTACGACGAGGGCCCCCGCTCCGGGACGGAGCGGGGGCCCTTCCGTGCGGCCGGTGCGGGTCAGTCGCCGATGAGGGCGTCGACGAAGGCGGCCGGCTCGAAGGGGGCCAGGTCGTCGGGGCCCTCGCCGAGGCCGACGAGCTTGACCGGGACGCCCAGCTCGCGCTGGACGGCGACGACGATGCCGCCCTTGGCGGTGCCGTCGAGCTTGGTCAGGACGATGCCGGTGATGTCGACGACCTCGGCGAAGACGCGGGCCTGGATGAGGCCGTTCTGGCCGGTGGTGGCGTCGAGGACGAGGAGGATCTCGTCGAGCGGGCCGTGCTTCTCGACGACGCGCTTGACCTTGCCGAGCTCGTCCATGAGGCCGGTCTTGGTGTGCAGGCGGCCGGCGGTGTCGACGAGGACGACGTCGGCCTTCTCGGCGATGCCCTCCTTGACCGCGTCGTACGCGATCGAGGCCGGGTCGCCGCCCTCGGGGCCGCGGACGGTGCGGGCGCCGACCCGGTCGCCCCAGGTCTGGAGCTGGTCGGCGGCGGCGGCGCGGAAGGTGTCGGCGGCGCCGAGGACGACCGACTTGCCGTCGGCGACGAGGACGCGGGCGAGCTTGCCGGTGGTGGTGGTCTTGCCGGTGCCGTTGACGCCGACGACCATGACGACGCCGGGGACGTCCTCGGGGCTCTCGGTGTGGACGGTGCGGTCGTAGTCGCCGAGGAGGGCGATCAGCTCCTCGCGGAGCAGGCCGCGCAGCTCGTCGGGGGTGCGGGTGCCGAGCACCTTGACGCGCTCGCGGAGCCGCTCGACCAGTTCCTGGGTGGGGGCGACGCCGACGTCGGCGGTGAGGAGGGTCTCCTCGATCTCCTCCCAGGTGTCCTCGTCGAGGTGCTCGCGGGAGAGCAGGGTCAGCAGGCCCTTGCCCAGCGAGTTCTGGGAGCGGGCGAGCCGGGCCCGGAGACGGACGAGGCGACCGGCGGTGGGCTCGGGCACCTCGATCTCGGGCGCGGCGGGGGCCTCGGGCTCCTCGACGGCCGGGGCCTCGGCCTCGGGGGCCTCCGGGGCCTCGGCGGTCGGGAGGCCGACCTCCTCGACGGTGCGGCGTGGTTCTTCCCGCGGCGTCTCCGCCTCGTCGCCGACGTGCGGCTCGGCGGGCGGAGCGGTGATGGTCGGCGTGGTGGACGGCGGTTCGGCCGGCGGCAGCTGCTTCTTCTTGCGACCGCTGATCACGAGCCCGCTGGTCACGGCGACCGCGACGACCAGAGCGATGACTACAGCAAGGATGAGTTCCATAACCCGTCCAGTATCGGACACGACCCGCCCGGTGACGCCGTACGTACGCAGCGTGGGTCGCGGGTGCCCGGGGGTGCCGGGACCGTTCTCATCTGACATGCCGTCAGCTAAGGTCGCCCCCTCGCCGGCAGCCCACCCGCGGAGGGGACCCCCATGGCCTTCAGCGTCGTACGGTTCAACCTGGTCGACCCGGGCGCCACCCCCGAGTCCCTCGCGGAGCGGTACCGCGCCGCCCTGGAGATGGCGGCCTACGCCGACGGACACGGGGTGGACACCGTGCAGACCGAGGAGCACCACGGGGTGGAGAACAACTGGCTCCCCTCCCCCTTCGTCTTCGCCGGCGCGGTCTTCGGCGCCACCCGCCGGATCGCGGTCACCGTCTCCGCGATCATCGGCCCGCTCCACGACCCGCTGCGGCTCGCGGAGGAGATCGCGGTGCTCGACCTGATCGGCCGGGGCCGGCTGGTGACGGTGGCGGGGATCGGCTACCGCCCGGAGGAGTACGAGGAGCGCGGGGTCGACTGGGGGCGGCGCGGGAAGCTCCAGGACGAGCTCCTGGAGACCCTGGTCGCCGCCTGGACGGGCGAGCCCTTCACGTACCGGGGCCGTACGGTACGGGTCACCCCGCGGCCCTTCACGCGGCCGCACCCGCTGCTGCTCGTCGGGGGCTCCTCGAAGGCGGCGGCGCGGCGGGCGGCCCGGCTCGGGCTGCCGTTCTTCCCCTCCGCGCACCTGCCGGAGCTGGAGACGTACTACCGGCAGCGGTGCGCGGAGTACGGCACCGAGGGCTGGACGATGATGCCGGGGCCGGTGACCCCGCTGCTGCACGTGGCGGAGGACCCGGACCGGGTCTGGGCGGAGTACGGGGAGCACTTCCTGCACGAGGCGCGGACCTACGCCTCCTGGCAGTCGAAGGACATCCGCTCGGCGGTGCGGTCGACGGCGGCGAGCGTGGCCGAGCTGCGGGCGGAGGGCGTGTACCGGGTGGTGACGCCCGAGGAGTGCGCGGGGCTCGGCCTGGAGAGCCTGGTGCTGCATCCGCTGTGCGGGGGGATGCCGGTGGAGGAGGGGTGGCGGAGCCTGCGCCTGTTCTGCGACGAGGTGCTGCCCCGCCTGCGGGGGTGACCCGTCAGCCCATCTCCTCCAGGGTCTTGCCCTTGGTCTCCTTGACGTACCTGAGCACGAAGGGGATCGAGAGGACGGCGAAGACCGTGTAGATGACGTAGGTGCCGGAGAGGTTCCAGTCGGAGAGGGACGGGAAGCTGGCGGTGATGGCCCAGTTGGCGATCCACTGGGCGGAGGCGGCGACGCCGAGGGCGGCGGCGCGGATCCGGTTGGGGAACATCTCGCCGAGGAAGACCCAGACGACCACGCCCCAGGAGAGGGCGAAGAAGAGCACGAAGACGTGGGCGGCGACGAGCGCCACGACGCCCTGGGTCTCGGGGAGTTTGCCGTCGACGAGGTCGGCGGAGAAGGCCCAGGCCTCGAAGGCCAGCGCGATCGCCATGCCGACGGAGCCGACGAGGGCGAGCGGCTTGCGGCCGACCCGGTCGACCAGGACCATCGCGATCACGGTGCCGATGATGTTGATGATCGACGTGGTGAAGGAGTAGAAGAACGAGCTCGACGGGTCGATGCCGACGGACTGCCAGAGCGTCGCGGAGTAGTAGAAGGCGACGTTGATGCCGACGAGCTGCTGGAAGACGGAGAGGCCGATGCCGACCCAGACGATCGGCAGCAGACGGTAGCGGCTGCCGGGGGCGAGCAGGTCCTTGAACGTGGACTTGTGCTCGCTGCGCATGGCCAGGTCGATCTCGGCGACCCGGCGGTCGAGGTCGACGCCGTGGCCCTCGACCTCGGCCAGCACCTCCTTGGCCCGCTCGGTCCGCCCGACGGAGATGAGGAAGCGGGGGGACTCGGGGATGGCGAAGGAGAGCAGCCCGTAGAGCAGGGCGGGGACGACCATCACGCCGAGCATCCACTGCCAGGCCTCCAGGCCGCCGATCTCGCCGCGCTGGTCTCCGTCGGCGAGCTGCAGGATGCCGTAGTTGACCAGCTGGGAGATGGCGATGCCGATGACGATGGCGGCCTGCTGGAAGGAGCCGAGGCGGCCGCGGTAGGCGGCGGGGGCGACCTCGGCGATGTAGGCGGGGCCGATGACGGAGGCCATGCCGATGGCGAAGCCGCCGATGATCCGCCAGAGGGCGAGGTCCCAGAGGGCGAAGGGCAGGGCGGAGCCGACGGCGCTGACCGCGAAGAGGACGGCGGAGATCTGCATGCAGCGGATGCGGCCGATGCGGTCGGCGATCCGGCCGGCGGTCGCGGCGCCGATGGCGCAGCCGATCAGGGCGATGGCGATGACCTGGGCGAGGGTCGCGGAGCCGATGTCGTAGCGGTCGCGGATGGCCTCGACGGCGCCGTTGATGACGGAGCTGTCGTAGCCGAAGAGGAATCCGCCCATGGCGGCGGAGGCGGTGATGAAGATGACGTGGCCGAGGTGGTCCGGGTGCGCCGCCCGGCCTTCGGACGGCGGCGGTGTGGGGGCCTGTGCGGTGTCGGTCACATGGACTCCTCGGTACGGCGGTCCTTCGGTCCTCTGCCCGGAGTTCCGGGAGGCTTCCGGTTACCCAGGATTTCCAGTGGCGCACACCTTCCGCCGGTCCACCACTTCAGCGGAGCCGCTGGCTGATCACCTTCGAGACGCCGTCACCCTGCATGGAGACGCCGTACAGCGCGTCGGCGACCTCCATCGTCCGCTTCTGATGGGTGATCACGATGAGCTGCGAGGACTCCTGGAGCTCCCGCATGATCCGGATCAGCCGCTGGAGGTTGGTGTCGTCGAGCGCGGCCTCGACCTCGTCCATGACGTAGAAGGGGCTGGGCCGGGCCTTGAAGATGGAGACGAGCAGGGCGACGGCGGTCAGCGAGCGTTCGCCGCCGGAGAGCAGCGAGAGCCGCTTGACCTTCTTGCCGGGCGGCCGGGCCTCCACGTCGACGCCGGTGGTGAGCATGTTGTCGGGGTCGGTGAGCACGAGCCGGCCCTCGCCGCCGGGGAAGAGGCGGGAGAAGACGCCCTCGAACTCCCGGGCGGTGTCGTGGTACGCCTCGGTGAAGACCTGCTCGACCCGCTGGTCGACCTCCTTGACGACCTGGAGCAGGTCGGCGCGGGTCTTCTTCAGGTCCTCCAGCTGTTCGGAGAGGAAGCGGTGGCGGTCCTCCAGGGCGGCGAACTCCTCCAGGGCCAGCGGGTTGACCTTGCCGAGCTGCTGGAAGGCGCGCTCGGCCGCCTTCAGCCGCTTCTCCTGCTCCGAACGGATGAAGGGGCGCGGCTGGTTGCGGGGGTCGTCCGGGTCTTCGGGGAGGGTCTCGCCCTCGGCGGGCGGCGACGGCGGGACGGGCTGGTCGGGGCCGTACTCGGCGGTGAGCGCGCCCGCCTCGACGCCGAACTCCTCCAGCGCCTTCGCCTCCAGCTGTTCGATCCGCAGCCGCTTCTCGGCGCCCAGGACCTCGCCGCGGTGGACGGAGTCGGTGAGCTTGTCGAGCTCGGTCTTGAGCTCGCGGCCGCGGGTGCGGGCGGCGGCGAGGCCCTGCTCGCGGTCGGCGCGGGCGGCGGCCGCCGCGGCGCGCTCGCGGTCGGCGCGCTCCTGGGAGACCTCGGCGTGGGCGAGGAGGGTACGGGCCCCGGCGGCGACGGCCCGGGCGACGCGGGCCTCGTGGCGGAGGCGGGCGCGGCGCTGCTCGGCACGCGCGCGTGCCTCCCGTTCGGCGCGGGCCGCCCGGTCGAGGGAGTCGGCGCGGCCGGACAGGCCCTTGACCCGCTCCTCGTGGGTGCGGACCTGGAGGCGGGCCTCCATCTCGGTCTGGCGGGCGTTGGAGCCGTCGATGGCGAGCCGGTCGCGGACGGAGGTGTCGGGTTCCTCCTCGGCGGGGGTCTCCTCGGCGACGAGGAGCCGTTCGGCCAGCTCCTCGGCCTCGGCGCCGGCGCGTTCCAGGGCCTCCTGGGCGCGGGCGACGGCGGCGGCGGTCCGTTCGGCCTCGCCGGCCGCTCCCCTGGCCTGGCCGGCGAGCCGGCCGAGGGCCTGGGCGACGGTCGCCTTCTCCTTCTCGGCGGTGCGCCGGAGGGCGTCGAGCTCCTCGACGCGGGCGGCGGCGGCCCGGCGGTGTTCGGCGGTCTCCCCCTTGGCGCGGGCCGACTCCTCGCAGCGGACGGCGAGTTCGGCGAGTTCGGCGGCGGCCTCGTCGACCTGGGCCTGGACTTCGAGGAGGCTGGGGGCGCCGGCCGAGCCGCCCTGGGCGTGGTGGGCGCCGAGCAGGTCGCCGTCGGCGGTGACGGCGGTGAGGCCGGGGTGGGCGCGGACGAGTTCCAGGGCCTCGTCGAGGCCGTCGACGACGACGGTGCCGTCGAGCAGCCGGCGTGCGGCGGCGACGAGCCCCTCGGGTCCGGTGACGAGTCCGGCGGCGGGCACGGTGCCGGACGGCAGCGGCGTCGGCTCTCCCTGCGCGGCGGCGGTCAGGAGCAGGGTGGCGCGGCCGGCGTCCTGTTTGCGCAGGAGGCGGAGGGCCTCGACCGCGGCGGCGGGGCCGTCGGCGGCGAGGGCGTCGGCGGCGGCGCCGAGCGCGGCGGCGACGGGGACCTCGTATCCGGGGGCGACGGTGAGGAGTTCGGCGGCCGGGCCGAGGATCCCGGCGAGTCCGGCGGAGAGCAGGGCGCCCGTGCCGTCCTTGCGGCGCAGGCCGAGCGCGAGCGTGTCGTGCCGGGCGCGGGTGGCGGCCCGGCGGCGCTCGGCGTCGGCGGCGGCCTCGCGGGCGGCGCTCAGCGCGTTCTCCGCGCCGGCGAGGGCGCGGCGGGCCTCCTCGTACCGCTCGCCGTGGGCGGTGTCGGCGGCGTCGAGCCCGTCGACCTCGGCCTTGAGCCGCTCGTACTCCTCCTGGGCGGTGACGGCCCGGTCGGCGGCCTCGTCGCGGGCGGCGGCGAGCCGGTCGATCTCGGCCTGGGCGGAGGCGGCGCGGGAGCGGGCGGCGTTGACCTGGCCGTGCAGCCGGGCGAGGCCCTCGCGGCGGTCGGCGAGGGCGCGGGCGGCGTCCTTGAGGCGGCGTTCCTCGGCGGCGAGGGCCCGTTCCAGCCCGGCCCGGTGCTCGACGGTGTCCTCCAGGGCCCGTTCGGCGGCCTCCAGGGCGGCCCCCAGCTCGGCCTCCTGTTCGCGGACGCGGGCGGCCTCGCGCTCCAGGTCCTCGGGGTCGCGGCCGCGCCGCTCCTCGGCGGGGGCGTCGGTGGCGCTCTTCACGCGCGCGTCGGCGAGGGAGACCGTGCCGCGGACGCGTTCGGCGAGCTGGGAGAGGGCGTACCAGCTCTGCTGGGCGCGCTCCAGGCGGGGGGCGAGGGCGCGGACCTCGGCCTCCAGGGCGGCCTCGTCGGCGAGGGCGGCGCGCAGCTCCTCCGCGGCGGTCTCCTTGCGGGCCAGGAGGGCGGCCTCGTCGGCGAGTTCGGCGTGCAGGGCGCTCCGGTGGCGGACGAGGTCGTCGGCGAGGAGGCGGAGCCGGGCGTCGCGCAGGTCGGCCTGGATGACGACGGCGCGGCGGGCGACGGCGGCCTGCCGGCCCAGCGGCTTGAGCTGCCGGCGCAGTTCGTCGGTGAGGTCCTGCACGCGCGCGAGGTTGGCCTTCATCGCGTCGAGCTTCCGCAGCGCCTTCTCCTTGCGCTTGCGGTGCTTGAGGACGCCGGCGGCCTCCTCGATGAAGGCACGCCGGCCCATGGGGTCGGCGTGCAGCACCGAGTCGAGCTGTCCCTGGCCGACGATGACGTGCATCTCGCGGCCGATGCCCGAGTCGGAGAGGAGGTCCTGGATGTCGAGGAGCCGGCAGGTGTCGCCGTTGATCTGGTACTCGCTGCTGCCACCCCGGAACATGATCCGGGTGATGGTCACCTCGGCGTAGTCGATCGGCAGGGCGCCGTCGGAGTTGTCGATGGTGAGCGAGACCTCGGCACGGCCGAGCGGGGGCCGCCCGGTGGTGCCGGCGAAGATGACGTCCTCCATCTTGCCGCCGCGCAGCGACTTGGCGCCCTGCTCCCCCATGACCCAGGAGAGGGCGTCGACGACGTTGGACTTGCCGGAGCCGTTGGGGCCGACGACGCAGGTGATTCCCGGTTCGAACCTCAGCGTCGTGGCGGAGGCGAACGACTTGAATCCGCGGAGCGTCAAGGCCTTGAGGTGCACCCACGGGACTCTACCCGGGGTGTCGCGTTTCGCCCGTGATCGCGCAGGGCAGACCCTCGGGTGAGGAACTCCGTGACGCGGGTGGACCGGGGTGACGCACGGGGGACGGGGGCCGCGGGGGACACGAGGGTCCAGAAAAGAAGGGACGCCGGAGCGCCCCTTGCCTATTCAGCTGTTCCCACCTGAGCCCGTCTGGCATGGGTGTCAGGTGAGCGCAGGCTCCGCCTGGGGTACGTCGAGGTCGATGCGGTCGAGCAGCGACTCGCCCTGCTGAGCGGCGGCAGCGTTGAGCGCGTCGTTCTCGGTCTGGATCCGTACGAGCTCGGATTCCAGGTCCTGGACGCGCTGCTGAAGCCGTCGCATCTCGGCGAGGAGTCGCGGGTCGGAGCCGCCGACGTAACCGAGAAGCGCCTTTGCCATGATGAGTGGTCCTCCACACTGAGTGACCGACCGATTGCGGTGTGGGTCGTGAGGGATGGATTCGCACCCGCGGTGCTCGGCAGTACCTGAGTCGTGCCGGTGTTCTACTGCCACACAGCTAAGGTGCGCGGGGCTTCCAGAGTCTCACCAAAAAGTTTGACGGTCAACACGATCACGCCCCGACGGGTGCGGCGGACGGGGAGTTCGCGGCCGCGACGCGGGCGGCGGCGCCTCTCGACCCGTGCGCTCCGGGGCGTGGCGATGATCCTTACCCGGGAAGCCTTGCACGAGCGGCGAATCTTGGCAACCACCAGGCAGGACGCCCGTCCACCCGCGTTCACCGGCACGCCACCGGCCCCCCGCCCGGCGCCCGTCGGGGGCGTCCGGAGGGAGGGCCGGCGGAGGGGGCGAGAGGGGTCGGGACGGGGGGTCAGCGGATGGCGAAGCCGTCGTAGCCCCCGCGGGGGGTGCCCCATATCTCGGTGACACCGTCCACGCGGCCGGGCGTGTCCCCGGTCCGCAGCCACTCCAGGAGACGGTGGCAATTGTCACTCGGGCCCTCCGCCACCACCTGCACCCGGCCGTCGTCGAGGTTCAGGGCGAAGCCGGTGAGGCCGCCGATCTCCAGAGCGTTTGCCCTGGTGAACCAGCGGAAGCCCACTCCCTGTACCCGTCCGCGCACCCAGGCGGTCATCCGTACATCGTCACTCATGGCTGCACGCTAGCGGGCGGATTGCCCGAACTGCACGTCGCGGCGGCTTCCCATGGCGTACAGTCCACCGGAATGCGCCTCACCCACACGGGTGCACGCCGCTCGGCCGTCCGCACGGAGCGTCACGCTTCGCGGAACTCCATGCCGAAAGCAAAGGCCGCAAAGATCCAGTAGCGAAGAGCCGGCATGCGCCGGCCGAGCCAGCTCAGGGAGGCAGGGCAGATGGGACGCCACCGTCGCTCCGGCGCCGCGCCCGCCGAGGCAGACTACGCGACCGGCACCGACCGCGGTCACGGGGGTACCCGCCGCAAGCGGCGCGGCCGCCCGGTCCGCACCGGACTGATCGGCGCCTCGGCCGCCGTCGTCGTCGGCGCCGCAGCCGTCGCGGTCGCCGCCCCCGGGATCCTCCCCGGCGGCGACACCTTCACCGCGGGCAACGCCGGCACCAGCCGGCCCGCCACCACGGAGACCCGGCAGACCCCCGAGCTGACCACCCAGGGCGGGGCGACCCGCACCCCGGCCGACGCCTCGACGGGCACCGGCGGCACGGGCGAGGGCTCCCGGAGCGCGAAGAAGACCGCGGCCCCGGCCTCCCCCAAGGCCACGCCCACCCCCACGAAGACCGCGTCCCCCTCCCCCACGCCGTCGAAGACGCACGCCGCGGCCCCCGCGCCCACCACCGCCCCGGCGAAGCCGAAGCCGAAGCCGTCGAAGACCGCGCAGGCCCCGGCCACCACCCAGGCCGCCCCGGCGCCCACCGCCACCACGCAGGCCCCGGCCGAGGAGACGGCCGAGGCGGCCGGCTCCACCGCCGACCGCGCGGACGCGGCCGAGGCCGAGGTGCTGCGCCTGGTGAACGCCGAGCGCGCGAAGGTCGGCTGCACCCCGGTCCAGCCCTCCGCCGGCCTGGCCCGGCTCGCCGGCGCCTTCAGCGCCGACATGGCCGCCCGGAACTTCTTCGACCACACCGACCCCGACGGCGCCACCCCCTGGTCCCGCGCCCAGGCCGCCGGCATCGACAGCCTCGGCGCCGAGAACATAGCCCGCGGCCAGGTCGACGCGACCGCCGTGATGGTCTCCTGGATGAACAGCGACGGCCACCGCGCCAACATCCTGAACTGCGACTTCACCACCCTCGGCGTCGGCGTCCACTTCGCCGACGGCGGCCCGTGGTGGACCCAGGACTTCGGCTACTGAACCGGCCGCCCCCACGGTTACCGTGGGGGGTATGAGCGACGATCCGGCCTTCGACGTGTTCGCGCGCGGCTGTGCCTCGCGGGTGACCCTGGAGCACATCACCGGACGGTGGGGCGGCCTCACCCTCTCCGCCCTGCACGAGGGCTCCTTCCGCTTCAACGAGCTGCGGCGGCGGGTCGACGGCGTCAGCGAGAAGATGCTGGCGCAGACCCTGCACGCGCTGGAGCGGGACGGCCTGGTCCACCGGGAGGCACAGCCGGTCAACCCGCCCCGGGTCGACTACCGGCTGACCCCGCTGGGGCGGGACGTCGCCGAGCGCCTCGTCGGGCTGATCGCGCTGGTCGAGGGGCGGATGCCGGAGGTCGTCGCGGCCCGGGAGGCGTACGACTCCGAGCGCGCCGGCGTCACGGGCTGACGCGCGGCGGGCGCTGGCAGCGCGGGCAGAAGTAGCTGGAGCGGTTCATCCAGGCGCGGCGGCGCATCGGGGTGCCGCAGCGCCGGCAGGGCTCGTCCTCGCGTCCGTAGGCGTCGAGCGAGCGGTCGAAGTAGCCGGACTCGCCGTTCACGTTCACGTAGAGGCTGTCGAAGCTGGTGCCGCCGGCGGCGAGGGCCGCGTTCATCACGTCGCGGACGTGGCCGAGGAGCTCGGCCGAGCGCGGGCGGGTGAGGGTGGCGGTCGGCCGGTCGTAGTGCAGCCTGGCCCGCCACAGCGCCTCGTCGGCGTAGATGTTGCCGACGCCGCTGATCAGCGACTGGTCGAGGAGCGCCCGCTTGATCGTGGTGCGGCGCAGCCGGAGCGCGGCCTGGAAGGCGGCGTCGTCGAAGGCCGGGTCGAGCGGGTCGCGGGCGATGTGCCCGATGACGTCCGGCAGCCCGTCGGCGCTGTCGGGGGCCGCCTCGTGCAGCGAGAGCCCGCCGAAGGTGCGCTGGTCGACGAAGCGGAGCTCCGTACCGGCCCCGCCCGCGACGGAGCCGGCGTCGGACGGCGTGAAGCGGATCCGGATCCGCAGGTGCTTCTCGTCCGGGGCGTCCGTCGGCTGCACCAGGAGCTGCCCGCTCATCCCGAGGTGCCCGAGGACGGAGGTGCCGGTGTCGGCGAGCGGCAGCCACAGGTACTTGCCGCGGCGGCGGGCCGGCTCGAAGCGCTGCCCGACGAGCCGGGCCGCGAAATCCTCGCCGCCCCCGGGGTGGCGCCGGACGGCCCGGGGGTGCAGGACCTCCACGCCGGCCACGGTCCGCCCGGCGACCCAGCGCTCCAGTCCGCGCCGGACGACCTCGACCTCGGGCAGCTCGGGCACGGGACTCCTCCGGAGGGGGTACGGGGTGGTGGTCCTCGCAGCCTACCGCTCGGGCTCCCCCGGAAGAGGCCCGCGGAAGCCCCGGGGAACGCCCCCGGAAACGGCTCCGCCCGCCCCTGGTGGGGGCGGGCGGTAAGAACTCCGCTGAAGGATGCGGGTGCTCGCTCACGCGAGGTCGGCGAGGTCGCGTGACCGATCAGGCTCGGGCCTCAGGCACAGGCCTCAGACCCCGGCCCTTGGGCGTCAGGCGTTCAGGCGGTGGCCGGGGTGGCCCCGTCCGTCCGGTCCTGCTCGCCCGTCGTGCCGGCCTCGGCCGCGGCCTTGGCCGCCGCCGCCCGCTCGTCCGCGGCCGCGCGGATCGCGCGCCACGCGGACTCGGCGGCCTGCTGCTCCGCCTCCTTCTTGCTGCGGCCGGTGCCGGTGCCGTACGAGACACCACCGACGCGGGCGGCAGCAGTGAAGGTCTTCTCGTGGTCCGGTCCCTCCTCGGAGACGAGGTACTCCGGGACACCGAGCCCTTCGGCCGCGGTGAGCTCCTGGAGACTGGTCTTCCAGTCCAGTCCGGCACCGAGGTTCGAGGACTTCTCGATCAGCGGGTCGAAGAGCCGGTGCACCAGCTCGGACGCCGCGTCGAGGCCCTGGTCGAGATAGACCGCGCCGATCACCGCTTCGAGGGTGTCGGCGAGGATGGATGCCTTGTCCCGGCCGCCCGTGCCCTCTTCGCCCCGGCCGAGCCGGATGAAGGAGCCAAGGTCGAGGCCGCGCCCGACGTCCGCCAGCGCACGCGAGTTGACCACCGCGGCCCGGAGCTTGGCCAGCTGGCCCTCCGGCAGATCCGGGTGGGTGCGGTAGAGGGTGTCGGTGACCACCAGGCCGAGCACGGAGTCCCCGAGGAACTCCAGACGCTCGTTGGTGGGCAGACCGCCGTTCTCGTACGCGTACGAGCGGTGGGTCAGCGCACGCACCAGAAGGGCGGACTCGAGGTGATACCCGAGCCGCCCTTCCAGAAGCGTGTGGGACGAGGCGTTGCTGATGTTGTCAGACATCGTGCCTCTCACCAGCCCGCTCAGACCGAGAGGACCTGGCGCTTGTTGTAGGTGCCGCAGCTCGGGCACGCGATGTGCTGCAGCTTCGGCTCCTGGCAACGCTCGCACGAAACCAGGGTGGGGACCGCAGCCTTCCACTGCGACCGGCGGTGGCGCGTGTTGCTGCGCGACATCTTCCGCTTCGGAACAGCCACGGCTACTTCTCCTGCTTCTCGTCGACACCGGTAGCGGCGTCGCTCATGTTGTCCTTCTCGTCGGCTCCCAGCGAACCGGCGAGTTCCTGCAGTGCCGCCCAACGGATGTCGGTGGCGTCGTGGTGGTGGTCGGGGTGGTCGTTCAGGTTGATTCCGCAGTCGGAACACAGACCCGCACAGTCCTCCCGGCACACCGGCTGCATCGGCAGAGCGAGCACCACGGCGTCACGCAGCACGGGTTCGAGGTCGAACATGCCGTCCTCGAGGGGGGTCATGCTCTCGTCTTCATCGTCCTCGTCGTCCGCGGCCGTTTTGACACGGCCCCGGTCGTCGGATTCCGGGTACGAGAACATCTCCTGGAAGTCCGCGTCGAGCTCCAGCTCGACGGGCTCCAGACACCTTACGCACTCCCCCTCGGCCGATGCACGGGCGGTGCCTGTGACAAGCACCCCTTCCATGACGGACTCGAGTCGGAGTTCGATCTCCACCGGAGCACCCTCGGGCACTCCGACGACCCCGGCGACGCCGAGATCGGCGGGCGCGTCGACCGTGCGGGAGATCCGCTGGAGGGCACCGGGACGCCGCCCCAGCTCGTGCGTGTCGAACACGAGGGGGTTGCGGTGGTCGAGGCGCGTGCTCAGGGCTCTTCCTGCTTTCGGATCGTTCGCGTCGCAAAGTCTTCACGGTGGCTGCCGCTTGCGGGCAGCAGGGATCGCGGGAATACACGCGACCGAAGAGCCAGGATACTGGACGCTTCGCCCTGGGCCCAATCGGCCCCCGCTCCGGGCTACTGCCCCTGCTCGTAGCGGCGCAGCTGCTCCAGATCGATCATGCTCGTGTCGAAGAAGCTGGTCTCGTCGAGCGCGGCGGCCGGCTGGGGCTGCTGCTGGTAGCCGTACGGGTCCGCCTGCTGAGGCTGCTGGTAGCCGTAGGGGTCGGCCTGCTGGGGCTGCTGGTACGCGTACGGGTCCTGCTGCTGGTAGCCGTACGGGTCCGCCTGCTGGGGCTGCTGCTGGTAGCCGTAGGGGTCCTGCTGGGCGGGGATCTGCGCGGCGACCGGGGCGGGCGCGGCCACGGGGGCGACGGGCTCCGGGTCGGCGAGCTCCGCGAGGCCGGCGAGGTAGTCGGCGTCGCTGGTGTGCACGGAGTGGCCGAGGCCCTCCTGGGCGGCCATGTGCTCGCCGAGGGCGTCGCTGGCGATCCGGCCGTGCAGCTTCTGCCGGCCGCGGCCGACGGCCTCCAGGGTCTTGGAGAGGACCGCCTCGAAGGCGCCCAGTTTGGCGTCCACGTACTCGTCGGCGCGGGCGATCAGGGTCCCCGGGTCCGCGCTGTACTCGGGGGCGTCCTCGTCGGCGTAGCCCCGCTCGTCCAGGCCCGGGCCGCGGCCGAGGAGCTTCTCGCGGCCGCGGTCGACGGAGCCGATGGTCTTGTTGAGGACGACCTCGAAGTTGGCGAGCTTGGAGTCGACGTACTCGTCGGCCTCGGCGCGGACCTCCTCGGCCTCGCGGCGGGCCTCGGAGAGGATCCGGTCGGCCTCTTCCTGCGACTGCCGGGCGATCTGGGTGTCGGAGACGATGGTGCCGCGCTCGGCGTGGGCGGCCTCGATGATCCGCTCGGCCTCCTGGCGGGCCTGCTCGACCATCTGCTCGCGCCCGCCGATCAGCTCCTGGGCATGGGCGAGGGAGTGCGGCAGGGCGTCCCGTACCTCTTCGAGGAGGGCGAGGAGATCGGCGCGGTTCACCACGCAGGAGGCCGACATGGGCATCGAGCGGGCGTTCTGTACGGTCGCGACGATCTCGTCGAGCTTCTTCTGCACGTCCACCGGGTGCTCGCCACTCTCTACAGCTGGATGGAGACGGACGGGACGACTGTAAGGGCAGTCGTGGCCCGTCCGACACCAGGTGACGGAGCGTCAGCGGCGGTGGCCGCGCGTCACTTCTGCGCGAGCCGTTCGGTGAGCCGGCCGAGGACCTGCGGGGGCACCAGGTGGGAGACGTCGCCGCCCCAGGCCGCGACCTCCTTGACCAGCGAGGACGACAGGAAGCTGTACGTGGGGTTGGTGGGCACGAAGAGCGTCTCGACGCCCGACAGGCCGTTGTTCATCTGGGCCATCTGGAGCTCGTAGTCGAAGTCGCTGACCGCGCGCAGGCCCTTGACGATGGCGGGGATGTCCCGCTGCTTGCAGAAGTCGACGAGCAGGCCGTGGAAGGACTCCACCTCGACGTTGCCGAAGTCGGCGGTGACCTCGCGGATCAGCTCGATCCGCTCCTCGACCGAGAACAGGCCCTTCTTGGACTGGTTGATCATCACCGCGACGTGCACGACGTCGTACAGCTTGGAGGCGCGGGCGATGATGTCGAGATGTCCGTTGGTGATGGGGTCGAACGACCCCGGGCAGACGGCGCGGCGCACCTTGGTTCCCTCGCTCTCCGGTCCGGTCATCGTGCGTCTTCGCACGTAGAGGCGGCGCGACCGTACCAAAACGTTCCCTCGCCGTAGCGGCGGGACCGCAGTGGTTCGAAGCCGTCCGGCCAGCCGAAGGAGCCGCCTCGGGTGCTGCGTTCCACGGTGACGACGGCATCCTCGCTCAGCCAGCCCCCTGAGCGCAGTGTGAGGAGGATCTCTCGCAGTTCCTCGTCCGCGACCGCGTAGGGCGGGTCGAGGAAGACCAGGTCGTACGGCTCGGCCGGGGCCGGTCCCGTGACGATCTGCTCGGCCTTGCCGGTGCGGGCCTCGGCGCCGGGCAGGCCGAGCGAGGCCACGTTCTCCCGGACGGTGCGGGCGGCGCGGGCGTCGGCCTCGACGAGCAGGGCGTGGACGGCGCCGCGGGAGAGCGCCTCCAGACCGACGGCGCCGGAGCCCGCGTACAGGTCGGCGACCCGGCTGCCCTCGATGCCGTGGAGCGCCTCCCAGGTGGAGAAGAGGCCCTCGCGCGCCCGGTCGGAGGTGGGGCGGGTGCCGTTGCCCGGGGGCACGGCCAGGCGCCGCCCGCCGGCGGTGCCGGCGATCACGCGGGTCATCGGTTTCCTCGTCCTGCGTCGTCCAGTGCGTACGCCCCAGGATATGGCCGTGCGGGCCGGGGGCACGGTCAGCCCTTCTCCAGGTACTCCTCCCGCTCCTCGCTCAGCAGGGCGTCCAGGGCGGTGCGCAGCCCCGGGTGGGCCGCCAGGTCGGGGTCGGCGAGGACGAGGGCGGTGGCCTCCTCGCGGGCGGCGGCGATGACCTCCTCGTCGTCGATGACGGCGAGGACCCGCAGGGAGGAGCGGACGCCGGACTGGGCCTGGCCGAGGACGTCGCCCTCGCGGCGCTGTTCGAGGTCGATGCGGGAGAGCTCGAAGCCGTCGAGGGTCGAGGCGACGGCGCCGAGCCGCTGGCGGGCGGGGCTCGCCTCGGGCATCTCGGTGACGAGGAGGCAGAGGCCGGCGGCGGAGCCTCGGCCGACGCGGCCGCGGAGCTGGTGGAGCTGGGAGACGCCGAAGCGGTCGGCGTCCATGATCACCATGGCGGTGGCGTTGGGCACGTTCACGCCGACCTCGATGACGGTGGTGGCGACGAGGACGTCGAGCTCGCCGGCGGCGAAGCGGCGCATGGCGTCGTCCTTGTCGTCGGGGTGCATGCGCCCGTGCAGGACGGCGATCCGCAGCCCGGCCAGGGGGCCGGCGGCGAGCTTCTCGGCGACGTCGAGGACGGCGAGCGGGGGCCGCTTCTCGGCCTCGTCCTCGGCGGAGGGCTTGCGCTTGGCGGCCTTCTTCTCGTCCTCCTCGTCGCCGATGCGGGGGCAGACCACATAGGCCTGGTGGCCGTTCTCCACCTCCTCGCGGACGCGCTCCCAGGCGCGGGCGAGGAAGTGCGGCTTGTCGGCGGCGGGGACGACGTGGCTGGCGATCGGGGAGCGCCCGGCGGGGAGCTGGTCGAGGACGGAGGTCTCCAGGTCGCCGAAGACGGTCATGGCGACGGTCCGCGGGATCGGGGTGGCCGTCATGACGAGGAGGTGCGGCGGCTGCTTGCCCTTGCCGCGGAGCGCGTCGCGCTGCTCGACGCCGAAGCGGTGCTGCTCGTCGACGACGACCAGGCCCAGGTCGTGGAACTTGACCTTGTCCTCGATGAGGGCGTGCGTCCCGATGACGATCCCCGCCTCGCCGGTGACCAGGTCGAGCAGGGCCTGGCGGCGGGCGGCGGCGCCCATGGAGCCGGTGAGCAGCACCACCTTGGTGGCCCGGTCGGCCCCGCCGAGCATCCCGCCCTCGGCGAGCTCGCCCATCATCTCGCTGACCGACCGGTGGTGCTGCTGGGCGAGGACCTCGGTGGGCGCGAGCATCGCGGCCTGCCCCCCGGCGTCGACGACGGCGAGCATGGCCCGCAGGGCCACCATCGTCTTGCCCGATCCGACCTCGCCCTGGAGCAGGCGGTGCATGGGGTGGTCGGTGGCGAGGTCGTCGAAGATCTCCTTGGAGACCTTGGTCTGGCCGTCGGTGAGGGTGAAGGGGAGCTTGGCGTCGAAGGCGGTGAGGATGCCGTCGGCGGCGGGGCGGCGGGGGACGGCGGGGAGCTGGGTGTCGGCGTGCCGGCGGCGGGCGAGGGCGACCTGGAGGACGAAGGCCTCGTCCCACTTGAGCCGTTCGCGGGCGGCGGCGACGTCGGCCTTGCTGCTGGGACGGTGGATCAGGCGCAGGGCGTCGGGAAGTTCGGCGAGGCCGCGGCCCTCGCGCAGGGCGGGCGGGAGCGGGTCGACGGCGTCGGTGACGCTCGGCAGGACGGCGTCGACGGCCTTGGCGATCTTCCAGGACTCCAGCTTGGTGGTGGCCGGGTAGATCGGGATGAGCGCGCTCGCCCAGGCGTCCACGGCCACGTCGCCGTCGCCGCGCAGGAGTTCGTAGGCGGGGTGGGCGAGCTGGAGGCGGCGGTTGAAGAGCGAGACCTTGCCGGAGAACATCGCGCGGGTGCCGGGCAGCAGGTCGTGGTGGGGCTTGTGGACGCCCTTGCCGAAGAAGACGAGCTGGAGCCGGCCGGACCCGTCGGTGATGGTGACTTCGAGGCGCTGGCCGCGGCCCTTGGCGCCGTTGAAGGTGTGCACGCGGGCGTCGGCGACCTGGGCGACGACCGTGACGTGTTCGTCGAGCGGCAGGTCGGAGAGCGTGGTCAGCTCGCCCCGCTCCGCGTACCGCCGGGGGTAGTGGTGGAGGAGGTCGCCGACCGTGTGCAGGTCGAGGGCCTCGGCCATGACCTTGGCGGTGGCGGGGCCGAGGGACTTCTTGAGGGGTTCGTCGAGCGCGGGCACGTGTTCCATTGCACACCACCGGACCGACAGCCGGGGCGAGGCCGTGCCCTTCGGGTCCGGCCGGCACGATCCGGAGGGCGTGGCCCGGGCCCGTGGCCGGCCCGCCGGACGGGCCCCGCTACTCGACGCCGACGAGGAGCGGCGGGGCGCCCTCGCCCGCGTGGTACGTGACGGTGTCGACGGCCAGGTAGCCGCGGCGGACGTGGGCTTCGAGGGTGTCGGCGAGGCCGGGCGGGGCGCTGTCGGCGACGACGAGGGTGACGAGTTCGCCGCCGGCCTGGAGCATCCGGTCGAGGACCGTGCGGGCGGTGGCGGTGAGGTCCTGGCCGATGACGGCGACGTCGCCCTCGATGAGGCCGAGGACGTCGCCGGCCTGGCAGACGCCGGCGCTGGTGAAGGACTGGCGGGCGGCGACGGCGAGTTCGGCGTAGCGGGTGGCGCCGGCGGCGGCGGTCATGGCGACGACGTCCTCGTCGAAGGTGCGCTCGGGTTCGTGGACGGCGAGGGCGGCGATGCCCTGGACGGCGGCCCGGGTGGGGATGAGCGCGACCCGGATGCCCTCGGCGCGGGCCCGTTCGGCGGCGGACGCGGCGGCGGCCCGCAGGTCGGTGTCGTTGGGCAGGAGGACCACCTCGCGCGCGTGGGCGCGGCGGACGGCATCGAGGAGTTCGTCGCCGGTGGGCGCTTCTCCGGGCCTGGCCTGGAGGGTGGTGGCGCCGGCCTCGGCGCAGAGTCCGGCCAGGCCCTCGCCGGGGAGGACGGCGACGACGGCCCGCTGGGCCCGCTCCCCGCGCGCGTGGGCGGGCGTCCCGGCCTCGTCGTCGGGTACGGGCGCGGGGCCGGCGCTCGCGAAGTGGGTGACGCGGATCCGGTGCGGCCGGCCGGCCTCGATCCCGGCCTCGACGGCGGCGCCCGCGTCGTCGACGTGGACGTGGACGTTCCAGAGCCCGTCGCCGCCGACGACGACGAGGGAGTCGCCGAGGGCGTCGAGCCGGGCCCTGAGGAGTTCGACGGCGGCGTCCTCGGCCTCCAGGAGGTACAGGACCTCGTAGCCGGGGCCCTGCTCGCCGTCGTGGCCGCAGGTCTCCCCCGGCCGCTCGGGCAGGACGCGTACCGCCGGGGACGGCGGCAGCGGTTCCGGGGCCCGTCCGGTCACGGTCTCCACGAGCGCGCCGAGGACGGCCACCAGGCCCTGTCCTCCGGCGTCCACGACCCCGGCGCGGCCGAGCACGGCCAGTTGGCCGGGGGTGGCCTCCAGGGCCGTCCTGGCCCCGTCGTAGGCCTTCCTGGCCACGTCCGGGAGGGGGCCGCCGTCCGCGCAGCCGGCCGCGGCGGCGGAGGCGACCGTGAGGATGGTGCCCTCCTCGGGGTGGGCGACGGCGGCGCGGGCGGAGGCGGCGGCGGTGTCGAGGGCGCGGGCGAGGTGGTCGCCGTCGGCGCCGTCGGCGAGGACGGCGGCCATGCCGCGCAGCAGCTGGGACAGGATGGTGCCGGAGTTGCCGCGGGCGCCGAGGAGCGCCCCGTGGGCCAGGGCGCGGACCGCGTCGGCGGTGTCGGGCGCGGAGGCCCCGGCGGCGCCGGGGGCGGCGAAGACGGCCTCGACGGCCCGGTGGCCCGCGTCGGCGGTCAGGTAGAGGTTGGTGCCGGTGTCCCCGTCGGCGACCGGGAAGACGTTGATGGCGTCGATCGCGGCCCGCTCCCGGCCGAGGGCCTCGGCCGTCCGCGCGCTCCAGGCCCGGACCGCCTCGGCGTCGAGGACGAGACGCTCGTCACCTCGGACGGCGGGGTCGAAGGGCTGCGGGGCTCGCGACAACGGGGGTCCTCCTTCGGCGGTGAAGTCCACCGCAGGGTAGACCGGGGGCTTCCGGGTCCGGGGGCCGGGACGGCGTCGGACCGGACCGTGGTAGTTTCGTTCCACCGAAGCAGTCGTTGTATGCTGCTTCGGTTGCCCGGCACTCGCCGGGCCATCCCCGGCAAGCCACTTCAGACTCCTGATTCCGGTGCGCCGGATCTCACTGTAAATCTGAAGTCTTTGGAGTGACCCGTGGCTGCCAACTGCGACGTCTGCGGCAAGGGGCCGGGCTTCGGCAACAACATTTCGCACTCGCACCGCCGTACGTCTCGTCGCTGGAACCCGAACATCCAGCGTGTGCGTGCCGTGGTCGGTCGGACGCCGAAGCGGCTCAACGTCTGCACCTCGTGCATCAAGGCCGGCAAGGTCTCGCGCTAATCGCGACGTTTCCGTGTCGTAGCGCAGCCCCTGCGGTTGCCTGGGAAGGCCGGTCCACCTCGGTGGCCCGGCCTTCCGCCTTGTCTGCGCCACACGCCGTGCCCGCATTGCCCGCATGAGCGCGAAGGGCGGGTCCGACCTCGGGGGTCGGACCCGCCCTTCGTCGTGCCCGGCGGCACGGTCGCGTCAGCGGCGCAGCTCCCACCCGTGGTCGACGGGCCCGATGCCCTCCCCCAGGGCGAAGCCGGCGGCGAGCGCCCCGGTCACGTACGCCTTCGCCTCCCGTACGGCCTTCGGCACGGGCAGTCCCTTGGCGAGGCCGGAGGCGACCGCCGAGGCGAGCGTGCAGCCGGTGCCGTGGGTGTGCCGGTTGTCGTACCGGGGGGCGTACAGCCAGTGCTCCTCGGTGCCGTCGGTGAGGAGGTCCACGACCTCGGCGGCGTCCCCGGGCAGGTGGCCGCCCTTGATGAGCGCCCAGCGCGGCCCGTACCCGAGGATCGCGTCGGCGGCCCGGCGCATCCCGTCCTCGTCCTCGACGACGATCCCGGTGAGCTGCGTCACCTCGTCCAGGTTGGGCGTGGCGACGGTCGCGGCCGGCAGGAGCCGCTTCCGTACGGATTCCAGGGCGGTGGCCGCGAGCAGCGGGTCGCCGTGCTTGGAGACGCCGACGGGGTCGACGACCACGGGCGCGTCCGTCCCCGCGAGGAGTTCGGCGACGGTCTCGACGAGCGGGGCGGTGGCGAGCATCCCGGTCTTGACCGCGTGGACGCCGATGTCGTCGACGACGGCCCGGTACTGGGCCCGGACGGCCTCCGCGGGCAGCTCCCAGACGCCGTGGACCCCGCGCGAGTTCTGCGCGGTGACGGCGGTCACCACGCTCATGCCGTGGACGCCGAGGGCGAGCATGGTCTTGAGGTCGGCCTGGATGCCCGCGCCGCCGCCGGAGTCGGATCCGGCGACGGTGAGCACCAGCGGCGGCCGGGGGTTCACTCGGTCTCCCCGAAGTGGTCCCAGCCGCCGGTGCTGTGCCAGGGGGCGCCGTCGACGGTCACCTGGGGCAGCGCGGAGGGGGCGATGACCTCGCCGATCACCTTCCAGCGGGCGGGCAGCTTCACGTCCGGCGGGAAGGTGGCGACGATCGCGTGGTCCTCGCCTCCGGTGAGGACCCACTGGAGCGGGTCGACGCCGACGGCCTGGCCGATGTCGTGCATCTGGCCGGGGATGTCGATGAGTCCGGAGCGCAGGTCGATGCGGACGTTGCTGGCCTCGGCAATGTGGCCGAGGTCGGCGATGAGGCCGTCGCTGACGTCGCACATGGCGGTCGCGCCGAGCCCGGCGGCGGCCGGGCCGGCGTGGTACGGCGGCTCGGGACGGCGGTGGGCCTCGACGAAGGCGCGCGGCGAGCGGAAGCCCCGGGAGAGGACCGCGTAGCCGGCGGCGGACCAGCCGAGCCAGCCGGTGTAGGCGACGACGTCGCCGGGCTGCGCGCCGCCCCGGGTGACCGGGTCGGCGTTGCGGAGGTCGCCGAGGGCGGTGATGGAGACCATGATCGTGTCGCCGCGGACGACGTCGCCGCCGACCACCGCGGCGCCCGCGACCTGACATTCGTCGCGCAGCCCGTCCATGAGTTCCGTGGGCCAGGTGACGGGGAGTTCCGCGGGGACGACGAGGCCGAGGAGGAGGGCGGTGGGGACCGCGCCCATGGCGGCGATGTCGGCGAGGTTCTGCGCGGCGGCCTTGCGGCCGACGTCGTACGCCGTCGACCAGTCGCGGCGGAAGTGCCGTCCTTCGAGCAGGATGTCCGTGCTGGCCACCACGCGCCGGTCCGGGGCGGAGACCACGGCGGCGTCGTCGCCCGGCCCGATCCGTACCGCCGGGGTGGAGGTGAGCCGGGACGTGAGCTCCCTGATGAGCCCGAACTCGCCCAGTTCTCCGACTGTGCCCTTCACCGCGTCTCACCTCGTGTCGTCGTGCCGGCCGGCCGTCGGCCGAGCGTCCGCTCGCGCCGCGGGTCGCGGGCCGTCACCGTGCTGGGTACCGTCAAGTTGACCGTCAACTTCCGTCCTGTGTACGCCACACCCCGGGCGCTCCGGAAGGCGCGGGTCTCCCCGTGGCTTCCGGCGACGCGGTACCGTGGCGTCTCTTTCTCCCACAAGATCCTCGTGGCCGTCCTGGAGGTTCCGTGGTACAGGCGTACATCCTGATTCAGACCGAGGTGGGCAAGGCGTCGAGCGTCGCCGACACCATCTCCAAGATCCCGGGGGTGATCCAGGCAGAGGACGTGACCGGGCCGTACGACGTGATCGTGCGGGCCCAGGCCGACACGGTCGACGAGCTCGGCCGCATGGTGGTCGCGAAGGTCCAGCAAGTGGACGGCATCACGCGCACCCTGACCTGCCCGGTCGTCCATCTGTAGCCCCCGTCTACCCTTGGCCGGTGACCTCTTCCCACCGGCCTCTCGGCCTGCCCGCTGCGGCCGCCGTCCTGCTGCTGGCCGTGACCGGCTGCTCCTCCGGCGCCCAGGCGTCCGTGCGGGTGCCGACTCCGCCCGCGGCGGAGGCGGCGCTCTGCCGTGCGCTGGCGGAGGAGCTCCCGGACACCGTGGCGGGGCAGGAGCGGAGCGATCCGTCTCCCGGCTCCGAGCTGACCGCCGGGTGGGGAGACGGAGCGATCGTACTGCGCTGCGGGGTGGACCGGCCCGAAAAGATGAGCGATCCGCAGGCGCGGGCCGTCTCCGCCGAGGGCGTGCGCTGGATGCTGGAGCAGCCCGAGCAGGGCGGCCCCCGGTTCACCTCGGTGTACCGGAAGACCTATGTCGAGGTCGCCCTGGACGAGCGGTACGCCCACGACATCGGCCCGCTGGTGGACCTGGCCGGCCCGGTGGACCGGACGGTGCCGTGCGCCCTGGAGCCCGAGTGCCGCTAGGGCCCCGGTGACCGGGGCCCAGGCTTCCGGGGGCTAGCGCAGGCCCGTGGAGCGGGTCAGCGCGGCCTGGATCAGCCGGTCGACCAGCTCGGGGTAGCTCACGCCGCTCTCCTGCCACATGCGCGGGTACATGGAGATCGGGGTGAAGCCGGGCATGGTGTTGATCTCGTTGATCACGAAGTCGCCGTCCTCGGTGAGGAAGAAGTCGGCGCGGACCAGGCCCTCGCAGGAGACCGCCTCGTAGGCGGCGACGGCCAGGCGCTGGATCTCGGCGGTGGCCTCGTCCCCGATCGGGGCGGGCACGATGCCGGAGGCCGAGTCGATGTACTTGGCCTCGAAGTCGTAGAAGTCGTGGTCGGTGACCGGCGGGATCTCGGCGGGCACGCTGGCGCGCGGGCCGTCCTCGAACTCCAGGACGCCGCACTCGATCTCGCGGCCGCGCAGCAGCGCCTCCACGATGATCTTCGGGTCGTAGCGGCGGGCCTCCTCGACGGCCTCGTCGAGGCCGGAGAGGTCGTCGACCTTGGTGATGCCGACGGAGGAGCCGCCGCGGGCCGGCTTCACGAAGAGCGGCCAGCCGTGGTCGGCGGCGAACTCGACGATCTTCTTGCGGGCCTCGGCCGGGTTGCGGTCCCACTCGCGCGGCCGGATGACCTCGTACGGGCCGACGGGCAGGCCGTAGGAGACGAAGACCCGCTTCATGTACTCCTTGTCCTGGCCGACGGCGGAGGCGAGGACGCCCGCGCCGACGTACGGGATGCCGGAGAGCTCCAGGAGGCCCTGGAGGGTGCCGTCCTCGCCGTAGGGGCCGTGGAGCATGGGGAAGACGACGTCGACCTCGCCGAGGGCCTGCGGCAGCGAGCCGGGCTCGTGCAGGACGACCTCGCGGCTGGCCGGGTCGACGGGGAGGACCACGCCGCCGGTCTCGGACTCGGCGAGCTGGGCGACGTCCGGCAGGGAGCGCTCGGCGATGGCCATCCGCTCGGGGGCGTCGGCGGTCAGGGCCCAGCGCCCCTCCCGGGTGATGCCGATGGGCAGCACGTCGTACTTGGTCCGGTCGATCGCCTTGAGGACGGCGCCGGCGGTGACGACGGAGATGGCGTGCTCGGAGCTGCGTCCGCCGAAGACGACGGCCACGCGCGGCTTGCGGGGGCTCTGGGTGTTCTCGCTCATATCGCGATGAGCGTACCTTGCGGTGTCCGAACTCCTGAGCGCCCCGCTCGCCGCCTCGCGCGGACGGCTCAGCGCGTCGGCTCAGCGCCTTTCGGGCTTGGCGCTGCGCGACATGAGCTCCTTCAGGGCGACCGTCGGCGGCTTCCCGTCGTGGACGATCGAGACGACGGTCTCGGTGATGGGCATGTCGACGCCGTGGCGGCGGCCCAGATCGAGCACCGACTCGCAGGACTTGACGCCCTCCGCGGTCTGCTTGGTGGCCGCGACGGCCTCCTGGAGGGTCATCCCGCGGCCGAGGTTGGTGCCGAAGGTGTTGTTCCGGGAGAGCGGCGAGGAGCAGGTGGCGACGAGGTCGCCGAGGCCCGCGAGGCCGGAGAAGGTCAGCGGGTCGGCGCCCATGGCGAGGCCGAGGCGGGTGGTCTCGGCGAGGCCGCGGGTGATGAGCGTGGCCTTGGAGTTGTCGCCGAGGCCCATGCCGTTGGCGATGCCGACGGCGAGGCCGATGACGTTCTTCACCGCGCCGCCGAGCTCGCAGCCGACCACGTCGGTGTTGGTGTACGGGCGGAAGTACGGGGTCATGCAGGCGGCCTGGAGCCGCTGGGCGACCGACTCGTCGACGCAGGCGGCGACGGCGGCGGCGGGCTGCCGGGCGGCGATCTCACGGGCCAGGTTGGGGCCGGTGAGGACGGCGACGCGCTCGGCGGGGACGCCGGCGACCTCGGTGATGACCTCGCTCATCCGCTTGGCGGTGCCGAGTTCGATGCCCTTCATGAGGGAGACGAGCACGGTGTCGGGGCCGAGCTTCGGCGCCCAGGCGGCGAGGTTCTCGCGCAGCGTCTGGGAGGGGACGACGAGGACCGCGAAGTCGGCCCCCTCGGCCGCCTCACCCGCGTCGGCGGTGGCCGTGATGCCCTTGGGGAGTTCGACACCGGGCAGGTAGTCGGGGTTGGTCCGGGTGGTGTTGATGGTCTCGGCGAGCGCGGGACGGCGGCCCCAGAGGCTCACCTCGCAGCCCGCGTCGGCCATCACCATGGCGAAGGCGGTGCCCCAGGAACCGTTCCCGAAGACGGCGGCCTTGGTCATACGGCGCCTCCCTCGGCGGCCTTGCGGCGCAGGGCCTGACGGGCGCGGCGCGGATCGTAGGGCTCGGCGGGGGCCTGCTCGCCGCGGACCTCCTCCAGGAGGGCGGTGATGGCGGCCATGATCGTCTCGGTGGCCTCGCGCAGCACCTCGGGGGTGGGCTCCAGGCCGTCGAAGCGGGAGAGGTCGACCGGCGGGCCGGCCTGCACGATCAGCGTCTTGCGCGGGAAGAAGCTGAACTTGTCCTTCTTCGCGTACGGCGGCATCGCGAGGTTGGCGCCCCACTGGGCCACCGGGATGACGGGCGCCTTGGTGAGCAGCGCGACGCGGGCGGCGCCGGTCTTGCCCGGCATGGGCCACATGTCGGGGTCCCGGGTGAGGGTGCCCTCGGGGTAGAAGGCGACGCACTCGCCCCGCTCGATGGCGTCCACGGCGGCGCGGAAGGCGTCCAGGGCGTTCGCGGTCTCGCGGTAGACGGGGATCTGGCCCGTGTTGCGGAGCATCGTGGCGACGAATCCGCCCTTGAAGAGCCCCGCCTTGGCCAGGAAGCGGGGCACCCGGCCGGTGTTGTACTGGTAGTGCGCGTAGGAGAGCGGGTCCAGGTAGGAGTTGTGGTTGACCGCGGTGAGGAAACCGCCGTCGGCCGGAATGTGCTCCATGCCGCGCCAGTCCCGCTTGAACAGAACCACCAGGGGGGGTTTGGCGATGACCGCCGCGAGGCGGTACCAGAAGCCGATTCTGCGGCGGGGCACTCGGCGCACCTTTCTCCGGGTCTTGCTGGCAGGGGGTCAAGTGTCGCCCCATGCTCCTGCTGTGTCGAGTGACACCGTACGCCCCGGGGCCCGGCCCGTACCGCCGGGGCGGGACAGAATGGGCCGCGATGAACACGGATGCGGACGACGGCTGGTCCCTGGTCGTACCCCTGAAGCCCCTGGCCCTGGCGAAGAGCCGGCTGGCCCCCGCCGCCGGGGAGCTGCTGCGGCCCCGCCTCGCCCTGGCCTTCGCCGAGGACACGGTGGCCGCGGCCCTGGAGTGCCCGGAGGTCCGGGACGTGGTGGTGGTCACGGACGATGCCTCGGCCGGGCGGGCGCTGGCCGCGCTGGGGGCCCTGGTGGTGCCGGACGCCCCGGCGGCGGGGCTCAACGCGGCGCTCGCGCACGGCGCCCGGGCGGTACGGGAGCGGCGGCCGCACGGGCGCGTGGCGGCCCTGAACGCGGATCTGCCGGCGCTGCGTCCGGTGGAGCTGGCACGGGTCCTGGCGGTTGCCCGGCAATTCCCTAGGGCATTTCTCGCGGATGCCGCCGAAATCGGTACGACATTCCTCTCGGCGGCCCCGGGGGTGGAATTGGAACCGGCATTCGGTGGTGCGTCGCGGCTTCGGCATTTGTCTTCGGGCGCGGTGGAAATCACGCTGTCCGGGGTGGATTCCGTGCGCCGGGACGTGGACACCGGCGAGGATCTGGCGGCGGCGGGTTCGCTGGGCCTCGGTCCGCGGACGGCGGCCCGGCGTCCGGCGGCGGCCGGATAGGCTGCGGTCCATGCAGGCGACCGCGTACACGTACGACCCCGAGACCCGCAGCGGCAGTGTGCTGCTCGACGACGGCACCCCGGTGGAGTTCGGGACGGAGGCCTTCGACGCGGGCGGGCTGCGGCTGCTGCGTCCGGGGCAGCGGGTGCGGATCGAGACGGAGCCGGGCGCCCGGGGCGCGGCCCCGCGGATCACGCTGGTGACGCTCCAGACCTTCTGAGCCCCTCCCCCGGCGCCCGACGGCCGTACGGCTCCGGGAACGCGCCGCGGGCCGGGCTCCCGTGGTGGGAGCCCGGCCCGGCGGACGTGCGGTGATCGTCCTACTTCTTGGCGGCGGCCTTCTTGGCCGTGGCGGTCTTGCGCGCCGTGGTCTTCTTGGCGGGCGCCTTCTTCGCCACGGTCTTCTTCGCCGGGGCGGTCTTCTTGGCGACCGTCTTCTTGGCCGCGGCGGCCGGGGTGGCCTTCTTGGCCGGGGTCGCCTTCTTGGCGGCGGCCTTCTTGGCCGTGGCGGTCGTCTTCTTCGCGGCCGCGGTGGTGGTCTTCTTGGCCGGCGTGGCCTTCTTGGCGGCGGCGGCCGTGGTCTTCTTGGCCGGAGTGGCCTTCTTGGCGGCGGCCTTCTTGGCCGTGGTGGCCTTCTTGGCCGCGGCCTTCTTCACGGTGGCGGAGGCGCCGCCGGTCAGGCTGCCCTTGGGGGCCTTCTTGACGGAGACCTCGCCGCCCTTGGGGAGCTTCTTCGACCCGCTGACCAGGTCCTTGAAGCCCTGGCCCGCGCGGAAGCGCGGAACGGAGGTCTTCTTGACCCGCACGCGCTCACCCGTCTGCGGGTTGCGGGCGTAGCGGGCCGGGCGGTCGACCTTCTCGAACGAGCCGAAGCCCGTGACCGAGACACGGTCGCCGGAGACCACGGCGCGCACGATGGCGTCGAGCACGTGGTCGACGGCTTCGGCGGCCTGCTGGCGACCGCCCAACTTGTCGGCAATCGCTTCTACGAGCTGCGCCTTGTTCACGTCTTCCCCTTCGGAGACTTTGCCGGAACGAAAGTGTTCAAGCTTTTTCGCACGTTAGGCATGTATATACCGCAAATCAAACACGAAACGGGCTAATCACCCTAGTGCCGCAACGCGGAAGTGCCGTTGCGGAGTTCCTGGTGTCAGTCGTCTTCAGGGAATCGACCCTCGTCGAGGTCCTTCATCAACCGGTCCAGACGCGTCGCCGCGTCCGCGAGATCGTGCTTCGCCGCGGCCGTGACGACCAGCAGCTTCCGGGACAGCGCCATCCTTACGCCCTCCGGGACTTGCAGTGCGCGCACCCGGAAGTGCGCTTCTTTCAATCGGTCGGCGACTTCCTCGTAGAGCTTGAGTTGGTTGTCGCGTTCCATGCACCGATTGTGCCATCTAGGGCGAGTTGTCGCCCGACAGGGTCTCAACAAGCGACTGCGCCCCCCACCGGAGGGTGGGGGGCGCAGTCTTGGAAAAGCGCTGCTCAGGCCGTAATTGTACGGGGCTTGAAGGACGGCCTGCCCGCCTCGTAGGCCGCGATGTCGGCTTCGTTCTGAAGGGTGAGGCTGATGTCGTCCAGGCCGTTCAGGAGCCGCCAGCGGGCGTTCTCGTCGAGCTCGAAGTCGGCGTCGATCCCGGCCGCCAGGACCTTGCGGGCCTCAAGGTCGACGGTGATCTCGGCGGTCGGGTCGGCCTCGGTCAGCTCCCAGAGGGCGTCGACCGTCTCCTGCGGGAGGACGACCGTCAGCAGACCGTTCTTCAGCGAGTTGCCGCGGAAGATGTCGGCGAAGCGGGCCGAGATGACGGCCTGGAAGCCGTAGTTCTGGAGCGCCCAGACGGCGTGCTCGCGGGAGGAGCCGGTGCCGAAGTCGGGGCCGGCGACCAGGACCGTGGCGCCCTGCCGCTCGGGGCGGTTGAGGACGAACTCGGAGTCCTTGCGCCAGGCCTCGAAGAGGCCGTCCTCGAAGCCGTCGCGGGTGACCTTCTTCAGCCAGTGCGCGGGGATGATCTGGTCGGTGTCGACGTTGCTGCGGCGCAGCGGGACGGCACGGCCGGTGTGCGTGGTGAAAGCTTCCATGGTTCTCAGACCCCCGCGGTGGTGACGGCGTCGGACAGGTCGGCCGGGGAGGCCAGGTGGCCGAGGACGGCGGTGGCGGCGGCGACCTGGGGGGAGACCAGGTGGGTGCGGCCGCCCTTGCCCTGCCGGCCCTCGAAGTTGCGGTTGGAGGTGGACGCGGAGCGCTCGCCGGGGGCCAGCTGGTCGGGGTTCATGCCCAGACACATGGAGCAGCCCGCGTGCCGCCATTCGGCGCCGGCGGCCTTGAAGACCTTGTCCAGGCCCTCCTCGACGGCCTGCAGGGCGACCCGGACGGAGCCGGGGACGACCAGCATGCGGACGCCGTCGGCGACCTTGCGGCCCTCCAGGAGGGAGGCGGCGTTGCGCAGGTCCTCGATGCGGCCGTTGGTGCAGGAGCCTACGAAGACGGTGTCGACCTTGATGTCGCGCAGCGGCTGCCCGGCGGTCAACCCCATGTACTCCAGGGCCTTTTCGGCGGCGAGGCGCTCCGAGGGGTCTTCGTACGAAGCCGGGTCGGGGACGTTCGCCGAAAGCGGGGCGCCCTGGCCGGGGTTGGTGCCCCAGGTGACGAACGGGGCCAGCTCGGCGGCCTCGATGACGACCTCGGCGTCGAAGACGGCGTCCTCGTCGGTCCTCAGGGTCTTCCAGTAGGCGACCGCGGCGTCCCAGTCCTCGCCCTCGGGGGCGTGCGGACGGCCCTTGAGGTAGGCGAAGGTGGTCTCGTCGGGGGCGATCATGCCCGCGCGGGCGCCGGCCTCGATGGACATGTTGCAGATGGTCATGCGGCCCTCCATCGAGAGTTTCTCGATGGCGGAGCCCCGGTACTCCAGGACGTAGCCCTGGCCGCCGCCGGTGCCGATCCTCGCGATGACGGCGAGGATCAGGTCCTTGGCGGTGACGTCGGCCGGCAGCTCGCCGTCGACGGTGATGGCCATGGTCTTCGGGCGGGCCATGGGCAGCGTCTGGGTGGCCAGGACGTGCTCGACCTGGCTGGTGCCGATGCCGAACGCCAGGCCGCCGAAGGCGCCGTGCGTGGAGGTGTGGGAGTCGCCGCAGACCACGGTCATGCCGGGCTGGGTCAGGCCCAGCTGCGGTCCCACCACGTGGACGACGCCCTGCTCGACGTCGCCGAGCGGGTGGAGCCGCACGCCGAACTCCGCGCAGTTCTTGCGCAGGGTCTCCAGCTGGGCGCGGGAGACCGGGTCGGCGATGGGCTTGTCGATGTCGAGGGTGGGGGTGTTGTGGTCCTCGGTGGCGAGGGTGAGGTCGAGGCGCCGGACCTGCCGTCCGTTCTGGCGGAGGCCGTCGAAGGCCTGGGGGCTGGTCACCTCGTGCAGCAGGTGAAGATCGATGAAGAGGAGGTCGGGCTCGCCCTCGGCGCGCCGGACGACGTGGTCGTCCCAGACCTTCTCCGCGAGTGTCCTACCCATCGCTTTCCCTCCGGCCGGCGGCTGCGCCGGCACCACTAGAGACCGTTGTGCGGTCCGTTGTGCGGCCGCCTCACCAGAGTGACAAGTTCCTCGGAAAATTGAACTTGCGTTTCACAGAGTGAGACGCGAATATCGTTGCATGGACAACTCTAGCGGCGTAGGCGTTCTCGACAAGGCAGCCCTTGTCCTGAGCGCCCTGGAGTCCGGTCCGGCCACCCTCGCAGGACTGGTCGCGGCGACGGGACTCGCACGACCCACGGCCCACCGACTGGCCGTGGCACTGGAACACCACCGGATGGTGGCCCGCGACATGCAGGGCCGTTTCATTCTCGGCCCGCGGCTCGCGGAGCTCGCGGCGGCGGCCGGCGAGGACCGGCTCCTCGCGACGGCCGGTCCGGTGCTCACGCATCTGCGCGACGTGACCGGGGAGAGCGCGCAGCTCTACCGACGCCAGGGCGACATGCGGATCTGCGTGGCGGCGGCCGAGCGGCTGTCCGGCCTGCGGGACACCGTCCCGGTGGGCTCGACGCTGACCATGAAGGCCGGCTCCTCGGCGCAGATCCTGATGGCCTGGGAGGAGCCCGAGCGGCTGCACCGCGGCCTCCAGGGCGCCCGCTTCACGGCGACGGCCCTGTCGGGCGTACGGCGCCGCGGCTGGGCCCAGTCGATCGGTGAGCGGGAGCCGGGCGTCGCGTCCGTCTCCGCGCCCGTCAGGGGCCCGTCGAACCGCGTGGTGGCCGCCGTGTCGGTCTCGGGCCCGATCGAGCGCCTGACCCGCCACCCGGGCCGTATGCACGCCCAGGCGGTCATCGACGCCGCCGCCCGTCTCAGCGAGGCGCTCCGTCGCAACGGCTGATCTTCCTCTGTTCATCTGTACGTTCTCCGGCTCACCGCTCCAACGCCGCAGCGGTGGGCCGGAGTTGTCCCTGCGCCGTGCCGGGAACAGCGAAGAAGCCCTCCCCCGAAGGGAAGGGCTTCTTCGTTTCGCGTACCCCCGACCGGATTCGAACCGGCGCTACCGCCTTGAGAGGGCGGCGTGCTAGGCCGCTACACAACGGGGGCTTTGGATCATGCGGGCGTTGGTACCGCCGCAGATCCGAGCTGGTCTACCAGGACTCGAACCTAGACTAACTGAACCAGAATCAGTCGTGCTGCCAATTACACCATAGACCAATACGTGGTTAGACCAGCGTCGTACCCCCGACCGGATTCGAACCGGCGCTACCGCCTTGAGAGGGCGGCGTGCTAGGCCGCTACACAACGGGGGCCCTAGCGATCCTGCATCGGTGTCACCGGGAGCTACCCAGGTGATCCCGCGGGAAGGATCTGTACCCCCGACCGGATTCGAACCGGCGCTACCGCCTTGAGAGGGCGGCGTGCTAGGCCGCTACACAACGGGGGCTCGTGGATGCCAATCCACTGGTTTGCAGATGAGCTCTGCGAGCTGGCCTACCTGGACTCGAACCAAGACTAACTGAACCAGAATCAGTCGTGCTGCCAATTACACCATAGGCCACCGGGGCAACTTCCCCGTGAGGGGGATCTTGCTCGGCTTGCGCTTTCCGGGTTCTTGCCTTTCGGCTTGCTCCCCTCGGCGCAGGAAGAACATTACCCGAAGGTGGACGGTGCTCCAAAACGGGTATCCCCGCGGAGCAGCGGAGGCAGCTGGTGGAGGTCGGTGATGCGGTGCAGGCCCGGCTGTCCGCCGGTGTCGGCGCGGTCCAGCCAGATGCCGTGGAGCCCCGCCTCCTGGGCGCCGAGCGCGTCGATGTCGGGGCGGTCCCCCACGTACGCCACCTCGCGCGGGGCGAGGCCGAGCGCGGCGCAGGCGGCGTGGAAGGCCTCGGCGGCCGGCTTGGCGGCGCCCAGCTCGGCGGCGCACAGGACGGCCTCGAAGTGGTCGCGGACGCCGAGGGCGCGAAGCTTGGGCTCCTGGGCGTGGAGGCTGGAGTTCGACAGGACGCCCTGCCGGTAGTCGGCGGCGAGCAGGTCGAGGACGGGCAGGGCGTCGGGGAAGAGCTCCCAGGCGGCCTCGTAGTGGGCCACGTACCGGTCGAACCAGGCGTCGGTCTCGGCGTCGGCCATCTCCTGCCGGTCCAGGAAGTCGCGGACGCGCCACCGGCGCTGCTCCTGCCAGTCGCCCAGGCCGTCCTCGTACCGCCGCCAGTGGTGCTCGGTGAGTTCCTTCCAGAGCCGCAGGGCGTCCTCGACGGATCCGTGCAGACCGGTCAGGCCCTCGGCGGCCAGGTGGGCGCGCATGCCGGCGCGGTCGGCGCCCGCGTAGTCGAAGATCGTGTCGTCCACGTCCCAGAGGACGGCCCGGATGCTCATGGCACCGACCGTACGCCCCGGGCGGCCCCGCCGGGAGGGGATCGGTGGATCTTGGTACGCCGACGGGGGCGGCGCCCGGAGGGTGTTCCGGGTGCCGCCCCCGTCGTCGTACGGGTGGCGCGGTTACGCGGCGAGCTTCGCCAGGGCCGCGTCGATGCGGGCCAGGGTCTTCTCCTCGCCCAGGATCTCCAGGGACTCGAAGAGGGGGAGGCCGACGGTGCGGCCGGTGACGGCGACGCGGACCGGGGCCTGGGCCTTGCCGAGCTTGAGGCCGTGGGCCTCGCCGGCGGCGAGGACGGCGTTCTTGAGCGACTCGGGGTCGTTCCAGTCGGCGTCCACCAGCTTCTCGCGGGCGGTGGTCAGGAGGGCCGCGGGCTCGCCCTTCATCGCCTTGTCCCAGGAGGGCTGGTCGAAGACCGGCTCGGCGAGGAAGAGGAAGTCGACGTTGGCCGTGATCTCGGAGAGGACGGTCAGGCGGGTCTGGGCGTGCGGGGCGATCCGCTCCCAGGCCGCGCGGTCGAAGTCCTCGGGCGCCCAGGGGGCGTGCGGGGCGCGCAGCCAGGGCTCGCAGGCCTCGGCGAAGGTCTTCACGTCCAGCATGCGGATGTGGTCCGCGTTGATGGACTCGGCCTTCTTGAGGTCGAAGCGGGCCGGGTTGGCGTTGACGTCCGCGATGTCGAACTTCGCCACCATCTCGGGGATGGTGAAGATGTCCTGGTCGGCGGAGAAGGACCAGCCGAGCAGGGACAGGTAGTTCAGCAGGCCCTCGGGGAGGAAGCCGCGCTCCCGGTAGAGGTTGAGGGAGGCCTGCGGGTCGCGCTTGGAGAGCTTCTTGTTGCCCTCGCCCATCACGTACGGCAGGTGGCCGAAGTGCGGGATCTCCTTGGCGACGCCCAGCTCGATCAGCGCCTTGTAGAGGGCGATCTGGCGGGGGGTGGAGGAGAGCAGGTCCTCGCCGCGCAGGACGTGGGTGATCTCCATCAGGGCGTCGTCGACCGGGTTGACCAGGGTGTAGAGCGGGGCGCCGTTGGCCCGGAGGATGCCGTAGTCCGGCACGTTCTCCGGGGTGAAGGTGAGCTCGCCGCGGACCAGGTCGGTGAAGGTGATCGGCTCGTCGGGCATCCGGAAGCGGACGATCGACGCGCGGCCCTCGGCCTCGTACGCCGCCTTCCGCTCCGGGGTGAGGTCGCGGCAGTGGCCGTCGTAGCCGGACGGGCGGCCGGCGGCGCGGGCGGCCTCGCGGCGCTCGTCGAGCTCTTCGGTGGTGCAGTAGCAGGGGTACGCGTACCCGCCGGCGAGCAGCTTCTCGGCGACGTCCTTGTAGATGTCCATCCGCTGCGACTGGCGGTACGGGGCGTGCGGGCCGCCGACCTCGGGGCCCTCGTCCCAGTCGAGGCCGAGCCACTTCAGCGAGTCGAGGAGCTGCTCGTACGACTCCTCGGAGTCGCGGGCCGCGTCGGTGTCCTCGATGCGGAAGACCATGGTGCCCTGGTTGTGCCGGGCGAAGGCCCAGTTGAAGAGGGCGGTGCGGACCAGGCCCACATGGGGGTTGCCGGTCGGGGACGGACAGAAACGGACGCGGATCGCGTTAGCCACGCTTGATCACCCTGTTGGTGAGAGTGCCGATGCCTTCGATGGTGACGGCGACCTCGTCGCCGACGGTGAGGGGGCCGACCCCGGCGGGAGTGCCGGTGAGGATGACGTCGCCGGGGAGCAGCGTCATGGCCTCGGTGATGTGGACGACCAGGTCCTCGATGGAGCGGATCATGTCGCTCGTCCGACCGAGCTGGCGTTGTTCGCCGTTGACCGTGGCCTGGATGGCGAGGTCGCTCGGGTCGAGGTCGGTCTCCACCCAGGGGCCCAGCGGGCAGCTCGTGTCGAAGCCCTTGGCGCGGGCCCACTGGGCCTCGCGCTTCTGGACGTCGCGGGCGGTCACGTCGTTGGCGCAGGTGTAGCCGAAGATCACGTCCTTGACGCGCTCCCGGGGCACCTCTCGGCACATGCGGCCGATCACCACGGCCAGTTCGGCCTCGTGGTGCAGCTCGCTGGAGAAGGAGGGGAACTCGATGGCGTCGCCGGTGCCGATGACCGAGGTGGTCGGCTTGAAGAAGGCGACCGGGACCTCGGGGACCTCGTTGCCGAGCTCCTTGGCGTGCTCCGCGTAGTTGCGGCCGATGGCCACGACCTTGTTGGGGAGCACCGGCGGCAGGAGCCGTACCTTGCTCAGCGGGACCTTGGTGCCGCTGAGCTCGAAGTCGGTGTACGGGATGCCCTTGATGATGTCGAGGACGAGGCCGCCGGACTCGACGGTCCCCTCGCCCTCGACCGCGCCGAAGGCGACATTGCCGTCGATGGAGAATCTGGCGATGCGCACGAGTGCTGTCGCCCCTCACTTGGTACTGGCTGGAGTCTGACGCTCCAGGCTAACGCGGCGCGGGGCGGCCGCCCGGCGGTTTTCGCCGGTGGCGGGCGGGTGGAGCGCCCGATCAGGCCTCGGCGAGGTAGGCCGGGACGTACGGCGCGGGGGCCTGCATCAGGACGGTGCGGCGCGGGTTGGCCGTCGCGCCGGGGAGCTCCGTCGCGTACTCGGGGGTGGCGCCGCGGCCGAGGGCGGCGGCGTCCGCGAGGTGGGCGAGGGTGGAACGGCGCGGGTTGGCCGTGGTGGCGGGCGTGGGTGCAGTCATCGCGCAGGCAGACCTTGTCCGGGACGGGCGCCCCTACGGGCGCGAGAATGGTGTAAAGCGTCAGGCTAAATCAAGGCGTTCCCTTCGAATACATGGCCAAGACATCGATTCCGGTGTGAGTTTGCTCACCAACGGGTGGATTTTCCGGGCATTGCGGACGCGCATGTCAGGTTACGGAAAGGGACATTCCGCCACTGAAGCAGCTATTCCGCCCCTGATCATCGCGACTGGGACACACGGGGATGCCGGACCTTTGGCAGGGAAAAGTCCGAATCCTCCGCGATCATCTTCTACGCGCCGTGACCTGCCGCGCACGGTTGGTCATCCCCCCTGCGGTACAGACCGCAGCCCTTGTTGGAGTTCCGGCACTGTGCTGGAATTCCACGCACCGCCGCGGGTTCGAAGCCGGCACGCAGGGGCGCAACGCAGCGCCGGCCGAGTGGTGGGAAAGGGGGATCTGCGCCGGTCACCGACGACCACCTGGGGCGCACCGATGCGTCCCGACGACGCCGACACCGTCCGCTCCGGTTCCACCCGGAAGGACGCCTGGTCCAGAGGTTGCGACGCTAGTGCAGGGACGTTTCAAGAGGGATGGCACGGGCTCTGCCCAGGCCCGCAAGGGCCGCGCGGAGGCTCCGTCGGAGCAGGAACCGCGTGCCGGGACCGACCGCGGTCCCGCGGCCCCGCACCCCACCCAGCAGGCGCCCGGCGCGGGCGGCCAGAGCAGGCCCCAGGGCAAGACCCAGGGCAAGGGCAAGGGCAAGGGGACGCGGCCGAACGGCGAGTCCGGCGAACAGTCCGGCGCGCCCGCCGCCGCGCGCGGCGACAAGGGCGCCACGCCCGCGACGCCCGAGAACGCGGCCGGCCCCCGAATAGCCCTGCGGAACTGGCGCATCTCCACCCGCCTCGTGGCCCTGCTGACCCTCCCCGTGGTCGCGGCCACCAGCCTCGGCGGCATCCGCATCAGCGAGTCGCTCCAGGACATGCAGCAGCTCGACCACATGCAGCTGCTCACCAAGCTCACCCGTGAGGCGACCGCGCTCGCGCAGGCCCTCCAGGCCGAGCGCGACCTCTCCGCGGGCCCGCTCGCCAACGGCCGTCCGGTCAGCGACTACCAGGTCGCCAACCCGCGACGCCGCACGGACCGCTCCTACGACGCCTTCCTCGACGCCACCCGGGCCATCCCGAACAGCGAGGACGACGAGGCGCTGCAGAGCATCCGCTCCAACGTCGGCACCATCGCCGCGCAGGTCATCGACCTCCACAACATCCGGACGAACGCCTACCAGAAGGGCGTCCAGCACTCGGTGACGGTCGAGGCGTACAGCCGCCTCATCCGCTCGCTGCTCAGCCTCTCGCAGGACATGGCGCAGGCGACCAGCAACCCCGAGATGATCAAGCGGACCCGCGCGCTCGCCGCGTTCTCGTCCGCCAAGGAGTACGCCTCCATCCAGCAGGCGATCATCGCGGGCGCCCTGCCGGCCAGCGACAAGACCGCCGGCCGGATCCAGCCCGGTGACCGCCTCTACGGCGAGGCCGCGCTCAAGAGTGAGAACAACGCCTTCAAGACGTTCACGGCGATCTACGAGGGGACCGGCGGCGACGCCACCGACCTCACCGACTCGCTGCACTCGGGCAACCCCACGATCCTGGACGCCGAGAAGTACGCCGAGCGCGTCCTCGCCTCCGACGGCGCCATGCCCGGCGGCGTGCGCCGCGGTTACCTCAACTTCACCGACGAGTACGAGACGAAGATCGCGGCCATGGGCCGCATCGAGAACCAGCTCCTCGGCGACATGGAGACGATGGCCCGTGAGCTGCGCCAGGAGTCGCAGCGCGAGGCCATCATCAACGGTGCGCTGATCCTGCTCGTCCTCGGCGTCTCGCTCATCGGCGCCTTCGTCGTGGCCCGCTCCATGATCCGCTCGCTGCGCCGGCTCCAGGACACCGCCACCAAGGTCGCCCAGGAACGCCTGCCCGAGCTGGTCAAGCAGCTCTCCGAGTCCGACCCGCAGGACGTCGACACCTCCGTCGAGTCCGTCGGTGTGCACTCCCGGGACGAGATCGGCCAGGTGGCCGCGGCCTTCGACGACGTGCACCGCGAGGCCGTCCGCCTCGCCGCCGAGCAGGCCCTCCTCCGGGGCAACGTCAACGCGATGTTCACCAACCTCTCGCGCCGTTCGCAGGGCCTCATCCAGCGCCAGCTCTCGCTCATCTCCGAGCTGGAGTCCCGCGAGGCCGACCCGGACCAGCTCTCCTCGCTGTTCAAGCTCGACCACCTCGCGACCCGTATGCGCCGGAACGGCGAGAACCTCCTCGTCCTCGCCGGCGAGGAGCCGGGCCGCCGCTGGACCCGCCCGGTCCCGCTGGTCGACGTCCTGCGTGCCGCCGCCTCCGAGGTGGAGCAGTACGAGCGCATCGAACTGGCCGCGGTCCCGGCGACGGACGTCGCCGGCCGGGTCGTCAACGACCTCGTGCACCTCCTCGCCGAGCTGCTGGAGAACGCCACCTCGTTCTCCTCCCCGCAGACCAAGGTCCGGGTCACCGGTCACGCGCTGCCCGACGGCCGCGTGCTCGTCGAGATCCACGACACCGGCATCGGCCTCTCCCCCGAGGACCTCGCCGCGATCAACGAGCGGCTCGCCTCGCCGCCCACCGTGGACGTCTCCGTCTCCCGCCGCATGGGCCTCTTCGTGGTCGGCCGCCTGTCCCTGCGACACGGCATCCGCATCCAGCTGCGCCCGTCCGACTCGGGCGGCACCACCGCGCTCGTCATGCTCCCGGTCGACGTGGCCCAGGGCGGCCGCAAGCCGGCCCCCAAGTCCGGCCCCGGCTCCCAGGGCGCGGCCCCGCAGGGCGGCAACGCCCCCGGCGGCCGTCTCCCCGGCGGCCCCGGCGCGGCCGGCGGTCCCGGCGCGCTCGGCGGCCCCGCCGGCGGACCCGGCGCCGGACGTCCGGGTCTCGGCGGCCCCTCGGCCCCGGCCGGCCGGCTCGGCGCGGGCCCCGGTGCCGCGCGTCCCCAGGTCGGCCCGGCCGGCGGACCGCGCACCGCGCTGCCCGCCCGGGACGGCGCGCCGCAGGCCCCGGCCCCGCAGCAGCCCCAGCCGGCCAACGCCCAGCTGGATCAGACCGGTCAGCTGCCGCAGCTCCCCCAGCCGGCGCAGCCCGGCCCGGGCGCGGGTCTCATCGGCGGCGCGGCCAGCGCCATCCCGTCCCGCACGGACGTGTGGGGCGGCAGCCCGCGCACCCCGCAGGCACCCCAGGCGCCGCAGCAGCAGGACCCGAACGGCTTCCCGCGCGCCGAGCTGCCCGGCGGCAACCCGCAGCCGCAGCGCCCGCAGGGTGCGAGCTGGGGCAGCGACCCGGCCCAGCAGCCGGTGCGCCGCCCGCAGCAGGACATGACGCCGCTGGACGCCCCGCGCGGCCACGACGACATGGAGACCACGGGTTCGTTCGCCGCGCCCGGCGCCCCGCAGGGCCCCGGTTCCACGGGCCAGTTCCCGCGGCCGGACTTCAACGCCCCGCAGGCGCCCATGGCTCCGCAGGTCCCGCAGTTCCAGGACCCGGCGTCCACCGCGGCCTTCGCCCGCCCGGACTTCGAGGCGCCGCAGGCTCCCCAGGCCCCGCAGTACCAGGCCCAGCCGCCGTACGGCAGCCAGCCCTTCGTACCGCAGGCTCCGCAGGTACCCCAGGCCCCGCAGGTCCCGCAGGCTCCCCAGATGCCGCAGAACCTGCAGGCCCCGCAGCCCCCGGCCCCGCGGCAGCGCACCGGCGACGACTTCGGCGGCGGCCGGCCCGGCCTCCCGCAGACGGGTCACCCGCAGCAGGGCTTCGCGCAGGCCGGTCCGCAGCAGGCCGCCCCGCAGGCGCCCCAGCCGCGTCAGCCGCAGCCGGGTCAGCCGCAGCTCGGCCGGCCGCGTCGTCCGGAGGCCCTGCCGCCGGCGCCGGCCGCGGGCGACGGGCGCACCCCGCTCTACGACACGCTGGAGACCAACTGGTTCCAGCAGGAGCAGGGCCAGCAGCAGGCCCAGCCGCAGCAGCCGCAGGCGCACGAGGTCGACCGGACCATGCAGACCCCGGTCGTCCAGCAGCCCGCCCCGGCGGCGCAGCGCCCGGCCCCCGGCCAGGCTCCCGACGGCGGACGGCCTGCCACCTGGCGGCCCTCGCCCAACGACGACCTGGTGCGCCAGGCCGAGCGGGCGCGCAAGCCGTCCGCCGGCGGGGTCACCACCTCCGGTCTTCCGCGCCGTGTGCCGAAGGCCAACCTCGTACCCGGGACCGCACAGGAGCAGGCCCACACGGCCGGCCCCCAGGTCTCGCGTGCACCCGACGACGTCCGCGGCCGACTCACCAACCTGCGCCGCGGTATCCAGCAGGGCCGTCAGGCGGGCAACTCGACCACGGGTAGCTTCCACCTCGGTCCGAACCACCAGCAGGAGCGATAGTTGAGCGCGATGAGCCAGGCGGCGCAGAACCTGAACTGGTTGATCACCAACTTCGTGGACAACACCCCCGGGGTGTCCCACACGGTGGTGGTCTCCGCCGACGGCCTGCTGCTGGCCATGTCCGAAGGATTCCCCCGTGACCGTGCCGACCAGCTGGCGGCGGTCGCGTCCGGGCTCACCTCGCTGACCGCGGGCGCCTCCCGGATCTTCGAGGGCGGTCCCGTGGCACAGACCGTGGTGGAGATGGAGCGCGGCTTCCTCTTCCTCATGTCGGTCTCGGACGGCTCCTCGCTCGCCGTGCTCGCGCACCCGGAGTGCGACATCGGCCTCGTGGGCTACGAGATGGCGCTGCTGGTCGACCGGGCCGGCAGCGTCCTCACCCCGGATCTCCGCGCGGAGCTCCAGGGCAGCCTGCTGCACTAGCGGTCCCCACCCGCTCGCGGCACCTGTCCCACCCCCTCGTCGGGGCGGTACGCCCCCCACACGTACCGCCCCCGGCACCGTTCATCGTCCGGCCGCCCCATCCGGCCCCCCACCGGCCCCATCAGACGGCAGAAGGCTTGCTGTCACGCCCGGAGGATTCATGACCCCGCCCCCCGCCTCTCACGATCCGTACGGTGGCTCGTCGCTGGACGACCCGTACGGTCATGAGGGCGACCAGCCGCTGGTCCGTCCGTACGCGATGACCGGCGGCCGGACCCGGCCGCGCTACCAGCTCGCCATCGAGGCGCTGGTCAGCACCACGGCCGACCCGGCGCACCTCGCCACGCTCCTGCCCGAGCACCAGCGCATCTGCCACCTGTGCCGTGAGGTCAAGTCGGTGGCCGAGGTGTCCGCCCTGCTGTCGATGCCGCTCGGTGTCGCCCGGATCCTCGTGGCCGACCTGGCCGAGGCGGGCATGGTGGCCATCCACCAGCCGGGCAACGGAGAAGCCGGCGGCACGCCGGACGTGACACTGCTCGAAAGGGTGCTCAGTGGACTTCGCAAGCTCTAACGGCGGCGCGGCGAGATCGACCACCAGCGCGAAGATCGTGGTGGCCGGTGGCTTCGGCGTGGGCAAGACCACGTTCGTGGGCGCCGTCTCGGAGATCAACCCGCTGCGCACCGAGGCCGTGATGACCGCGGCCTCCGCCGGGATCGACGACCTCACGCACACCGGCGGGAAGACCACCACCACGGTGGCGATGGACTTCGGCCGCATCACGCTGGACCAGGACCTGATCCTGTACCTGTTCGGCACCCCCGGCCAGGACCGCTTCTGGTTCATGTGGGACGACCTGGTCCGCGGCGCCATCGGCGCCGTCGTCCTCGTCGACACCCGCCGCCTCGCCGACTGCTTCCCGGCCGTCGACTACTTCGAGAACTCCGGCCTCCCCTTCGTCATCGCCCTCAACGGCTTCGACGGCGCCCAGCCGTACCAGCCCGAGGAGGTCCGCGAGGCGCTGCAGATCGGTCCGGACACCCCGATCATCACCACCGACGCCCGCCACCGCGCGGACGCCAAGAGCGCGCTCATCACCCTCGTCGAGCACGCCCTCATGGCCCGTCTCAAGTAGGTTTTGAGCCAGGGCAGTTGTCATATGCCGCCGTCCGGGGCCGGCCCGAGTCGATCTGTGGCCTTCGACACGGCCCGCCCCGGGCTTCATAACATTTCGACAGAGAATTCGGGCGCCTCGGACACCCGACGCATCCGATCCGTGTCGCTGCGCTCACGTGAGCCCCGCCTTTTGGCGGGGCTCGTTCTTTATGCCCGTTTTATGTGAGGCGTCGGCCACGGCAAGCCGTCCCGTCCCACTGTTTGGAAGGGACCCCCTTCACGTGCTGCAATTCATGAACTCCCGAGTAGTACGGCCCTGAACGAAACACCGGCACGACGTAGGTGCCGACGCGGAGAGGTTGTTGGTCGAGTGAGGCGAAGCATGGATGGCTCCGCGGAGCAGGAGGCGCGGGGCAACTTCACCCCGCCGTCGCGCAGCGCGCTGTCGCCCGCGGACGTACCGGTGACTCCCGCGCCCGCGCCCGCCCCTCAGGGCAGCTCCAGCAAGCTGTCCCCGCGCAACTGGCGGGTGCCCACCCGGCTGAACGCCATCCTCCTCATACCCGTGCTCGTCGGCCTCGTCATGGGCGGCTTCCAGGTCAAGGGGTCGATCGACACCTGGCAGGAGGCGCAGGACGCCGAGAAGACGGCGCTCATCGTGCGCGCCGCCTCGGAGTACTCCACCGCCCTCCTCAACGAGCGCGACCTGACGGCCGTCCCGCTGCTCTCCGGCAAGGACCGGGCCTCCGAGGAGATCACCCAGGCCCACGCGGCCACCGACGCGGCCCGCGCCACGTTCGACGAGGCCGTCCGGAACATGCCCTCGGGCCAGGGCCTGGAGCGCCGTCTGCAGGCGTTCAAGAACGAGGAGCCCAAGCTCGCGGCCCTCCGCAAGGCCGCCTACACGGCCGCGCTCGACCCGGTGAACACCCAGCTCGGCTACACCGGCGTGCAGCACTACCTCATGGAGTTCTCCAACGAGCTCGGCCTGGGCACCGGCAACATCACCAGCTACGGCCGGACCGTCTACGCGATCCAGCTGGCCAAGGCCGCCGGCTCGCTCCAGCGCTCCATCGGCACCCAGCTGCTCGTCCGGCCCAGCGCCAAGGACGCGGTCTTCGCCCAGCAGTCGGTCGCCTTCAACTCGTACAACTACCTGGAGCAGATCGCCCTCGGCGAGTACAACTCCGGTGGCACGGCCGAGGACGTCGAGCGCCTGAAGAAGGTCATGGCGGGCAAGGCCGCCGAGGGCGAGCGGAAGATGCAGGCCGCCGACATCACCCTGCCCAAGGGCAAGGACGGCTCGGTCTACTCCGGCGTCGCCACCGCGATCGGCTCCGCCGAGGACGCGGACGCGATCAAGGCCCTCGCGGCCAAGAAGATCAACGCCGAGACCTGGATGGCGATCGCCACCGCCAAGTTCGACGGCTACAGCGAGGTCGAGAAGACCCTCGTCGACAAGGCCGTGGCCGAGGCCACCGCCATCTCCGACGAGGCCAAGACCGACGCCTGGGTCACCGGCGCCATCGTCGTCGTCGCCCTGCTCGCCGCCTTCATCCTCGCCGGGATGATGGCCCGCCAGATGAGCCGCTCGATGCGCGAGCTGCGCACCGCCGCCTTCGGCATCGCCGAGCAGCGCCTGCCGATGCTGGTCGACCAGCTCTCCCGTACCGAGCCCGGCCGGGTCGACACCCGGGTGCAGCCCATCCCGATCGACTCCCAGGACGAGATCGGCGAGGTCGCCCGCGCCTTCGACCAGGTCCACCGCGAGGCCGTGCGGCTCGCCGCCGAGCAGGCCATGCTCCGCGGCAACGTCAACGCGATCTTCACCAACCTGTCGCGCCGCAACCAGTCGCTGATCGAGGGCCAGCTGACCCTCATCACCGACCTGGAGAACAACGAGGCCGACCCGGACCAGCTGGAGAACCTCTTCAAGCTGGACCACCTCGCGACCCGTATGCGCCGCAACGGCGAGAACCTCCTCGTCCTCGCCGGCGAGGAGCCGGGCCGCCGCTGGGACCAGCCGGTCCCCCTCGTCGACGTGCTCCGCGCCGCCTCCTCCGAGGTGGAGCAGTACGAGCGCATCGAGATCGCCGGCGTGCCGGAGGCCGAGATCCACGGCCAGGCCGTGACCGACCTCGTGCACCTGCTCGCCGAGCTCCTGGAGAACGCCACCACGTTCTCCTCCCCGCAGACCAAGGTCCGCGTGACCGCGACCCGTCTCCCCGACGGCCGCGTGATGGTCGAGATCCACGACAAGGGCATCGGCCTCACCGCCGAGGACTTCGCGGACATCAACCACAAGCTGGCGAACCCGCCCACCGTGGACGCGGCCGTCTCCCAGCGCATGGGCCTCTTCGTGGTCGGCCGGCTCTCCGACCGGCACGGCATCCGCGTCCAGCTCCGCCCCTCGGGCGAGCAGGCCGGCACCACCTCGCTGGTCATGCTGCCGGACGCGATCACGCACGGTGGCGGTGGCGAGCAGCCGGTCCAGGACGACTTCACGGTCTCCCAGATCATCCCGCACCAGCAGCAGGGCGCCTTCGAGGCCGTCCAGCCGGCCCCGATGCGCACCGCCGCCGAGCTCGGCTTCGACGACTCGCGCTACGAGCAGCAGGGCGAAGGCCAGCAGCTCGACCCGGTCAACCGCTCGCTGATGCGCGAGGAGCGCCGCGCGGCCCTGGAGGCCCAGGTGCACGTCGCCGACTCCGCGGCGTACGAGGAGCCCGAGCAGGGCCAGGCGTACGGCGCCGAGTACGGCCAGGAGCAGGGCTACGGCCAGGAGTACGCCCAGGGATACGAGCAGGGCCAGGGGTACGCCCCCGAGTACGGCCAGGAGCAGGCTTACGAGCAGCAGCCGCAGAACGGCTACGGCTATGCCCCGCAGCAGGGCTACGAGGAGTACGCCCCGCAGGGCGAGGCGTACCCGCAGCAGGCGTATGCGGAAGCGGCGTACGGCTCCCAGGAGCCGGCCCAGGGCGGTTACGAGCAGGCGTTCGAACCCCAGTCCCACCAGGGCGAGTGGCCGGAGCAGAGCTCCTACCAGGGCGCTTTCGACCAGGGTTACCGTCCGGAATCGGAATCTTCGCAGCGCGCTCCCGAACAGGGCGCCGAGCGCGTAGGCTTCGACCGTCCGGCCCCGGCTCCCAGTCCCGCTCCGGACACCGGCCACGGACTGACCGACGCCGGTCTGCCGCGCCGTGGCGGTGGCGCCCCGCAGGCGCCCCAGGCGCAGCGGCCCGTACCGCCGGCCCAGCCCGACCGGCCGGTGGGGCAGGACGAGCAGAACCAGAACGATGCCTCCGACGAATGGCGTTCGGCCAATGACGAGCGCTGGGAGCAGGCCAAGAAGCTCCGCGAGCCGAAGGCGGGCGGGGTCACCTCCTCCGGCCTCCCCCGGCGCGTCCCCAAGGCCAACCTGGTCGAGGGCACGGCGGAGCAGACGCCGCAGGGCGGCCCCCAGGTCTCCCGGGCACCCGAGGACGTGCGGGGCAGGTTGAGCAACCTGCGCCGCGGGGTCCAGCAGGGCCGCACCGCGGGATCGGACACGAACGGATCGGGCTTCGGCCCGGGCAGTACCTACGACCAGGAGCGTTAGTGTGAGCGCGATGAGCCAGGCGGCGCAGAATCTGAACTGGTTGATCACCAACTTCGTGGACAACACCCCCGGGGTGTCCCACACGGTGGTGGTCTCCGCCGACGGACTCCTGCTGGCCATGTCCGAGGGGTTCCCCCGGGACCGTGCCGACCAGCTGGCGGCGGTGGCCTCCGGGCTGACCTCGCTGACGGCGGGCGCGTCCCGGATCTTCGAGGGCGGCGCGGTCAACCAGACCGTGGTGGAGATGGAGCGGGGCTTCCTCTTCATCATGTCGGTCTCGGACGGTTCCTCGCTGGCCGTCCTCGCCCACCCGGAGTCCGACATCGGTCTCGTGGGCTACGAGATGGCCCTCCTCGTGGACCGGGCGGGCTCCGTCCTCACCCCGGACCTGCGGGCGGAGCTCCAGGGAAGTCTTCTCAACTAACAGACACACAGTGCGTTTCACGTCACCGCACCGTTAGGGTGCGGTGACGCGGCTCCAAGGGACATGGACCGCGAGGCAGTCGGAGGAGGAGACGTGGGAACACCCCCGGGGGCGAACCCCTATAACGGTTTCGACGCGCATCAGGCGCCGTTGGGCGACACCGCGCAGAACCGGTACAACTTCCCTTCCGCACCCAGCAGACAGGGTGTCCCCCAGTCCTACGGGCAGCAGCAGGCACAGCCGGTGCCCCCGCGCGCGGCGGGCTCCTCCGCCTCCGGCGGCGGGCACAACCCGCTCGTGCGTCCGTACGCGATGACCGGCGGCCGGACCCGGCCGCGCTACCAGCTCGCCATCGAGGCGCTGGTCAGCACCACGGCCGATCCGGCCAGGCTGCAGGGGCAGTTGCCCGAGCACCAGCGGATCTGCCGGCTGTGCTTCGAGATCAAGTCGGTCGCCGAGATCTCGGCCCTCCTCTCCATTCCCCTCGGCGTTGCCCGGATCCTCGTCGCCGACCTGGCCGAGGCCGGACTTGTCGCCATTCACCAGCCCGGCGGCGACGAGGCCGCCGGCGGTCAGCCAGACGTGACACTGCTCGAAAGGGTGCTCAGTGGACTTCGCAAGCTCTAGCGGCGGCGCGGCCCGTTCAACCACCAGCGCGAAGATCGTGGTGGCGGGTGGCTTCGGCGTGGGCAAGACCACGTTCGTCGGCGCCGTCTCGGAGATCAACCCGCTGCGTACCGAGGCCGTCATGACGTCCGCGTCCGCGGGCATCGACGACCTCACCCACACCGGCGACAAGACGACGACGACTGTCGCCATGGACTTCGGCCGCATCACGCTGGACCAGGACCTGATCCTGTACCTGTTCGGCACCCCCGGCCAGGACCGCTTCTGGTTCATGTGGGACGACCTGGTCCGCGGCGCCATCGGCGCCGTCGTCCTCGTCGACACCCGCCGCCTCGCCGACTGCTTCCCCGCCGTCGACTACTTCGAGAACTCCGGCCTCCCCTTCGTCATCGCCCTCAACGGCTTCGACGGGAACCAGCCGTACCAGCCCGAGGAGGTCCGCGAGGCCCTCCAGATCGGCCCGGACACCCCGATCATCACCACCGACGCCCGCCACCGCGCGGACGCCAAGAGCGCGCTCATCACCCTCGTCGAGCACGCCCTCATGGCCCGCCTGCGGTAACCGTCCCGACGGCGCGTCGGCACGACACCACGCGAAAGGGCCCCCGCTCCTCGAAGGAGCGGGGGCCCTTTGGCGTGTGTCCGGGGCGTCAGCGCCAGCTGTGCGGGGCGCGGAAGCCGTTCTCGCGCTCCAGGCGGCGCCAGCCGGCGGTGGTGCGGCCGTGGCCGTCGGAGGCGGGCTCGGGGTGGGTGGCGGCGCGGGCGAGGAGGACCGCGGTGATGGCGGCGAGTTCCTCGGGGTCGGCGTGGCCCTTCTCGACGCGGAGAAGGTTGGCAGGGGTGCTCACGTGGATGACTCCTCTGACGAGTCTTACTGAGGCGGGTTGCCGTGCTTGCGGGACGGCAGGTCGGCGTGCTTGGTGCGGAGCATGGCGAGGGACCGGATGAGCACCTGGCGGGTGTCGGCGGGGTCGATGACGTCGTCGACCAGGCCGCGCTCCGCCGCGTAGTACGGGTGCATCAGCTCGGCCTTGTACTCCTTGACCATGCGGGTGCGCATGGCCTCGGGGTCCTCGGCCTCCGCGATCTGCTTGCGGAAGATCACGTTGGCGGCGCCCTCGGCGCCCATGACCGCGATTTCGTTGGTGGGCCAGGCGTACGTCAGGTCGGCGCCGATCGACTGGGAGTCCATGACGATGTACGCGCCGCCGTACGCCTTGCGCAGGATCAGCGAGATCCGGGGCACGGTCGCGTTGCAGTACGCGTACAGCAGCTTGGCGCCGTGCCGGATGATTCCACCGTGCTCCTGGTCGACGCCGGGCAGGAAGCCGGGTACGTCCAGAAGGGTGACGATCGGGATGTTGAACGCGTCGCACATCTGCACGAAGCGGGCGGCCTTCTCCGAGGCCTCGATGTCGAGGACGCCGGCGAGGGACTGCGGCTGGTTGGCGACGATGCCGACGACCTGGCCGTCGAGGCGGGCCATCGCGCAGATGATGTTGCGGGCCCAGCGCTCGTGGATCTCCAGGAAGTCGCCGTCGTCGACGAGCTCCTCGATGACCTTGTGCATGTCGTACGGGCGGTTGCCGTCGGCGGGCACCAGGTCGAGCAGGACGTCGGAGCGGCGGTCGGCCGGGTCCTCGGAGGGGACGGTCGGCGGGTTCTCGCGGTTGTTCTGCGGGAGCATCGACAGGAGGTAGCGGACCTCCGCGATGCAGGTCTCCTCGTCGTCGTACGCGAAGTGCGCGACGCCGGAGGTCTCGGCGTGGACGTCGGCGCCGCCGAGGCCGTTCTGGGTGATCTCCTCGCCGGTGACCGCCTTGACGACGTCCGGGCCGGTGATGAACATCTGGGAGGTCTCGCGGACCATGAACACGAAGTCGGTGAGGGCGGGGCTGTAGGCGGCGCCGCCGGCGCACGGGCCGAGCATCACCGAGATCTGCGGGATGACGCCGGAGGCCTTGGTGTTGCGCTGGAAGATGCCGCCGTAGCCGGCGAGGGCGGAGACGCCCTCCTGGATGCGGGCGCCGGCGCCGTCGTTCAGGGAGACCAGGGGCGCGCCGGCCGCGATGGCCATGTCCATGATCTTGTGGATCTTCGTGGCGTGGGCCTCGCCGAGGGCGCCGCCGAAGATGCGGAAGTCGTGGGCGTAGACGAAGACCGTGCGGCCCTCGACCGTGCCCCAGCCGGTGATGACGCCGTCGGTGTACGGCTTCTTCGCCTCCAGGCCGAAGCCCTGCGCGCGGTGCCGGCGCAGCTGCTCGACCTCGTTGAAGGACCCCGCGTCCAGGAGCAGCTCGATGCGCTCGCGCGCGGTCAGCTTGCCCTTCGCGTGCTGGGCCGCGGTCGCGCGCTCGCTGGGGCCGGCCAGCGCCTGCTCGCGCAGCACGTGCAGTTCGGCGACGCGGCCACGTGCGTCGGTGGGCTCGCTCGGGATCTCGTCGACAAGGGTCATGTACCGACCCTACGAACTCGACCAAGGAAACCCCGCCGTCGACTCCGTACAGTCTCGCGTGTCGATTCCTGGCGGGGACGGACAGAACCGTGGGGCCACCGGAGCGAGTCCACAGCCCTGGGGCCCCTTTGTTTGTGGGGAGTGCACAAAAGAAGAGCGCGGGCCTCCGGGTTTCCGGGGGCCCGCGCTCGGTGGCGGCGCGTGGTTCAGCAGCCGCCGCAGTTGTAGAAGGTCACGTCCCAGTGGTTGCCCTCGTCGGCGTAGACGTTGCCCGCGCCGGAGCGCCACTGCGGGGCGCCGTCCCCGCGCGGGCCGATGTAGGTGAACGTGTTCTTGATGTAGTTCCCGACGCACGTGTACTTGCTGAAGTCCAGCTTGTAGCCGTTCCAGTGCGAGTAGGTGCCGCTCGCGTGGCCGGTCTCGGTGCCGCCGGTGATGTTGAGGGCGCAGCCGCTGGCGCTCTTGAGGGTCTGGGCGCCCTGGGCGGTGGCGAGGTTCAGCTGCTCGAACGAGGTGCAGGTGGAGTTGTACCGGTCGGAGCAGCCACCGGAGGACGACCAGGTGATGCCCGCGTTGCGGAACATCGAGGTCGCGGTGGCGTGGCTGATCTTGGTGACGGCGTGGGCCTCGCCGCCGGAGGTGAGGGCGCCGAAGCCGGGGGCGAAGAGGGCGCCGAGGACGAGCGCCAGGGCGGTGAGGACGGAGCGGAGCTTCACGGGGGATGCCTCCTGCTGGTGACCGTGACGGGCGGGGACGGCTGTGCAGGTGGTGCTGCGCGCACGGGGATGATGCCGCAGTTCTACGCGCGTCCGCCAGAGGGCGTCGGGGCCCGGCATGGGCCGTCCGGGGGAAGCTCCGCGAGAAAGGTTGAATGTTGTACGGAATGGGGTTACAGTCGTTCTCGTTGAAGGTTCAACAAACACCCCCACCAAGGAGCACGTCATGGGCATCTTCGGCCGCAAGAACACCTCGTCCGCCGTCGCCACCACCCCCCGCCCGGTGGACCCGGCCCTCGCCGCCCTGACCGGCGACTACACGATCGACGCCGCCCACAGCAGCATCGGCTTCACCGTCCGCCACGCCATGGTGACCAACGTGCGCGGCTCCTTCGGCGAGCACGAGGGCAGCCTGACGCTGAACGGCAGCGACCCGTCCGCCTCCAGCGCCGCCATCGACGTCAGGATCGCCTCCATCGACACCGGCATCGGCGACCGCGACGACCACCTGCGCGGCGGCGACTTCTTCGACGCCGAGCAGTTCCCGCTCATGACCTTCCGCTCCACCGAGGCGGCCCACCTGGGCGGCGACACGTACCGGATCACCGGCGACCTGACCATCAAGGACGTCACCAAGCCGCTCTCCATCGACCTGGAGTTCAACGGCACCGCCACCGACCCGTACGGCAACGAGCGCGTCGGCTTCGAGGGCTCCGCCGAGATCCTCCGCTCCGCGTGGGGCCTGACCTGGAACGCGGCCCTGGAGACCGGCGGCGTCATGGTCAGCGACAAGGTCAAGCTGAACTTCGACATCTCCGCGATCAAGAACGCCGCCTGACCTCCCCGCCCCCGGGCCCGCCCGGCCCCGGGCCCCGTGTGACACGAGCGCGCCCGCCCTCCGCGACGATGCGGACGGCGGGCGCTCGGCGTCTCCCGGTCCGGCCGGCCGCTCGCGCAGGGGCGTTGTCAGTGGCGGTCGTTAGCGTCGGGCGCATGGAAATCCGTATCGACAGCGCCGTGTTGACCGATGCCGTCGCGTGGGCCGCGCGCGTGCTGCCCGCCCGTTCCCCGATGCCCGTGCTCGGCGGACTCCTCCTGGAGGCCGGGGAGGACGGCACGCTGAGCGTCTCCGGGCTCGACCACGAGGCCTCCGCGCGCGTGGCGGTCGAGGCCGAGACCGTGGTGGCGGGGCGCGCCCTGGTGCTCGGCCGGCGGCTGCTCGACATCTGCAAGGTGCTGCCGCCGGGGCGGATCGCGCTCGCCGTGGAGGAGGCCCGGCTCTCGGTCGGCGCGGGCGACGTCCGCTTCGGCCTCTCGCTGCTGCCGCTCGACTCCTATCCGGCCGCCCCGGCGCTGCCGCCGGTGCTCGGCGAGGTCGACGGCGGCGCCTTCGCGGAGGCGGTCGGCCAGGTCACGGCGGCGGCCGGCCGGGACGACTCGCTCCCGGTCCTCACCGGGATACGCCTCGCCCTGGACGGGGCCGTGATGACGCTGGCCGCCACGGACCGCTACCGGTACGCGGTCCGCGCCCTGGAGTGGCACCCGGCCGCCGGGTTCGCGGACCCCGCCGACGTGGTCGTCCCGGCCCGCCGCCTGGCCGAGACCGCCCGCTCCTTCGCGGGCGCCGGGCGGGCCAGGATCGGGCTCGACGCGCACTCCATCGGCTTCGAGCACGCCGGCCGGCGCACCACCGCCCGGCTGTTCGACGGCCGGCTCCCCCGCCACGACAAGCTCTTCGCCCTCGGCGACCACGCCGTCGCGGTCACCGGGCGGGCCGCCCTGGTGGAGGCCGTGAAGCGGGTCGCGGTGGTCGCCGAGGGCGACAGCCCGGTCCAGCTCGCCTTCGAGGGGACGTCGCTCCGGCTGCGCGCGGGGTACGAGGACGACGTGGCCTCCCAGCTGCTGCCGGCCGCGCTCGACGGCGCCGGGGCGATGACGGTCGCCTTCAACCCCGGCTATCTGCTCGACGCCCTGACCCGCTTCACCGCCGAGGAGGTACGGCTCCACCTGCTCGGCCCCGGCCAGCGCGCCCTGCTCGCCGACGGCGCCGACGGCAGCCACCGGCACCTGCTGATGTCGGTGAAACCGCTGGTCTGACGCGGTCCGGGCTCAGAAGCCGCCGCCGCCGAAGTCGCCGCCGCCACCGAAGTCGCCGAAGCCGCCACCGCCTCCGCCGTCCCCGCCGCCGAAGTCGCTGCCGCCGAAGTCACCGGAGGAGATGTCGCCGCCGCCGAAGTCGCCGCCGCCGTACTCCGCCGCGTACGCGGGGCTGGAGAGGGCGGAGCCGAGCATGGTGCCGACGAGGAGGCCGGGGAGGAGGCCGCCGCCGAAGTAGCCGCCCGCCCAGGGGCCGTAGGCCGGGCCGGCCTCCCAGTAGGGGCGGCGGCCGCCGTCGGTCTCGACGGTGCGGGCCCGGGGGTCCTGACCGTCGTCCAGGCGGGCCGCGTCGGCGGCGCAGACCGGGACCTCGCGGGAGGCGCCGCCGGCCGGGGTCCAGGTGCGGTCCTCGGTGGACGGGCCGTGGCGCGGGTCGAAGAAGCACGGGGGCCGGCGCTCGGGCAGCGGCCGGGAGGCGCGGCGGGCGTCGAGCACGGCCAGGGAGTAGCGCCCGTCCTCCAGGGCCTGGGTGACGCCGCGCACCTCGTGGGGGTGCGTCACCGCGCCCATCCGCGTCTTCGCCCGGTCGTAGGAGTCGAGGGCCTGTTCGTAGTCGGCGCGCATCGCCTCGTCGGCGCCCGCCTCGGCGGGGTGGAAGTCGAGCCGTTCCAGCTCCTCGCCGAAGGCGGTGATGTCCTCGTCGACGACGACCCGCAGCCGCTCCAGGGCGGCCCGCTCCTCGGCCTCCTTCCGCTTCCGCCGGCCGCGCACCACGGCGAAGGCGGCGGTGCCGCCGGCGGCGGCGACCGCGCCCAGGGTGACGAGGCCGGCGACCGGGACGCCGGAGTCCTCCGCGGCGCCGCCGGGCCAGGCGGCGGGCGCGGAGCCGCGCATCGCGGGCAGGGCCTGGTCGGCGAAGGCGTTCAGTTCGGTGGCGGCGTCGGCGCCGGGCCGGTCGGCGACCTCGACCATGTTGTCCACGGCGGCCGCCGACAGGATCCGGGTGTCGGCCTTGGCGGCGAACTCGTCGCCGAGCCGGACGGCGTACACGCCGGCGAGGCCGGTCTGCTCGCGCAGGTTCTCGATGAGCCCGTTCGGCGGGTACTCCGCGCCCTCCGGGAGGACGGCGACGAAGAGCGGCTTGTCCGCGGACTCGATCCTCTCCGCCAGGGCGGCCGCGTCGGCCGCCGAGAGCTCTCCTGCGGCGCCCGGGTCCACGTAGACCGGGCCCTGTCTGAGCGCGGCGGCCGCGTCCGGGACGCCCGTGGCCCTGGCGCCCGCCGACGCGGGGGCCAGGGCCAGAAGCAGCAGGAGGATCAGCCCGGCGAGGGCCGACCACACCGAAATCGCCCTGGTCCTCATGGTTCGAAATTACCCGAATGGGTGCGAACTAGACATACCGGGCGGAAATCGGTTACTCGGCGGGGTCGACCCCCGCCCGCAGCAGCCCGTAGGTGAAGGCGTCCTCGATGGCCTGCCAGGAGGCCGCGATGACGTTCTCGCCGACGCCGACCGTGGACCACTCGGTGTTGCCGTCGCTGGTCGTGACGAGGACGCGGGTGGTGGACTCGGTGCCGTGCCGGCCTTCGAGGATGCGGACCTTGTAGTCGACCAGCTCGAACTTGGCGAGCTGCGGGTAGATCCGCTCCAGGGCGACCCGCAGGGCGCGGTCGAGGGCGTTGACCGGGCCGTTGCCCTCGGCGGTGGCGAGCATCCGCTCGCCCTTGGCCCAGAGCTTGACCGTGGCCTCGTTGGCGTGGGTGCCGTCGGGGCGGTTCTCGGTGATCGCCCGCCAGGACTCGGTGCGGAAGTAGCGGCGGGCCCGGCCCTCGGCCTCGGAGCGCAGCAGCAGCTCGAAGGAGGCGTCGGCGGCCTCGTACGTGTAGCCCCGGAGCTCGCGCTCCTTGACCCGCTCGACGACCCGGGCGACGAGCGCGCGGTCGCCGCCGAGGTCGACGCCGAGCTCCTTGCCCTTGAGCTCGATGGAGGCCCGGCCGGCCATGTCGGAGACGAGCATCCGCATGGTGTTGCCGACCAGCTCGGGGTCGATGTGCTGGTAGAGGTCGGGGTCGACCTTGATGGCCGAGGCGTGCAGGCCGGCCTTGTGGGCGAAGGCGGAGACGCCGACGTACGGCTGGTGGGTGGAGGGGGTGAGGTTGACGACCTCGGCGATGGCGTGCGAGATGCGGGTCATCTCGGCGAGCGCGCCCTCGGGCAGCACCCGCTTGTCGTACTTGAGCTCCAGGGCCGCGACGACGGGGAAGAGGTTGGCGTTGCCGACCCGCTCGCCGTAGCCGTTGGCGGTGCACTGGACGTGGGTGGCGCCCGCGTCGACGGCGGCGAGGGTGTTGGCGACGGCGCAGCCGGTGTCGTCCTGGGCGTGGATGCCGAGCCGGGCGCCGGTGTCGGCGAGGACGGTGGAGACCACGGCCTGGACCTGGGCGGGGAGCATGCCGCCGTTGGTGTCGCAGAGGATGACGACGTCGGCCCCGGCCTCGTGCGCGGCGCTGACCACGGCCTTGGCGTAGTCGGGGTTCGCCTTGTAGCCGTCGAAGAAGTGCTCCATGTCGACGAAGACGCGGCGGCCCTGGGCGACCAGGTGGGAGACGGTGTCCCGGACCATCTCCAGGTTCTCGTCGAGGGTGGTGCGCAGGGCCAGTTCGACGTGCCGGTCGTGGGACTTGGCGACCAGGGTGATCACCGGGGCGCCGGAGTCCAGGAGCGCCTTGACCTGCGGGTCCTCGGCGGCGCTGCCGCCGGCCCGGCGGGTGGCGCCGAAGGCGACGAGCTGCGCGTGCCGGAAGTCGATCTCCTGGCGGGCGCGGGCGAAGAACTCGGTGTCGCGCGGGTTGGCGCCGGGCCAGCCGCCCTCGATGAAGCCCACGCCGAACTCGTCGAGGTGCCGGGCGATGGTCAGCTTGTCCGCGACGGTGAGGTTGATGCCCTCGCGCTGCGCTCCGTCGCGCAGCGTGGTGTCGAAGACATGGAAACTGTCGTCGAGGCGCGAGCCCTCGGCGTTCTCCGTGGTCATGGCTCTGATGGCTCCTGTCGGATGTGGCTCCGGAAGGTATGGATCCACTTGCCCCCATTCTCACGCGCCGACCGTCTCCGGCGCGGGTGGGGCCGGAAAACGAAAAAACCCCTCGCGGGTGCGAGAGGTCTGCGCGCGGGTCTGGGGCACGGTGTCCACTGCCGCGGGGGGTCGTTCCGCGGATCAGCGGTCACTGCGGACCGGCGCGCTGCTGCCGATAATCATCGTGGTAGCAAGCACGCCGGAAGTCTGCCACAGGCGGGCGTCCGGCCGGACGCCGGTCTCACGATACGGGCAGCCGGTCCCGCCGCTGCTCGGGCACGGCCTTGCCGACCCGGCCGAGGTCGATGTCCCGGGTCTCCCGCATGGTGAGGTACACGATCAGGGAGACGGCCGCGCAGCCGGCGACGTACCAGTAGTAGCCGGACTCGATGCCGGAGTCCTTGAACCAGAGGGCCACGTACTCGGCGGTGCCGCCGAAGAGGGCGTTGGCGATGGCGTAGGGCAGCGCGACGCCGAGGGCGCGGATGCCGGTCGGGAAGAGCTCGGCCTTCACGCAGGCGTTGATCGAGGTGTAGCCGGTGATGACCAGCAGGGCGAGGAGCGAGAGGCCGAGGGCCGGCCAGAAGGAGCCCGCGTGCTTGAGCATCGTCATGATCGGCACGGTGAGGAGCGTCGAGCCGACCGCGAAGGTGATGAGCAGCGGGCGGCGGCCGATCCGGTCGGAGAGCCGGCCGGCGAGCGGCTGGACGCAGGCGAAGACGATCAGCGCACAGAAGGAGACCAGGGTGGCGGTCTGCTTGGACAGCCCGGCGGAGTTGGAGAGGTACTTGGTGAGGTAGGTGGTGTACGTGTAGTAGGCCACCGTGCCGCCCATGGTGAGCGCGATGACGAGGAAGGCCTCGCGCTTGTGCGCCCACAGGGCCTTGAGGGTGCCCTTCTCGCCCTGACCGACGCCGTCGTCGGCGGTCTCCTCGTACACCTCGGTCTCCAGCATGTTCCGCCGCAGGTAGAAGACGACGGCGGCGCCGAGGGCGCCCACGATGAAGGGGATGCGCCAGCCCCAGCTGTGCAGGGCCTCGGTGGACATGGTCCGCTGCAGGACGATCTGGAGGCCGAGGCCGAGGATCTGTCCGGCCGTCATGGAGACGTACTGGAAGCTGGAGGCGAAGCCCCGGTGCTGCGGGGCCGACGCCTCGGTGAGGTAGGTGGCGCTGGCCGCGTACTCGCCGCCGACGGAGAGTCCCTGGAGGAGGCGGGCGACGAGGAGGACGGCTGCGCCGCCGTAGCCGGCGACCGCGTAGGTGGGGGCGACGGCGATGAGCAGCGCCGAGGCGGACATGAGGGTGACGGTGAGGGTGAGGGCCGCCTTGCGGCCCTTGCGGTCGCCGACCCGGCCGAGGAGCCAGCCGCCGACCGGGCGCATGAAGAAGCCGACGGCGAAGATGCCGGCGGTGTTCATGAGTTTGGCGGTGTCGTTCCCCTCGGGGAAGAAGGCGCCCGCGAAGTAGGTCGCGAAGCTCGCGTACACGAACCAGTCGAACCACTCGACCATGTTCCCGGCGGAGCCGACCCAGATCTTCTTCCAGTGATCTCTTCCCATGGCCCGGAACCGTGCCGGACCCCGCCCGCGGCGGGCAAGGGTGCAGGGGGCAACGATCGGGAGTACTTGCGTGCGTTACGTTCGCGGAATCAGGGTTTCGTCGATGAACTCCCTGACCTGGGCGAGGACTTCGCTCCGTCCGGTGCCGGGGAGACCGACCGCCACGTGCACGCTGTAGCCGTCGAGGAGGGCCCGCATCCGGCTCGCGAATCGGTCCGGGTCCACCGCCCGGAACTCGCCGCGCGAGACGCCCTCGGCGAGGATCGCGACGAGGTCCCGGTGCCAGGCGCGCTCGATGGCGGCCTGGCGGGCCCTGGCCTCGTCGTCGGCGTTCTGCGAGCGGTTCCAGACCTCCAGCCAGAGCGTCCAGTGGGGGTCGCGCGGCCCGTCGGGCACGTACACCGCGACGTATCCGTCGAGCCGCTCGCGGGCGCTGCCGGGCCGGGAGAGCAGCGCTCCCCGCTCGGCCCCGAGCCGGCCCTCGCTCCACTCCAGGGTCTGCAGCAGCAGCTCGTCCTTGGTGCGGAAGTAGTAGAGGAGGTGGCCGCTGCTCATCCCCACCTGCCGGCCGAGCCCCGCCATGGTCAGCCCGTCGAGCCCCCGCGCGGCCACGGTGTCCATGGCCGCGGCGAAGACGTCCTCCCGGGGCGGGGCCGCCTGGTTGCGGCGGCGGGGGGCGGGGGCCTGATCGCTCTGCTGACTCACTCGTACGTTCTACACCGAGGGCTGCTGCTGGGTGATGCAGTGGATGCCGCCGCCGGCCGCGAAGATCGTCCGGGCGTCGACGAGGACGACCTCGCGGTCCGGGAACAGCCGGCGGAAGATCTCGGCGGCGAGCTCGTCGTGGGGGTCGTCGAAGGCGCAGAGGATCACGGCGCCGTTGCAGAGGTAGTGGTTGATGTAGGAGTAGTCGACCCAGTCGCCCTCCTCGTCGGTGAGGACGGTGGGAGCGGGGACCTCGATGACCTCCAGGGGGCGGCCCTGGGCGTCGGTCTGGGCGCGCAGGAGGTCCACGTACAGCCGGGAGCGGCCGTAGTCCGGGTGACGGGGGTCCTGCTGCCCGTGGACGAGGACGGTGCCGGGGCGGGCGAAGGCGGCGACGATGTCGATGTGGCCCTGGGTGCCGTAGAGGCCGTAGTCGCCGGCGAGGCCGTGCGGGAGCCAGATCGCCTTGGTGGTGCCGAGCTTGGCGTGGATCTCCCGCTCGACCTGCTCGCGGGTCCACTCGGGGTTGCGGCCGGAGCCGAGCTGGACGGTGTCGGTGAGCAGGACGGTGCCCTCGCCGTCGACGTGGATGCCGCCGCCCTCGTTGACCAGCTCGCTGCTCAGGACGGGGACGTCCGCCGCGTCCGCGACATGGCGGGCGATCTTGGAGTCGTGCTCCCAGCGGGCCCAGTCCTGGGCGCCCCAGCCGTTGAACACCCAGTCGACGGCGGCCAGGGAGGTGCCGTCGGTGACGAAGGTGGGGCCGATGTCGCGCATCCAGGCGTCGTCGAGCTCCCGCTCGACCAGCTCGACATCCTCGCCGAGGAGGGCGCGGGCGCCCTCGGCGTCGCCGGGGGCGACGACCATGGTCACCGGCTCGAAGCGGCGGACGGCGCGGGCGACGGAGGCCCACGCCCCGCGGGCCTCGGCGAGCTCCTCTTCGCTCGTGAAGGTGGGGTTGGGGCTCGGCCAGGCCATCCAGGTCCGCTCGTGCGGGGTCCACTCGGCGGGCATGCGGTACGAGGTCATGGGCGGGTCCTAGAGGAAGGAGAGGCGGTTCGGGGAGACGGAGCCGGTACGGGAGTCGAGGAACGGCACGGCGGGGCCGATCCGGGCGCGGCGGCGCCGCGGGGCAGCAGCCGGTCCCGCGCCGTGGGGGTCGGTCGCACGTCATCCACCTCCCGTTTGAGCGACACTCTAAATGCTGGACGGATCGCTTCCAAGTATTGACGTGTCCGCCAGGCACAGGCCACATTGAGCGCCACTCAAAAACATCCGCTTCCGCTCCCCCGGAGGTCCCATGGCGACGATCGAACAACGCGGAGTCGACACCATCCCCGAGGCCGAACGCACCAGCGGCCCCCGCGACCTCGTCGCGATCCTGCTCGGCTCCAACCTCTGCCTGGGCGTGATCGTCTTCGGCTGGCTGCCGGTCTCCTTCGGCCTCGGCCTGTGGGGCTCGGTGACCTCCGTGGTCGCCGGCACCCTCGCCGGCGTCGCCGTCACCGCCCCGCTGGCGCTGGTCTCGCTGCGTACCGCCACCAACCTGTCCACCTCCTCGGGCGCCTTCTTCGGCGTCCGCGGCCGGCTCGTCGGCTCGGTGGTGGGGCTGCTGCTCTCGCTCGGCTACACCGCCCTGACCCTGTGGATCGGCGGCGACGTCATCGTGGGCGTGCTCGCCCGGCTCACCGGGGCGTCCACCGGGGACGGCGCGCACGCCGTCGTCTACGCGCTGCTCGCGGCCTGCACGGCGGTGGCCGCCGTGTACGGCTACCGGCTGCTGCTCCGCCTCAGCAAGGCGCTCGCCGTCGGCATGACCGCCCTGCTGGGCCTCGGACTCGTCGCGTACGCCGGCGACTTCACCGCCGCGCCCGCACCGGACACCCCGTACCTGCTCGGCACCTTCTGGCCGACCTGGCTGCTCTCGGCGGTCGCCGCGGGGCTCAGCGGCCCGGTCGCCTTCATCACCCTGCTCGGCGACTACACCCGCTACGTCTCCCCCGCCCGGCACAGCGTCCGCGCGGTCCGCCGGGCCACCTGGCTGGGCCTCCTCGTCGGCCTGCTGGTGCCCCAGCTCTTCGGTACGTACACGGCGCTGGCCGCCCGCGCGGGCCTCGACTACGCGGGGCCGCTGGTCGCCGCCTCCCCCGGCTGGTACCTGGTCCCGCTGCTGCTGGCCGCCACCGCCGGCTCCGTCGGCAACGCCGGTCTGATGCTCTACTCGATGGGCCTGGACCTGGACGCGATCCTGCCCCGGGCCACCCGGGCGCGCGCCACGGTCGTGGTGGCGGCGGTCGCCACCGGCTTCGTCTTCCTCGGCCACTTCGCCTCGGACGCCCAGTCGGCGATGACCTCGTTCGTCCTGCTCCTGACCGCGATCGGCACCCCGTGGGCGGTCATCACCCTCATCGGGCACGCGCGCTGCCGCGGGGAGTACGACCCCGAGGCGCTCCAGGTCTACAACCGGCGCTCGCGCGGCGGGATCTACTGGTACGCGGCAGGCTGGCACCCGCGCGCCACCGCCTCCTGGGTGCTCGGCGCGGCCGTCGGTCTCGCGGCCGTCTCCACCCCGCTGTACGAGGGTCCGCTGCTGGCCCTGACCGGCGGGATCGACTGCAGCTTCGTGCTCTCGGGAGTGGTGGGCGGCGTCCTGTACGCCGCCCTGACGCCGCGCGGGGCCTCCGGGACCGTGACGGCCCCGGAAGCCCTGGCGGCGTCGGAGTGACCGACGGAGTGACTACTTGCCGAGCTCGTGCATCCAGCCGTGGACGTCCTCGGCCTTGCCGGTCTGGATGGCGAGCAGCGCCTCGCGCAGCTTCATCGTGACCTCGCCGGGCTCGCCGCCCGACTGCTGCCACTCGCCCCGGGCGGACTTGACCGTGCCGACCGGGGTGATGGCCGCGGCGGTGCCGCAGGCGAAGACCTCGGTGAGGGTGCCGGCGGCGCTGTCCGCCTGCCACTGGTCGATGGAGACGCGGCCCTCCTCGACCTCGTAGCCGAGGTCGGCGGCGAGGGCGAGGAGCGAGTCGCGGGTGATGCCCTCCAGGATGGAGCCGGTGAGGGCCGGGGTGATGATCTTGTTCCCGTACACGAAGTACATGTTCATGCCGCCGAGTTCCTCGACCCACTTGTGCTCGACCGCGTCGAGGTAGCAGACCTGCTCGCAGCCCTTGGCCGCCGCCTCGGCCTGCGCGAGCAGGGAGGCCGCGTAGTTGCCGCCGGTCTTGGCGTCGCCCATGCCGCCGGGGACGGCGCGGACGCGGTCCTCGGAGGCCCAGATGGAGACCGGCTTGACGCCGCCGGGGAAGTACGGGCCCGCCGGGGAGGCGATGACGACGAAGAGGTACTCGTTGGCCGGGCGGACGCCCAGGCCGACCTCGGTGGCGATCATGAACGGGCGCAGGTAGAGCGAGGACTCGCCGCCGTGCTCCGGCACCCAGGCCTCGTCCTGGCGGACCAGCAGGTCGCACGCCTCGATGAAGGTCTCGACCGGCAGTTCGGGCATGCCGAGCCGGTGCGCGGAGCGCTGGAAGCGGCGGGCGTTGGCGTCCGGGCGGAAGGAGGCGACCGAGCCGTCGGGGCGGCGGTACGCCTTCAGGCCCTCGAAGATCTCCTGGGCGTAGTGGAGCACGTTGGTCGCGGGGTCGAGGGAGAGCGGGCCGTACGGCACGAGCTGGCCGTCGTGCCAGCCGCGGCCCTCGGTCCAGCGGACGGTGACCATGTGGTCGGTGAAGTGGCGGCCGAATCCCGGGTTGGCCAGGATCTCCGCGCGCTCCGCGTCGGACAGCGTGCTGGAGGAGGGCTTGAGCTCGATCGTCGTCATGGGTGCTTGTCCTTCACCGGTTGTGTGTGTCGGACCGCGCCCCGCCCGCCCGGCATGACTGCTAGGACGTCCGAGCTTTCCCGCATGTGGCGGCCCACGTCCGATTATCGCGCGTGGGAAGCCGGGTACGAAAGGCGGGTGAGGCGGTCCGTGGTCGATGGCGGCACCCCGCGACCGTACGAGAACAGCCGCCGGGTGCGTGGGAGACCCGGCGGCTGCTGAGAGATGTCAGTGACGCGCGGGTCAGCTCGCTACTCGCGCGGCGAGCGCGTCGCCGATCTCGTCCGTCGTGCGGACGGCGGCGCCCCGCTCGGTCAGGTCGGCCTCGACGGCCGCTTCGACGCGGGCGGCCTCGGCCTCGTAGCCGAGGTGGCGCAGGAGGAGGGCGACGGAGAGGACGGTGGCCGTGGGGTCGGCCTTGCCCTGGCCCGCGATGTCCGGCGCGGAGCCGTGGACCGGCTCGAACATGGACGGGAAGTCGCGGCTCGGGTTGATGTTGCCCGAGGCGGCGACGCCGATGCCGCCGGAGACGGCCGCGGCGAGGTCGGTGATGATGTCGCCGAAGAGGTTGTCGGTGACGATGACGTCGAAGCGGGCCGGGTCGGTGACGAGGAAGATCGTCGCCGCGTCGACGTGCAGGTAGTCGGTGGTGACCTCGGGGAACTCCTGGGCGACCCGGTTGAAGATGTCGGTCCAGAGGTGGCCTGCGAAGGTCAGCACGTTGTTCTTGTGGACCAGCGTCAGCTTCTTGCGCGGGCGGGCCTGGGCGCGGGCGAAGGCGTCCCGGACCACGCGCTCGACGCCGAAGGCGGTGTTGACCGAGACCTCGGTGGCGACCTCGTGCTCGGTGCCCTTGCGGATGGTGCCGCCGTTGCCCGTGTACGGGCCCTCGGTGCCCTCGCGGACGACGACGAAGTCGATCGCGGGCTGGCCGGCGAGCGGGGTCGCGACGCCGGGGAGCAGCCGGGAGGGGCGCAGGTTGACGTGGTGGTCGAAGGCGAAGCGCAGCTTCAGGAGGAAGCCGCGCTCCAGGACGCCGGACGGGACCGAGGGGTCGCCGATCGCGCCGAGCAGGATGGCGTCGTGCTTCTTGAGGGAGTCGAGGTCGGCGTCGGTGAGGGTCTCACCGGTGGCGTGGTAGCGCCGGGCGCCGAAGTCGTACTCCTCCGTCTCCAGCTTCACGTCCTGGGGAAGCACGGCCGTGAGGACCTTGAGGCCCTGGGCCACGACCTCCTGGCCGATGCCGTCGCCGGGAATGACTGCGAGATTGATGCTGTGAGACATGGCGGCACCCTACTCTTCGTCCCATCGTCTGACACGGTACGTCCACCATGTGGACGAACCGCCAGGCGTCGGGCGGCCGGACGGGTCCGGCCCGACGGATCAGTGGCCGGTGGAGCCGCCGTTGTCACGGCGGTCGAGGGCGCGCTGGAGGGCGGCGGCGGCGTTCTGCCGGGCCTCGTCGCTGGGACGGGCGACGGAGTGACGGACGCGGGGGGCGGTCTGAACGGCCATGGGGGATCGACTCCTTGAGATCAGTGGTGATCCGGGCGTGCGGAGATCAGTGGTGATCGAAGGCGCCGGAAGGGGCGGGGAGCGCCGCCGCAGGGGTTGCCTGCACAGGGCGTCGCGCTCTCGACCGCCATTCGCTGATGAAGCGAGACGTTCGGCTTCTACAAAGCTAGGCCAGGGACCCGCATCTGTCTCCACAATTACTCGGACTTCCTACTATCTGAGACGCCCGGGCCTCGCCGTGCCTACCTAGCTTGCGTTCCTACCTAGGTGGTGATGCAATGCGATCATGGCCGCAGACCGCAGATCCAGTTGGCTCAAGGGAGTCCTCGACCTGCTCGTCCTCTCCCGCCTGACCGACGGAGAGAGCTACGGGTACGAGATCGCCAAGGCGCTCGCCGAGGCGGGCCTCGGCGAGATCAAGGGCGGGACGCTCTATCCCGTCCTGAACCGCCTGGAGGAGGCCGGACTGGTGGAGGCCGAGTTCCGGGCCGCCGAGCGCGGCCCGGGCCGCCGCTACTACCGGCTGACCCCCCTGGGGCGCGAGCGCCTCGCCGGGGAGAGCCGGGCGTGGCGGGAGTTCCACCGCGCCGTCGACGGCGCGCTGCACGACACCGCACCGCACACAGGGGGAAGCACCACATGAACGACGACGACTACTTCGCCGAGGTGGCCGGGGTCCTCGCCGCCGGCGGCGTCCCGGCGGCGCAGATCGAGGCCACCGTGGAGGACCTGCGGGCCCACCTCGCCGAGACCGGCGCCTCCCCCGAGGAGGAGTTCGGCCCGGCCGCCAGGTTCGCGGCCCGGCTCGGCGGGCGGGCCCCCGAGCCGGACGGCCCCGACGAGGCGGCCGAGCACTGGACGTGGACCGCCGACCTCTTCAACGACCGGCGGATGCTGACGGTGCACGGCGCCCAGGGCTGGGAGGTCGAGTCCCTCGACCCCCTCGGCCGCTTCGTCTGCCGCCGCACCCCCGGCACGGCGCTCCGCTGGGAGTACCGCCGCGAGGTGATCGCCGGCCGGCGGCGCGCCCGGGTCGAGGACGAGCTGACGCCGGAGGGCTGGGAGCTGTGCGGCGAGTGGCTGGTGTACGGCTACTTCAAGCGCCCGGCGGCGGCGACGGCCGGCCCGGCGGGCGCGCTGGCCGCCCCGCCGGCCGCCCCGCGCCAGTGGCTGTTCCTGAGCCGCCGGGGCAAGGCGGCGCTCGCGGTGTGGGTGCTCCTGACGGGCGGCGCGACGTTGGCGTTCTTCGTCGGCGGGCTCGGCGCCCCCGGGTTCGCGCTCGCCGTCGCCCTGTTCTCGTCCCTCCTCGGCGTGTGGACGGCCTCCCTGGAGACGGCCACCGGCCGCGAGCGGCAGGCCGGGGCGAAGTAGGACGGCGGGCGCGGCGGGCTCAGACCACGTCGCCGTCGCGCCAGTCGAAGACCAGCGGGGCGCCGGGGTCGGGCAGCGCGAGCCCGGCGGCCGGGCGGACGAGGACCCCGCCCTCCTCCTCGGGGAGCGGGACGGTGCCGTCCGGCCCGAGCACCGCGATCCGGCCGCCCCACACCTGCCAGCCGCGCGCCCGGTAGAGCGCCGCGCCCTCGTCGGAGGCGGAGAGCGCGCCGAAGCGGTGGGTGGCGTCGACGACCCGCTCCAGGGCGTCCACGACCGCCCCGCCGAGCCCCCGGCGCCGCGCGTCGGCCCGGACGGCGACGCCCTCCACGTACCCGATCCGGTACGAGCCGCCGCGGTGCAGCACCCGGCGCTGGACGACGGCCCCGTGGGCGACGAGCCCGGCCGCGTCCTCCGCCCAGGCGTGGATCCCGCCCAGGGTGTGGTCCCAGTCCTCCGCGGAGAAGTCCCCCTCGAAGGCGGCGTCGAGCAGCGCGCGGACGGCCGCCAGCCGCTCCGCGCCGAGTTCGTGGGTGGGTGCGGTCCGCACGGTCGTCATCCCCTCACCCTTCCACAGCCGCCCGGGCGCCCCCGGGGGGACATGAGTACCGCCCCCGACCCCGGCCTGGGGGGACCGGGGAGGGGGGCGGTGATCAGGGGCCGCTGACGCGGCGGGCGGGGCTCAGCCCATGTGCGGGTAGCCGTACTCGGTCGGCGGGACCAGCGTCTCCTTGATGGCGCGGGTCAGCGTCCAGCGCATCAGGTTCTGCGGGGCGCCGGCCTTGTCGTTGGTGCCGGAGGCGCGGCCGCCGCCGAAGGGCTGCTGGCCGACGACGGCGCCGGTCGACTTGTCGTTGATGTAGAAGTTGCCCGCGGCGAAGCGGAGCTTCTCCATCGTGTGCGCGGCGGCGGCGCGGTCGTTGGAGATGACGGCGCCGGTCAGCGCGTAGTCGGAGACCGACTCCATCTGCTCCAGCATGGCGTCGTACTGGTCGTCCTCGTAGACGTGGACGGCGAGGATCGGGCCGAAGTACTCGGCCTTGAAGACCTCGTTCTCCGGGTCGGTGCACTCGATGACGGTCGGGCGGACGAAGTAGCCCTCCGAGTCGTCGTAGGTGCCGCCGGCGACGATCGTGCAGCTCGGGTCGGAGGACGCACGGTCGATCGCCGCCTTGTTCTTCGCGAACGAGCGGTCGTCGATGACGGCACCGATGAAGTTCGACAGGTCGGTGACGTCACCCATGGCGATGCCGTCGACCTCGGCCGCGAACTCCTCCTTGAAGCCGTCGTTCCAGATGGAGGCCGGGATGTACGCCCGCGAGGACGCGGAGCACTTCTGGCCCTGGAACTCGAAGGAGCCGCGGGTCAGCGCGGTCTTCAGGACGGCGCGGTCGGCGCTGGGGTGGGCGACGACGAAGTCCTTGCCGCCGGTCTCGCCGACGATCCGCGGGTAGGAGCGGTACTTCTCGATGTTGGTGCCGACCGTCTTCCACAGGTGCTGGAAGGTCTTGGTCGAGCCGGTGAAGTGGATGCCGGCGAGGTCGCGGTGGTGCAGCGCCACCTCGGAGACGGCGATGCCGTCGCCGGTGACCAGGTTGATGACGCCCTTCGGCAGGCCGGCCTCCTCCAGGAGCTCCATGAGGAGCACGGCGGAGTGGGTCTGCGTCGGGGACGGCTTCCAGACCACCACGTTGCCCATGAGGGCGGGGGCGGTGGGCAGGTTGCCCGCGATGGCCGTGAAGTTGAACGGCGTGATCGCGTAGACGAAGCCCTCCAGCGGGCGGTGGTCCAGTCGGTTCCACACGCCCGGGGAGTTGGCCGGCGGCTGCTCGGCCAGGATCTGACGGGCGTACGCCACGTTGAAGCGCCAGAAGTCGACGAGCTCGCACGGGGTGTCGATCTCGGCCTGCTGGGCGGTCTTCGACTGGCCGAGCATGGTCGAGGCGGCCAGCGTCTCGCGCCAGGGGCCGGCGAGCAGCTCGGCGGCGCGCAGGATGATCGCGGCGCGGTCGTCGAAGGACATCGCGCGCCAGGCCGGGGCGGCGGCCAGGGCCGCGTCGATCGCGTCCTGGGCGTCCTGCTGCGTGGCGCCGCGGAAGGTGCCGATGACGGACTTGTGGTTGTGCGGCTGGACGACCTTGAACTCGTCGCCGCCGCCCATGCGCTTCACGCCGCCGATGGTCATCGGCAGCTCGCGCGGGTTGTCGGCCAGCTCCTTGAGCCTGGCCTCCAGACGGGCGCGCTCCGGGGAACCGGGGGCGTAGCCGTGCACCGGCTCGTTGACGGGAGCGGGGACCTGGGTCACAGCGTCCATGAGGGTCTTGACTCCTTCAAAGAGGGGGAGGTGGGCTCAGCCCTTGGTCAGGATGGAGCGGACGAAGAAGAGCAGGTTGGCCGGCTTCTCCGCCAGGCGGCGCATGAAGTAGCCGTACCAGTCGGTGCCGTAGGCCGTGTAGACGCGCATGCGGTGGCCCTCGGCGGCGAGGCGGTTCTGCTCCTCGGAGCGGATGCCGTACAGCATCTGGAACTCGTACTCGTCCAGCTTGCGCCCGGCGCGGCGGGCCAGCTCCTGGCCGATGGCGATCAGGCGCGGGTCGTGCGAGCCGATCATCGGGTAGCCCTCGCCGTCCATCAGGATCTTCATGATCCGGACGTACGCCTTGTCGATCTCGGCCTTGTCCTGGAGGGCGACCTCGGCGGGCTCCTTGTAGGCGCCCTTCACGATGCGCACCCGGGAGCCGTTCGCGGCGAGGCGGCGGGCGTCCTCCTCGGTGCGGAAGAGGTAGGCCTGGATGACGCAGCCGGTCTGCGGGAAGTCCTTCCGCAGCTCCTCGTGGATGGCGAACATCGAGTCGAGGGTGGTGTGGTCCTCGGCGTCCAGGGTGACCGTGGTGCCGATCTCGGCGGCGGCGACGACGACCGGGCGCACGTTGGAAAGGGCCAGCTCGTGGCCGTTCTCCAGCGACTGGCCGAACATCGAGAGCTTCACGGACATCTCGGCGCGCTCGCCGAGGCCCAGCTCCTTGAGGCGGCCGATCAGCTCCAGGTAGGCGTCCCGGGCGGCGTGGGACTGCTCGACGGTGGTGATGTCCTCGCCGACGACGTCGAGCGTGACCTCCAGGCCGCGGGCGGTCAGGTCCCGGACGATCGGGACGACGTCGTCCACGATCTCGCCGGCGATGAAGCGCGCGACGACCTGCTTGGTCCCGGGCGCGGCCGACACGAGACGGCGCATCTTGTCGCTGCGCGAGGCGGCGAGGATCACGGGACCCAGCACGGGGCACCTCCAGAGGGGCAAGGAAGAACGGGGCCATTACCGGTCGCGGGGGTACGAACCGGGAACAGCACGGGTAACCACCGTGAAACCTAAGGATCGCTCCGATCCTGCGCCATCTACAGCTGTCACGCATCCGTGAACACGCCCTCAGACAACTGTCTGAAGGAACCGTCCGGCGGTGCGAGAATGGGCCCCGTGAAGGGCGATTACCAGGAGCTGGTGGACGAGATCTCGGCGCTGCTCGGCACCCCGGCGACCCTGGAGAACCGCGATTTCGGGCTGATCGCCTTCGGGGCCCACGACAGCGACGACGACAGCGCGATGGACCCGGTCCGCACCCGCTCGATCCTGACCCGCAAGTCCACCCCGGCGGTCCGCGCCTGGTTCGAGGGCTTCGGCATCACCCGGGCCACCGGCCCCGTCCGCATCCCGGCCGCGCCCGACGCGGGCGTCTACCGGGACCGGATCTGCCTCCCGGTGCGCCATCGGGGTGTCGTCCTCGGCTACGTCTGGCTCCTGGACGCCGAGCCCGGCCCCTCGCACGAGCGGCTCACCGCCGCGATGGAGGTCGCCGCGCGCATCGGCGAGCTCCTCGCCGACGAGGAACGGGCGGGCGCCGACCTCTCCCGCGAGCTGCGGGCCGTCCTCACGGCGGAGCGCGGCTGGCAGTACGACATGGCCGTCGCCGCCCTCCGCACGGCCCTGGGCCCGGACGCGGACGGCCTCCACGCCCTGCTCTGCGTCGCCCCCTGGACCGGCGAGGACTCCCCCTCCCCCCGTACGGTCCCCGGCGCCGCCGCCGTCTGCGCCCTCCCCTGGCAGGGCCCGGGCGGCCACCACGCCGGTGCCCCGGCCCGGGGCGCCGGCACGACCGGGGGCGACGCGGCCCCCGGGCCCGACCCGGCCCGCGGCGGCCCGGCCCGGGGGGCCCGCGCCGCGTCCGCCGCTACCGGCTCCGCGCGCGGCACGGCGGCCGGGCAGGGACCCTCCGCGGCACCGTCCGACCGGGGCTACGCCCCCGGGCCCGGGCCGCAGCGGGCCCTCGCGGTGCTGGTGCGGCTGCGCTCCGGCGACAACCTCTCCCCCGCGACCACCGCCGCCGGGCGGCTGCGGGACACGGCCGGGCCGGCGGCCGTGGCGGGGATCGCCGCGCCCCGGCGGGGACTCGGGGAGCTGGACCTCTGCTGGCGCGAGGCCTCGGCCGCCGCCCGTACCGCGCACTCCCAGCCCCGCCTCGGCCCGCTCGCCCACTGGTCGGAGCTCGGCGCGTACCGGCTGCTCACCGCCCTCCCGCGGGCCGAGCCCGACCCGGCGGTGCGGGCGCTGCTCGCTCCCGCGCACACGGAACTGGCCCGCACGGCCGAGGTGTTCCTCGACCACGCGGGCCAGGCGGGCCGCACGGCGGCGGCCCTGGGCATCCACCGGCAGACGCTCTACTACCGCCTCTCCCGGGTCGAACAGCTCACCGGCCTCGACCTGGACTCCGGCGAGGACCGCCTCCTCCTCCACATGGCCCTGAAGGCGGCCCGGCTCTGAGGGACCGGCTCTGAGGCACCGGCCGGTTCAGCCGGTCGGCCCGGCGTCCCGCAGCTCCCACCACCGGGCGTCCCACCGCCAGCACCCGGCGGAGTCCCGCATGGCCCAGGTGTGCACGAGCCGGCCCTCGTCGTCGCCGAGGACGAGTTCGATGTGCCCGTTCCAGCGCGAGGTGCCGGCGAGGCGCGTGTAGGCGGCCGGCGGCGGCTCGGGGAAGGGGCCGGTGTACAGGCCGCCGGGCCGCAGGACGCAGCGGCCGCCCGCGAGGACGACCAGGGCCTCGTCCGGCAGCGGCACGACGGCGAGCACCGGGCCGTCCCCGTCCGGCTCCCGTCGCCACCGGCCCGTGGCGCCCCCGTGGCCGCGCCACACGGCGCCGGACCGGTCGACGGCGGCGAGACCGCCGCAGGCGACGCCCGGCCGCAGGGCCACCAGCTCCCCGTGCGTGCCGGGCACCGGCGCCCAGGGCGCCCACCCGTCGTCCTCCCGCCGCTCCCGCTGCCAGCCGACGCCGTCCCCGTCGACCGCGTACAGCCGGTGCGCGGCCCACGGCGCCCCGGCCGCCGCGATGTCCGCCAGCGGGGCACCGCCGGGCGTCGGGACGGACTCCCACGCCGCCCAGTCGTCGATCGGCACATGGGTCTTCGGATCCACGGACAGGGCCCGCTGCCACAGCCGCCCGTCGCGGTCGAGGAGCCACAGGTGCTGCCGGTACGTCTCCGGGGCGCCGGCCGCCAGGGCGGCGGCGGGCGCGGGCGCGTCCATCGGGTGCCACTTGCTCCAGCCGTAGACGTTCCAGCCGTGGCACAGTCCGCGGGAGTCCGCCGCGAAGACCTCCAGGTGCGGGTCGCCGTAGGAGGCCACCGCCACCGCCGCGTACGGCAGCGGGCGGGTGCGCGGGAGCGGCACCGTCCCGGCCAGGTCCCGCAGCCGGCGCGCGGCCGCCCTCGCGGTGGGCCGGTCCGCGGGCTCGGCCGCGAGCAGCTCCCGCACCAGGTCGGCCGCGCGCGGATCCGTGCCGCGGGCGCCGAGCGCGTCCAGGAGCTCCCGGGCCAGCCGGGACGCCTCCTCGGCGCGCGGCTCGCCGACGTACGAGGGCAGACCGCCGAGCAGACACTGGGCGAGGACGACGCCCAGGGCCCAGGCGTCGTCGGCCGGCCGCACCTCGCGGCGCCCTCCCGTGGCCGCCGCCAGCCGCTGCGGCGACATGTAGGACGGTGTGCCTCCCAGGTCCCGGGCGACGGTCTCCCGCAGGGCCGTGGCCACGTTGAAGTCCGCGATCTTCCACAGGCCGCGGCAGCGCACGATGTTGCCGGGCTTCAGGTCCGCGTGCACCAGTCCCCTGCCGTGCACGTGCTCCAGCGCCTCCGCCACTCCCGCGAGCGCGGCGGCCGCGTCGTACGGCGGCAGCGGGCCCACGGCGTCCAGGTGATGGCCGAGCGAGCGGTCGCCCAGCTCCATCACCTGCACCAGGCAGCCGGCGAAGGGCCCTTCCGGGGCGATGAAGGCGTCCACGTACGCCACCGCGTGCGGGCAGCCCATCAGCCGCTCCTGGACCCGGATCTCGTCCAGGGCCCGCCGGCGCTGCTCCGCGTCGCCCCGGGCGTGGTAGATCTTCACCGCCCGGTGCTCGACGTGTCCGTCCATGTCCTGCCGCACCCGGCGGGCCGGCAGCACCCGCGCGAAGTGCCCGCTGCCGAGCGGCGCGGTGTCGTCGACGAGCCAGTCCCCCACCCGTGTCTCCGCCATTCCCGGAGTGTACGAGGGGACCCCGCCGGCCGGGGCGGGATCACGGGCAAACAGCACCGCACCCGGCCGCCGGACGGCCCCTGAGGGGCGGTCGTCCGGGGACCGGGTGCGGGAGACGGGCCGTGCGGGCCGGGTGTCAGATCAGGTTGACCGAGCGGGCCGAGGTGGCGCCGATCTCCGTGGAGATCTCGGCGATCACGGCCGCGGGGACGGTGTCGTCGACGGTGAGGACGACGAGCGCCTCGCCGCCCTCCTCCGTACGGGAGACCTGCATGCCGGCGATGTTCAGACCGGCCTCGCCGAGGATCCGGCCGACGGTGCCGACGACGCCGGGGCGGTCCTCGTAGCGCAGCACGACCATGTGGTCGGCGAGCGCCAGGTCCACGTCGTAGTCGCCGACGGCGACGATCTTCTGGAGGTGCTTGGGGCCGGCCAGGGTGCCGGAGACCGACACCTCCTCGCCGCTGGAGAGCGTGCCGCGCACGGTGACCATGTTGCGGTGGTCGGGCGACTCGGAGCTGGTGGTGAGGCGGACCTCGACACCGCGCTCCTGCGCGAAGAGCGGGGCGTTCACATAGGACACGGTCTCGTCGACGACGTCCTCGAACACGCCCTTGAGCGCGGAGAGTTCGAGCACCTTGACGTCGTGCTGGGTGATCTCTCCGTACACCTCGACGTCGAGGCGGGCCGCGACCTCGCCCGCGAGGGCGGTGAAGATCCGGCCGAGCTTCTCGGCGAGCGGCAGACCCGGCTTCACGTCCTCGGCGATGACGCCGCCCTGGACGTTGACCGCGTCCGGCACCAGCTCGCCGGCGAGCGCGAGGCGCACCGACCTGGCGACGGCGATGCCGGCCTTCTCCTGGGCCTCGTCGGTGGAGGCGCCGAGGTGCGGGGTGCAGACGACCTGGTCGAGCTCGAAGAGCGGGGAGTCCGTGCAGGGCTCCTTGGCGTACACGTCGAGGCCGGCGCCGGCGACGCGGCCCTCCTTGAGGGCCGAGTACAGCGCGGCCTCGTCGACGATCCCGCCGCGGGCGGCGTTGACGATGCGGACGCTCGGCTTGACCTTGTGCAGCGCCTCGTCACCGATGAGACCGAGGGTCTCCGGGGTCTTCGGCAGGTGGACGGTGATGAAGTCGGCGACCTCCAGGAGCTCGTCCAGGGTCAGCAGCTTCACCCCCATCTGGGCGGCGCGGGCCGGCTGCACGTAGGGGTCGTACGCGACGATCTTCATGCCGAAGGCGGACATGCGCTGGGCGACCAGGACGCCGATGCGGCCGAGGCCGACGACGCCGAGGGTCTTCTCGCTGAGCTCGACGCCCGTGTACTTGTTCCGCTTCCACTCGCCGTTCTTCAGCGCGGTGTTGGCCTGCGGGATGTTGCGCGCGGTGGCGACGAGAAGGCCGCAGGCGAGCTCGGCGGCGGTGACGATGTTGGAGGTCGGGGCGTTCACGACCATCACGCCGGCCTTGGTGGCGGCGGAGACGTCCACGTTGTCCAGGCCGACGCCGGCGCGGGCGACGACCCGCAGCTTCTTGGCGGCGGCGATGGCCTCCGCGTCGACCTTGGTCGCCGAGCGGATGAGGATGGCGTCGACGTCGGCGATCGCGGGGATCAGCTCGGCGCGGTCGGCGCCGTTGCAGTGCCGGATCTCGAAGTCCGGTCCCAGGGCGTCGACGGTGGCGGGCGACAGCTCTTCAGCGATGAGTACGACAGGTTTCGAGCTCACGTGAGTCCTCACAGAGGCAGTGCGGACGGCCGTCCCGACGGCCGCAGGCGGTGGAGGGGGCTTGCCGCGTGGAAGCGCACGACGCTGTGGGCCAGACGCGATGTTGTTGAGCAGTGTAGTGCCGCATCGGCGCACGTCGTACGCCTCGTTGGAAGGATCACCCGTCCGTGGTTGGACGAGGTGTCCAAGGATGCGGCGCGGGGCCGGACGAAGTGTCCGGCCCCGCGCCGAGAGGCTTACGCCTCCTCGTCGTTCACCCAGCTCATGAGCTTGCGCAGCTCCTTGCCGGTGGTCTCCAGGAGGTGCTGCTCGTCCTGGGTCTTGTACTCGTTGTACTTCTTCAGGCCGCCGTGGTACTCGTCCATCCAGTTCTTGGCGAAGGTGCCGTCCTGGATCTCGGTGAGGACCTTCTTCATCTCGGCCTTGGTGTCGGCGGTGATGACGCGCGGGCCGGTGATGTAGTCGCCCCACTCGGCGGTCTCGGAGACGGACCAGCGCATCTTCTCCAGGCCGCCCTCGTACATGAGGTCGACGATCAGCTTCAGCTCGTGGAGGCACTCGAAGTAGGCGATCTCCGGCTGGTAGCCGGCCTCGACCAGGGTCTCGAAGCCCGCCTTGACGAGCGCGGAGGCGCCACCGCAGAGGACGGCCTGCTCGCCGAAGAGGTCGGTCTCGGTCTCCTCGGTGAAGGTCGTCTTGATGACGCCGGCGCGGGTGCCGCCGATCGCCTTCGCGTACGACAGGGCCAGGGCGAACGCGTTGCCGGTGGCGTCCTGCTCGACGGCGGCGATCGCGGGGACGCCGCGGCCCTCCTCGTACTGACGGCGGACCAGGTGGCCCGGGCCCTTCGGGGCGACCAGGGCGACGTCGACGCCGGCCGGGGGCTTGATGAAGCCGAAGCGGACGTTGAAGCCGTGGGCGAAGAACAGCGCGTCGCCGTCCTTCAGGTTCGGCGCGATGGACTCCTCGTAGACCTTGGCCTGGATCGGGTCCGGGATCAGGATCATGATGAGGTCGGCCTCGGCCGCCGCCTCGGCGGGGGTGACCACGCGCAGGCCCTGCTCCTCGGCCTTGGCCTTGGACTTCGAGCCCTCGTGCAGACCGACGCGGACGTCGACACCCGAGTCGCGGAGCGACAGGGCGTGGGCGTGACCCTGGCTGCCGTAACCGATCACCGCGACCTTGCGGCCCTGGATGATCGAGAGGTCGGCGTCGGCGTCGTAGAACAGCTCGGCCACTGGGATTCTCCTTGGTGTGCTGGTGTTGCGTCCCACCGTACGGCGGGTGGTGGACAGGAAGTCTTCTGGTCTCGTCAGGCGGAACGGTCGAGCGCCCGCAGGGACCGGTCCGTGATGGACCGGGCGCCGCGCCCTATGGCGATGGTGCCCGACTGGACGAGCTCCTTGACGCCGAACTGCTCCAGCATCTTGAGCATGGCGTCCAGCTTGTCGCTCGAACCGGTGGCCTCGATGGTGACGGCCTCGGGCGAGACGTCGACGGTCTTGGCGCGGAAGAGCTTGACGATCTCGACGATCTGGGAGCGGGTCTCGTTGTCGGCGCGGACCTTCACCAGGACGAGCTCGCGCTGGATCGCGGCGCTGGGCTCGAGTTCGACGATCTTCAGGACGTTGACCAGCTTGTTGAGCTGCTTGGTCACCTGCTCCAGGGGCAGGTCCTCGACGTTGACCACGATGGTGATGCGGCTGATGTCGGGGTGCTCGGTGACGCCGACGGCGAGGGAGTCGATGTTGAAGCCGCGGCGGGAGAACAGGGCGGCGATCCGGGCGAGGATGCCGGGCGTGTTCTCGACCAGGACGGAGAGCGTGTGCTTGGACATGGTGTGTGGGTCTCTTCCCTGTGGCTCGTCGCTGCTCAGTCGTCTTCGCCGTCGCCGAAGTCGGGGCGGACGCCCCGGGCGGCCATGACCTCGTCGTTGGAGGTGCCGGCGGCGACCATCGGCCAGACCTGGGCGTCCTCGTGGACGATGAAGTCGACGACGACCGGCCGGTCGTTGATGGCGTTGGCCTCGGCGATGACCTTGTCGAGGTCCTCCGGGGACTCGCAGCGCAGGGCGACACAGCCCATGGCCTCGGAGAGCTTCACGAAGTCCGGGACACGGGTGCCCTTGGCCTCCGGGTTGACGTCGTCCGGGCCGGAGTGCAGGACGGTGTTGGAGTAACGCTGGTTGTAGAAGAGGGTCTGCCACTGGCGGACCATCCCGAGGGCGCCGTTGTTGATGATGGCGACCTTGATCGGGATGTTGTTCAGGGCGCAGGTGGTGAGCTCCTGATTGGTCATCTGGAAACAGCCGTCGCCGTCGATCGCCCAGACCGTGCGCTCGGGCATGCCGGCCTTGGCGCCCATGGCGGCCGGGACGGCGTAGCCCATGGTCCCGGCGCCGCCGGAGTTCAGCCAGGTGGCGGGCTTCTCGTAGTCGATGAAGTGGGCGGCCCACATCTGGTGCTGGCCGACGCCGGCCGCGAAGATCGTGCCCTCGGGGGCCAGCTGCCCGACGCGCTGGATGACCTGCTGCGGCGAGAGGCTGCCGTCCTCCGGCAGGTCGTAGCCGAGCGGGTAGGTCTCGCGCCAGCGGTTCAGGTCGGACCACCAGGCGGTGTAGTCGCCCTTGTTGCCCTCGGTGTGCTCGGCCTGGACGGCCTGGACCAGGTCGGCGATGACCTCGCGGGCGTCGCCCACGATCGGGACGTCGGCGGCGCGGTTCTTGCCGATCTCGGCCGGGTCGATGTCCGCGTGGACGATCTTGGCGTACGGGGCGAAGCTGTCCAGCTTGCCGGTGACGCGGTCGTCGAAGCGGGCGCCGAGGGCGACGATCAGGTCGGCCTTCTGGAGCGCGGTGACGGCGGTGACGGCACCGTGCATGCCGGGCATGCCGACGTGCTGCGGGTGGCTGTCGGGGAAGGCGCCCAGGGCCATCAGGGTGGTGGTGACGGGGGCGCCGGTCAGCTCGGCCAGGACCTTCAGCTCGGCCGTGGCGCCGGACTTGATGACACCGCCGCCGACGTAGAGGACCGGGCGCTTGGCGGCGGTGATCAGCTTGGCGGCCTCGCGGATCTGCTTGGCGTGCGGCTTGGTCACCGGGCGGTAGCCGGGCAGGTCGGTCTGCGGCGGCCAGGAGAAGGTGGTCTTGGCCTGGAGGGCGTCCTTGGCGATGTCGACCAGGACCGGGCCGGGGCGGCCGGTGGAGGCGATGTGGAAGGCCTCGGCGATGGTCCGCGGGATGTCCTCGGCCTTGGTGACCAGGAAGTTGTGCTTGGTGATCGGCATGGTGATGCCGCAGATGTCCGCCTCCTGGAAGGCGTCCGTGCCGATGGCCTTGGAGGAGACCTGGCCGGTGATCGCGACCATGGGGACGGAGTCCATGTGGGCGTCGGCGATCGGGGTGACGAGGTTGGTGGCACCGGGGCCCGAGGTCGCCATGCAGACGCCGACCTTGCCGGTGGCCTGGGCGTAGCCGGTGGCCGCGTGGCCCGCGCCCTGCTCGTGGCGGACGAGGACGTGGCGGACGCGCCGGGAATCCATCATCGGGTCGTACGCCGGGAGGATGGCGCCGCCCGGAATGCCGAAGACGGTGTCCGCGCCCACCTCTTCGAGAGAGCGGATGAGGGACTGCGCGCCCGTGACGTGCTCGACGGTGGGGGCGGGCGTCGCGCCGCTGCGGGGCCGCGGCTGCGGATGGTGCCCGGTGGCCTGCTCGGTCATCAGCATCTCTTCTCGAAGCAGAGGGTTTTTTGCGGGGGTTTTACGGGGTTTGGCGTCGACTTCCGGGAGAACCGGTGCAACAAAAAACCCCTCGTGCCGGAAGGCAAGCGAGGGGAGCGCGTCGGGTGGTTCTCAGCCGGCCTTCAGGGGCCCGGCTTCAGCCGACGCGCTTTCCAAGTACGAGAATTCGGGTGCGCATGGCATTGACCCTCCCTCTCGGGCCACACCACTGTCAAGTGGGTGGGACGCGCGTCTCATCATGTGAGCTGTTCGGGGGAGGGATTCCGCCGCTCCTCGGACCCCTTGCCGGCCGGTACGGAGACGGCTCCGGGCAGCGGGTAGTCGCCCCGGACGAGGGCGCGCCGCAGCCGGTACTCGTCGAGCGGGCCCGAGAAGGCCATGCCCTGGGCGTGCCGGCAGCCCATGGACCGCAGGGCGAGCACCTGCTCGGGGACGTCGACGCCCTCGGCGACGGTCTGCAGGCCCAGCTCGCCGGCGATGCGGAGCACACCGCTGGTGATCTTGCGGAGCCGGGCGGATTCGACCACTCCTTCGACGAGGGCCCTGTCCAGTTTCAGTATGTCGACCGGGAGGCGTCTGAGGGCGTGAACGGCGACGTGTCCGCTGCCGAATCCGTCGAGGGCGATGCGGACGCCGAGGCGGCGCAGGGCGACCAGACGCTGCTCCAGCTCGTCCAGGGGGGTCCGCTCGCCGGTGTCGGCCAGCTCGACGACGAGGGAGCCGGACGGCAGCCCGTGCCGGGCGAGCAGGGCCTCGACGGAGCCGAGGGGCAGCGAGCGGTCGAGCAGGCGGCGGGCGGAGACCCGGACGGAGACCGGGGTGCGGTGGCCGGCGCCGGCCCGTTCGGCGGCCTGCTCGACGGCCTCCTCCAGGAGCCAGCGGCCGAGCTCGGCGGTGCGCTCGCCGTCGTCGGTGACCCGCAGGTACTCGGCGGGGGTGAAGAGGATGCCCTGGGCGGAGCGCCAGCGGGCCTGCGCGCTGACGGCGGAGACCCGGCCGGTGGCCAGCTCCACGACGGGCTGGTGGAGCAGGGCGAACTCGCCGTCGTGGAGCGCGCTGCGCAGCCGGGCGGCGAGCTCGGTGCGCCGGACGACCTCGGCCTGCATCTGGGGGACGTACAGCTCGACCCGGTCCTTGCCGCCGGCCTTGGCGCGGTACATGGCGAGGTCGGCGTTGCGCAGCAGGTCGCCGGCGCCGATGCCGGGCTCGGCGAAGGCGACGCCGATGGAGGCGGCGACCCGGACCTCGGTGCCGCCGTCGACGCGGTAGGGGCGGGAGAGGGTGAGCCGGAGCCGGTCGGCGATCTCCTGGACCTGGGTCTCGCGGGCGGCGCGGTCGCGCAGTCCGTCGCCGAGGATGAGGGCGGCGAACTCGTCGCCGCCGAGCCGGGCGGCGGTGTCCCCGGCGCGTACGGCCTCCTGGAGGCGGCGGGCGGCCTGGATCAGGAGGTCGTCCCCGGCCTGGTGGCCGAGCCGGTCGTTGACCCCCTTGAAGCCGTCGAGGTCGATGAAGAGCACGGCGGTGCCGGGGTCGGAGGAGCGGCGGCCGCCGAGGGCCTGTCCGACGCGGCGGGTGAAGAGCGCGCGGTTGGGCAGGTCGGTGAGCGGGTCGTGCTCGGCGTTGTGCTGCAACTGGGCCTGGAGCCGGACCCGTTCGGTGACGTCGCGGCTGTTGAAGATCAGCCCGCCCTGGTGGCGGTTGACGGTGGACTCGACGTTGAGCCACTCGACCCCGCCCTCGGCCTCTCCGGGGCGGGAGGGGCCCGGGTGGCCGGAGCGGAAGCGGCACTCGATCCGGGTGGTGGGCTCCTCGGCGGGCGAGGCGGCGAGGAAGCGGCGGACCTCGTGGACGACGGCGCCGAGGTCGTCGGGGTGGATGAGCGCGGCCAGTTCCGAGCCGACGAGCTCCTCGGCGTCCCGGCCGTACACGCCGGTGGCGGCGGGGCTGACGTACCGCAGCACGCCGTTGGGCGCGGCGATCATGATGACGTCGCTGGAGCTCTGCACGAGCGACCTGAAGTGGTTCTCCTTCTGGGCCAGTTCGTGGGTGAGGGCGATGTTGTCGATCAGCATGATGCCCTGGCGGACGACGAGGGCGAGGACGACGGCGCAGCCGGTGAGGACGACGACGCGGTCGACCCGGCGCCCCTCGACGACGTTGTACAGGATGCCGAGGGTGCAGACGGCGGCGGCGAGGTACGGGGTGAGGGCGGCGAGCGAGCCGGCGATGGGCCGGCTGGCGGGCCCGGGGGCGCGGACCGCCGGCGCCTCCGACGGGCGGTGGACTCCCCAGGGGGCGTAGGCGAGCAGCAGGGAGCCGGCGAACCAGCCGGCGTCGAGCAGCTGGCCCGAGACGTAGTTGGCGCGCAGCAGCGGCGAGGTGAAGAGGGCGTCGCAGAGCACGGTGAGGGCGAGCGCGGCGATGGCGGTGTTGACCGCCGAGCGGTTGGCCGGGGAGCGCCGGAAGTGCAGGGCGAGGACCATGCTGACGAGCACGATGTCGAGCAGCGGGTACGCGAGGGACAGCGCGGCCTGGGCCACGGACTCGCCCTGGAAGTGGGCGGTGTGGGCGAGGGCGAGGCTCCAGGAGAGGGTCAGCAGCGATCCGGCGATGAGCCAGGCGTCGAGCCCCAGGCAGACCCAGCCGGCCCGGGTGACGGGCTTCTTGGCGAGGACGAGGAGGCCGACGATGGCGGGCGGGGCGAAGAGTAAGAAGAACAGGTCGGCGACGGAGGACTCGGGGACGTCCTGGCCGAGCACGACCTCGTACCAGCCCCAGACGCCGTTCCCGGCGCCGGCCATGAAGGACGAGAAGGCGAAGAGGAGCCAGGCGGGGCGGGTGCCGCCGGGCTCGGTCCTGGCGTAGAGGAAGCAGGAGACGGCGGCGGTGAAGGCGGCGGCGCTCAGCCCGAAGTCGCCCATGAACAGGGCGAGTCGGGGCGAGCCCCAGCCGAGGGCGGCGCCGGTGGTGTAGCCGGCGCAGACGAGGCCGAGGGTGATCTGCGCGAGGAGCGAGCCGGCCCAGGCGGCCCGGCACTCGGGGCCGGGGGCGGGGTGCTCGGGTCCGGCCGGCCCCGCGGGGGCGGGCCCGCGGCGCATCAGCGCGGTGGCTCCGGTGCCGTTCACCGCGCTCCCCCACCCCGCGCCGTGCCCGGAGCCGCCGCCCTCGCCGCCGCGCTGGGCGGGCACGTCGCGCCCCGCCGCGGGGGCCGGGCCGGGTACGCCGGAGCCGGGTGTGCCGGAGCCGGGGGCGTGCGCCTCCGGGACGGCCGGTTCGGCCCCGGGACCCGGGACCCGCGGCAGGCCCGGGGCGTCGGCGCGCGCCGCGCCGTCCAGGCGCTCCGCGCGGTGTGGCGCGGCCTGGTCCGGCACCGAACGCGCGAGGTCGGCAGGGAGGAGCGGGAGATGCCCCGGCGGCGGCGTCGCCGCGCCGGACCGTCGGTCCGTCGGCCGCGCTTCACCCGTCACCCCCCTCGGAATCTGATGACCCGTCACTTCGCTCCCCAGCGTCAGCCCGTACAGACGCATGTCCCCCGATCCGGGACGATACACCAGGACCGTCACTCAGGGACAGGGCTGCAGTACTCTCCGTGACGGCGAGGGGGCTTGCGGGCGGCGCGCCACGGGGCGCACTCGGGCGTACGAGCCCCCGGACCCCCCGGGAAGGTGGTCCTCAGGTGGTGCGGAGGACGTTCGCGAGCTCCTCCCCCGCCGCGTACCGCCCGACCTGCGCCGCGATCAGCCGCTTCGCCCGCGGCATGAACGCCGAGGTGGAACCGCCGACATGGGGCGTCACGAGCACCCCGGGAGCGTGCCAGAGCGGGTGCCCGGCCGGCAGCGGTTCCGGGTCCGTGACGTCGAGCGCCGCCGTGATCCGCCCGCTCTCCACCTCCTTGAGCAGGGCGCTCGTGTCCACCACCGGGCCGCGCGCGACGTTGACGAGCAGCGCCCCGTCCTTCATCCGGCCGAGGAAGCCCGCGTCGGCCAGGTGCCGGGTCTCCGGCGTGAGCGGGGTGGACAGCACCACCACGTCCGCCTCGGGGAGCAGCGCGGGGAGATCGACCAAGGGGTGCACCGGACCGCGCGCCGTGGTGCGCGCGGAGCGCGCCACCCGCGCCACCCGCGCGCACTCGAAGGGCGCGAGCCGGTCCTCGATCGCCGCGCCGATCGATCCGTACCCGACGATCAGCACGGACTTGTCGGCGAGCGCCGGGTAGAAGCCGTCCCGCCACTCCTCGGCGTCCTGGCCGCGCACGAAGCGCGGGATGCCGCGCAGGGAGGCGAGTATCAGGGCGAGGGTGAGTTCGGCGGTGCTGGCCTCGTGGACGCCCTTGGCGTTGCAGACCGAGACGCCGGGGCGGAGGGAGCCGAGCCCGGGGACGACGTGGTCGATGCCGGCCGAGAGGGTCTGCACGACGCGCAGCGAGGTCATCGCGGCGAGCGGCCGGACCGCGACCGCGGAGCCCTTCATGTACGGGACGACGTAGAAGCCGCAGTCGGCCGGATCGGCCGGGAAGTCGGCTCCGCCGTCCCAGAAGCGGTAGTTCAGCCCCGACGCGCCCGGGTCGGGCAGCCCGTCGATCTCGTCGGCGGGGATCGGAAGCCACACGTCGGCGGCGGTGGGTGCGAGTGTCATGACCGGGAGGCTATGCGAAGAATCCCGTGCGCCATTGGTTACTTTGGGGGGCGGCACAGGGAGGGGTAGCGGCACGTGGAGCGCAGGACTATCGGGGCGACGGCGCTCGGCGTGGGGGCCATCGGCCTCGGCTGCATGCCGATGAACTGGGGCTACAGCCGGTCGCAGCAGCGCGGCGACCGCTCGCTGCGGGCCGTGCACGCGGCCCTGGACGCCGGGGTGAGCCTGCTGGACACGGCCGACATGTACGGGCCGTTCACCAATGAGCTGCTGCTCGGGCGGGTGCTCAAGGAGCGCCGTTCGGACGTCTTCGTGTCGACGAAGTGCGGACTCCTCGTCGGCGACGGGCACGTGGTGGCCAACGGCCGGCCGGAGTACGTGCGCCGGGCCTGCGACGCCTCCCTGCGGCGGCTCCAGACGGACGTCCTCGACCTGTACCTGCTGCACCGCGCGGACCCCGAGGTCCCGGTGGAGGAGACCTGGGGGGCGATGGCGGGCCTGGTGACGGCGGGCAAGGTGCGGGCGCTCGGCCTGAGCGCGGTCGGGGTGCGGCGGACCCGGCGTTCGCGTACCGGCGATCTGCACGAGGGAACGATTCGGCAACTGACCCGGGTGCAGCAGGTGTTCCCGGTGGCGGCGGTCCAGGCCGAGCTGTCCCTGTGGGCGCCGGAGGCGCTGGCGCGGCTGCTGCCCTGGTGCGCGGACCGCGGGGTCGGGCTCCTCGCGGCGATGCCGCTGGGCAGCGGGTTCCTGACCGGGACGCTGACGCCGGGCGGCGGCTTCGAGCCGGACGACCCGCGGGCCAGGCACCCCCGCTTCACCTCCGAGATGATGGCGGCGAACCAGCCGCTGGTGGCGGGTCTTCGCCGGGTGGCGGAGCGGCACGGCGACGGGGTGACCCCGGCGCAGGTGGCACTGGCATGGGTGCTCGCGCAGGGGCGGCACGTGGTGCCGGTGCCCGGGACGAAACGGGAGCGGTGGGCGGTGGAGAACGCCGGGGCGGCGGGGCTGCGGCTCACCGCCGGCGACCTGGCGGAACTCGCCGCGCTGCCCGACGCGCGGGAGTCCTGGGACTGAGAATCCGGCCGGAGACGGCCCGCGACCGGGGCGGGCGGGGGATCGGCGGTGTATCAAGGAGGGAAGGCCGCCGCTCGTACGCCCGTCCTGCCGAAGGGGATCGGATCATGAGACGTCCCGCCGTTCCGAAGGCCCTGTGGGGCGCCGCCGCGCTGGTGCTCGTGGCCGGCTGCTCCTCGGCCGGCGACCCCGGTGACTCCGGTGCCCGGAGCACCTCCGCGCCGCCCGCCGCCTCGTCCTCCGCCGTGCCGTCGTCCGGCGCGCCGGCCGGCGCGGGGCGGGTGACGGTGGCGGGGACGCTCACCGAGGGGCTGCGCTCGCCCTGGGGACTGGCCGCGCTGCCCGGCGGCGACCTGCTGGTCTCCTCGCGGGACGAACGGACGATCACCCGGGTGGACGGCCGCAGCGGCGCGCGGACCTCGCTGGGCGAGGTGCCAGGCGTGGTGCCGGGCGGCGAGGGCGGGCTGATGGGCCTGGCCGTGCGGGACGGGTGGGTGTACGCGTACCTGACCGCCGAGTCGGACAACCGGATCGTGCGGATGCGGTACGGCGGCGGCGCCGGCGACCGCCTCGGCACGCCCGAGCCGGTGCTCACCGGCATCCCCAAGGGCACCGTCCACGACGGCGGGCGGATCGCCTTCGGGCCGGACGGGATGCTGTACGCGGGGACCGGCGAGACGGGAGAGACGGGGCTCGCGCAGGACCGGGGGTCGCTGGGCGGGAAGATCCTGCGGATGACCCCGGAGGGCGAGCCCGCGCCGGGCAACCCCTTCGCGGACTCGGTGGTGTACTCGTACGGCCACCGGAACGTCCAGGGGCTCGCCTGGGACGCCGAAGGGCGGCTGTGGGCGGCCGAGTTCGGGCAGAACACCTGGGACGAGCTGAACCTCGTCGAGCCCGGCCGGAACTACGGCTGGCCGGAGGTCGAGGGGCGGGCGGGCAAGGACGGGTTCGTGGACCCGGTGGCCCAGTGGCCGACCTCGGAGGCCTCGCCGAGCGGGATCGCGTACGCCCGGGGCGCGGTGTGGATGGCCGGTCTGCGGGGCGAGCGGCTGTGGCGGATCGGGCTGTCGGGCACGGAGCTCTCCGGGGAGCCGGAGGCGTTCCTGACCGGGGAGTACGGGCGGCTGCGGACGGTCCTCGCGGACGGCGGCGGGCGGCTGTGGCTGGTGACGAGCGAGACCGACGGCCGGGGCACCCCCGAGGCCGGGGACGACCGGATCCTGCGTCTGGAGGTGGGCTGAGGGTGGGCGCGTTCGGCGGGCTCGACGCGTTCTTCGCCCCGGGGCGGCGGCACGCGGAGGAGGAGCGGCGGCGCCTCGCCCTGACCCGGGAGGAGCCGGGGGACGCCGATCCGGCCCGGGGGCCGATAGACCTGGCCTCGGGGCGGGTGACGATACGGGTTCCGGGGCAGGGCGCGGGATCAGCGGGGGGTGCCGAGGAGGTGGAGGCGGTGGGCCATCGCGGCGGCCTCGCCGCGGCCGGAGACGCCGAGCTTGGCGAGGATGTTGGAGACGTGGACGCTCGCGGTCTTGGGTGAGATGAACAGCTCCTCGGCGATCTGCCGGTTGGTGCGGCCGGCCGCGACCAGGCGCAGGACGTCCTGCTCCCGGGGGGTCAGGCCGAAGGCGTCGGCCTCGGGCTCCGCGTCCGGGGCGGCGGGGCCGGGGGCGTCCGTCAGGGAGATCCGGGCGCGGGCCGCGAGCAGTTCGACGTCCTCGCGCAGCGGGTGGGCGCCGAGGGCGACGGCGGTGGCGTGGGCCTGCCGGAGCAGGGCCGTGGCCTCGTCGCGCCGGCCTCCCCCGGCGAGGAGGACGTCGGCGAGCCGGTGGCGGGCGCGGGCCAGCGGGTGGGGCAGGCCTAGCGGGGTCCACGCCTCGACGACCTCGGTCCAGCGGGCGGCGGTCTCGCGGCCCTCGGCGCGGGCCAGCTCCTCGCCGACCTGCGCCGAGTGGGCGGTCCAGACGGGGGCGGGGGCGGCGAGCGCCCGGACGCAGCGGCGGATGGCGGCCAGCGCCTCGGCGCGGCCCTGCTCGGCGGCGGGCAGGCCGCGGCTGTCGGCCTCGGCGGTGACGGCGACGAGGACGAGGGGCCAGCCGTAGCGGTGGGTCCCGGGCGGGAAACCGGCCTCGGCGACGGCGGCGAGCTGGGCCCGGACGTCGGCGAGCCGTCCCTCGGCGGCGGCCGCGGCCACGTCGACGCCGGCCAGCGGGAGGAGGTACTGCGGGATCGGGTCGCGGCCGCCGTAGACGGCGCGGGCCTCGTCGAGGTGGTGGAGGGCGGTGGCGGTCTCGCCGCGGGCGACGGCGATCTGGGCGAGCCGGAGGTGCGCGGAGGCGCGGGGCTTGGTGCTGGTGACGGAGGCGAGGAGCCGTTCGGCCTCGGTGCGGGCCTCCTCCCAGCGGCCGAGGGAGAAGAGGGACTCGGCCCTGTTGCCGCGGATCCAGCCGGCGGCCTCGACCAGGCCGCGGGCGCGGGTCAGTTCGAGTCCGGCGTCGGCGAGTTCGACGGCCTCGGCGGAGCGGCCGAGGGACTCCAGGGCGGAGACGATGTTGATGTGGGCGCGGGCCGTCTCGTGGAACTGGCCGAGGGCGGTGGTCCGTTCGCGTACCGCGTGCATCTCGGCGAGACCGGCGTCGCGGTCGCCGGCGGCGACCATGATGGTGCCGAGGGTGAGGCGGGCGTTGAGTTCGGTCGCCTCGGCCTTGACCAGGCGGGCGTATTCGACGGCGCGTTCGGCGGCGGCGAGCGCCTCGGGTCCCGGCTTGCGGAGCATGCCCCAGCCGGCGGCGCCGGCCAGGACGGTGGCGTGGACGGCGGACGGCGGCAGGCCCTTGACGAGTTCCTGGGCGCGGGAGATCTCGGTCCAGCCGTCGCCGCGGCCGAGGTTGGACTGGAGCCGGGCCTGCTCGGCCCAGAACCAGGCGGCGCGCAGGGGGTCGTGCTCGTCGTCGCCGTCGAGGAGGCGCAGCGCCATCCTGCCGATCTTCAGGGCGCGTTCGCGTTCGCCGCAGAGGCGGGCGGCGACGGCGGCCTCGGCGAGCAGGTCGAGGTGGCGCAGCGGGGTGGTCTCGGGGTCGCAGCCACAGGCGGGGTACGACTCGGCGTAGTCGATGGGACGCAGGCCCGCGCGGATCTCCGCGGGGGCCTCGTCCCAGAGTTCCATGGCCCGTTCGAGGAGGCCGAGCTGTTCCGCGTAGGCGTGCCGCTTGCGGGTGGCGACGGAGGCGTCGAGGACGGCGGGGAGCGCCTTGGCCGGGTCGTGGGCGTGGTACCAGTACGTGGCGAGCCGGGTGGCCCGCTCGTCGGGGCGGACGAGGCCGGGGTCGGCCTCCAGGGCCTCGGCGTAGCGGCGGTTGAGGCGGGAGCGTTCGCCGGGCAGCAGGTCGTCGCTGACGGCCTCGCGGACCAGGGAGTGGCGGAAGCGGTAGCCGTCGCCGTCGGGGACGGCGAGGAGGAGGTTGGCGCCGACGGCGGCGCGCAGGGCCTCGATGAGTTCGTCCTCGGTGAGGCGGGCGACGGCGGCGAGGAGGCCGTGCTCCACGGTGGAGCCGCCCTCGGCGATGATCCGGGCGACCCGCTGGGCGGCTTCGGGGAGGGCCTCGACGCGGACCAGGAGGAGGTCGCGGAGGGAGTCGCTGAGCGGGTGGGCGCCGTCGCCGCAGGAGCGGGAGGCGACGAGTTCCTCGACGAAGAAGGCGTTGCCGTCGGAGCGGTCGAAGATCTCGTCGACGAGGACGGGGGCGGGCTCGGCGGCGAGGATGCCGGTGAGCTGGCGGTGCACCTCGGCGCGGGTGAAGCGGGAGAGCTCGATGCGGCGGATGGTGCGCATCCGGTCGAGTTCGGCGAGCAGGGGGCGCAGCGGGTGGCGGCGGTGGATGTCGTCGGCGCGGTAGGTGGCGACGACCACGATCCGGCCGCGGCGCAGGGTGCGCAGCAGGTAGGTGAGGAGGTGGCGGGTGGAGGTGTCGGCCCAGTGGAGGTCTTCGAGGACGAGGACGAGGGTGCGGTCGGCGGCGAGCCGCTCCAGGAGGCGGACGGTGAGCTCGAAGAGGCGGGCGGTGGCGTCCTCGTCGCCGGCGTCCGCGGCGCCGGGGTCGCCGAGCTCGGGGAGGAGACGGGCCAGCTCGCCCTCGTGGCCGTCGGCGGCGGCGGTGAGCTCCTCGGGGAGGCGGCGGCGCAGGGTGCGCAGGGCGGTGGAGAAGGGGGCGAAGGGGAGTCCGTCGGCGCCGAGCTCCACACAGCCGCCGAGGGCGACGACGGCGCCGGCGGCGCAGGCCGCGTCGCGGAACTCCTCGACGAGCCGGGTCTTGCCGACGCCCGCCTCGCCGGCGACGAGCAGCGCCTGGGGCTCTCCCGCGGTCGCGCGGGAGAGCGCCTCGGTGAGGGCGGTGAGTTCGCCGGCGCGGCCGACGAAGACGGGGCTGACGGACCTGGTCTCCACGGCGCCGAGCATCGCACAGGCGCCCTGCCGGTCGCTCATACGGGGGTCACGCGACCTGGGCGTAGCGGTCCTTGCCGGTGCTCACCCGCCCCTCGGGTTCGTGGCGGCCGGTCCGGCGGGCGGCCTTGGCGGCACGGGCGGCCTCGCGGCCGAGGCGCTGGGCGGCGGCCTCGCGGACCAGCTCGGCGTGGGCGGCGCGGTGGAGTTCGTACGCGAACATGGGGTGCTCCCTGGGCTTCGGTCTCGGTATCGCTCCTTGCGATGCCTCCACCTTCCTCGCCCAGCCGGTGCCGGGGCATCGGGCGAGTGCCGCATGTTCGCGGTGCGGGGGTCCTTAGGGGGGTCCCGGGGGTCCTTAGGGAGGGTCCCGGGGGTGCCTTAGGCGGTGTCCTCGGGGATCCGCACGCCGTCCTTCCCGGCTTCCTTCCCGGTCTCGCTCCCGGTCTCGCGCTGGGCGGGTATGGCGGCGCGGGCGTCGGCGGCGACCCGGCATTCCGGGGGCTCGATGCTGATCCGGGGCAGGATCCGGTCGAGGCCGCGGGGCAGCCACCAGTTGGCTCCGCCGAGCATGTGCATGAGGGCGGGGACGAGGAGGGTGCGCAGGACGAAGGCGTCGAGGGCGACGGCGGCGGCGAGGGCGATGCCGAACATCGCGATGACCCGGTCGCCGGAGAGGACGAAGGCGAGGAAGACCGAGATCATGATGACCGCGGCGGAGTTGATCACGCGGCTGGTCTCGGCGAGGCCGACCCGGACCGCCCGCCGGTTGTCGCCGGTCTCCAGCCACTCCTCGTACATCCGGCTGACCAGGAAGACCTGGTAGTCCATGGACAGGCCGAAGAGGACCGAGACCATGATCACGGGGAGGAAGGGCTCGATCGGGCCGGAGCTGCCGAGGCCGAGGAGCTCGCCGCCCCAGCCCCACTGGAAGATCGCGACGACGATGCCGAAGGCGGCGGCGACGGCGGCGATGTTCATGGCGGCGGCCTTCAGCGGGATGCCGATGGACCGGAAGGCCAGCAGCAGGAGCAGACAGCCGAGGGCGACGACCGCGCCGACGAAGAGCGGCAGCTTGCCGACGATGATCTCGGCGAAGTCGTCGTACGAGGCGGTGATGCCGCCGACGTGGACGTCGAGGGAGGTGCCGGTCCCGGCGGCCGGGACGACGTCCTGGCGGAGCCGGTCGACGAGATCGCTGGTGGCCTTGGACTGCGGCGAGGAGTCGGGGACGACGGTGAGGACGGCGGTGTCGCCGGAGCCGTTGTAGGTCACCGGGGAGACCGAGGCGACGCCCTTGGTGGCGGCGAGCGCGTCCGGCAGCTGGTCGAGGGCGACCCGGTCGTCGGCGCCGTCGAGGCTCGCGACGAGGGTGAGCGGGCCGTTGACGCCCGGCCCGAAGCCGTCGGCGAGGAGGTCGTACGCCTGCCGGGTGGTGGCGGTGGCCGGATTGTTGCCCTGGTCGGAGGTGCCGAGGTGGAGCGAGAACGTCGGCAGCGCGAGGACGGCCATGACGACGGCGGCGACGGCCCCGAGGAGCTTGGGGTGGCGCTCGACGAAGGCGGACCAGCGGGCGGCGAAGCCGGTGGGCAGCTCGGGCTGCGGGCCGTGCTCGGCGAGCGCCCGCCGCTCGCGCCGGGAGAGGGCGCGCATCCCGATGAGGGAGAGCAGCGCGGGCAGCAGGGTGACGGAGGCGGCGACGGTGAGGACGACGGTGAGCGAGGCGGCGATCGCGACGCCGTTGAGGAAGCCCAGCCGGAGGATGAGCATGCCGAGGAGGGCGATGCAGACGGTGGCGCCGGCGAAGACGACGGCCCTGCCGGTGGTGGCCACGGCGGTCTCCGCGGCCTCGGCGACGCTCAGGCCGCGTTTCAGGCCCTTGCGGTGCCGGGTGACGATGAAGAGGGCGTAGTCGATGCCGACGCCGAGGCCGATGAGCATGCCGAGCATGGGCGCGAAGTCGGCGACGGTCATCACGTGCCCGAGGAGCACGATCCCGGAGTACGCGATGCCGACGCTGACCAGGGCGGTGGCGATCGGGAGCAGGGAGGCGGCGAGGGAGCCGAAGGCGAGGAAGAGGACGACGGCGGCGACGGCCACGCCGACGGCCTCGGCGATGTGCCCGCCGGGCGCCTCGGTGAGGGCCACGGCGCTGCCGCCGAGCTCCACCTGGAGCGCGTCCGTGCCGGCGGCCTTCGCGGTGTCGACGAGGGCCCGCGCCTGCTCGACGGGGATGTCGTCGGCCTGCTCGCGGAAGGTCACGGTGGCGTAGGCGGTACGCCCGTCCTCGCTGACCTGCCCGGGAGCGGCGCCGGTCCCGTACGGGGAGGCGACGGCCGCGACGCCGGGAAGGTCCGCGACCTCCGCCAGCATCGGCCCGATCCGCTCCTGCACGGCGTCGGCGCGGACGCTGCCGCGCTCGGTGTGCCAGACGATGGTGTCGGTGTCGCCGCCGAGCCCCTGGAAGCCCCGGTCGAGCAGGGCGGTGGCCCGCCCGGACTCGGTGCCGGGCACCTCGTAGTCGTTGGAGTACGCGCTGCCGGCGAAGGCGGCGGCGCCGCCGATCCCGACGAGGGCGAGGACCCACAGGAGGACGGCGACGAGGCGGTGCCGGATGAACCACCGTGCGATGGCTGCCAAAGGACGTGCTCCCTGCCTGGATCGGTGCTCGCGGCCCACTCTCGCAGCCAAACGTGATCGTTTGCCCGTTTCGTGTCGATCCTCACAGATCGTGCGGAGCCGTCGGCGACACCGCCGTCAGGCGCAGTCGAGCTCCCGCTCCGCGAAGGCCATGAAGTCCTTCAGCAGCCCCGGCAGGGCGTCCTGCGCCTTCGCCTCGTCGGGCACCCCGGTGAAGTCGATGTCCAGGGCGACGTACCTTCCCGAACCGGTGAGGGACGCGGCGGGCCGGCAGGCGAAGTACGTGGTGGCACCACCGTTCCGGACGGATCCGCCCCTGCCCACGTCGAGGGGGAGCGCGTCCGGGTACCTCCACAGCTCCCGTTCGGCATCCCCCTCGGACCCCAGGAGCTCGGCCCCGGCCATGAACGAGGTGGCCCTGTCGGCATAGACCGCGCATGACGTCTCGTCCCCCGCGTCGGCCGGCGCGAAGTGCCTCGCCGTATGGCCGACCTTCTCGGCCGGGGCCAGGAGCCTGTTCACCTCCGGCCCCGAGAAGGCTCCCCAGCAGACGCGCTCGGGCAGCTCCGGCGCCGCCTTCGGCTCGCCCTGCGAGCAGCCGGCCAGAAGGCCGGCCACGGCCACGACGACGACCGCGCTCCTGAAGCGGGACACGGGCCTCACTCCCCGGGACATCGGAGCTCGCTCCGGGCGAAGGCCATGAGCTTCTTCATCAGCTCCGGCAGGTCGGTCCGCAGCCGGTGCTTGTCGGGGGCGTACTCCGCGGAGATCCTCAACTCGATGTACTTCCCCGGCGACTTTGGATTCCTGGCGGATTCACAGGCGAAAGCGGAAGAGGCGCCACCTTTCCAAAGAATGCCCTTCTCCCCCACGTCGAGCGGCTCGGGACGGGCCGAGGCCCGCGCCGTCCAGTCGATGGATTCCGCGGACTTCCAGCGGGTGACGCTCGCCTGGAACCTCATTTTCCCGTCGATGTAGAGGGTGCAGATCGCGGTGTCGCGTTCCTCGGCCAGAGCCAGGGCCCGGTCCGCCTGCGGCGAGAATTCCGCCCTGCCGCCCGCCGGCAGGAGCGGGGTCACGTCGCTTCCCGCGAACGCCCCGCCCCAGCAGACGCGCTCGGGCAGCTCCGGCGCCGCCTTCGGCTCGCCCTGCGAGCAGCCGGCCAGAAGGCCGGCCAGGGCCAGGACGACGGCCGCGCTTCCGCGATGGGGCACGCGGGTCACGCTCCGGGGCACTTCAGCTCGCGCTGGGCGAAGGTCATGAACTTCTCCAGGAGCCCCGGCACCGCGCTCTGGGTCTTCTCCGTGTCGACCTCGCCGAGGGTGTCGACGTACAGGGCGATGTACTTGCCTGGGTCGGACGGGGAGGCCGACGCCTCGCAGACGACGTGCGTGGCGGCGCCACCGTCCCAGATGATGCCCCCCTTGCCCACGTCGAGAGGGCGAGGATGGTGCGAGTCCCAGGAGGACCACTCGATCTCGTCCTCGAACTCCCGGAACGTGGCGTGGGCCATGAACCGGGTGATCCCGTCGACGTCGACACTGCAGGTCTCCGAGTCCAGGCTTTCCTCCAGCCTGAAGTCTCCGTCGCTGACGGATACCTTCTCCCCGGCAGGCAGAAAGGGGGTGACCTCGCTGCCGGAGAAGGCGCCCCAGCAGACGCGTGCGGGCAATTCCGGAACCGCCTTCGGCTTGCCCTCCGAGCAGCCTGCCAGAAGCACCGGCGTCACCACACCGGCCACTACGGCCATGGTCGGATTCCTGAGCCGCCGCACTCGCGTCATCGCCTTACCCCTTCGCACTGGAAACCAGATCGCGCCCGACAGAGTGGGCGGTACCGGCATCGACGGACGCGACGCCCCGGTATTCCTTGATCTGCTCGGGAGTGAGATCGGTTCCTCGCGCAGCCGCTTCGACGGCCCTGCCGGCCGCCTCCTTCACGGCCGTCTCGGCTTCCGCGTAAGCCTGCGCCGTTTCCCTGCTGCCCTCAGCCGTCTTGTCCTGCTTCGCGCTTTCCACTGCGGATTCGGTGACGTCCTCCTTGATCCAGGTGATGACGTCACCACCGACGGGGATCATCTCGATGTATTTCCCGCCGACCATGTCGATGATGCGGTTGGTCCATTTCGCGTTCTCTTCCGTGCCCTTGTTGTACTCCTCCGCCTCATGCGCCTTGGCGTCATGGACGGCCTGAGCCCTCGCCTCCGTCATGATGCCCGCGATCTGACCCCCGGGGGTGACAGCGTTCTTCAGGGCGTCGCTGGTGTCGCCGTGCTTCTCTGGGTGCTGGAAGACATCGGCCACCAGCATGGTCGTGTACGCCTGCTGGGCGTTGGTGATCGCACCGTACGCGTCGGGGTCCTGGCCGACCGCGCCGAGGAAGCCGGCCATGTCGTCCTTCGCGAATTTCGCCATCTCGCCGAACGGCCTGGCCTGATGGGCGCCGTTCTCCGCCGCGGCCTGGAGGTCGGGCATGTACTCCGCCGCCATGTTGCCGAAGTTCGGGGAGAGACCGCCGAGGGGGCCTTCGTCCGTCACGAGCTCCGGCGCGTTGCCGATCTTCTCGACGACCTTCTCCATGACGCTCGCCATGGTCTTGGTGTGTTCCACGGGCTTGGCGTTCTCGTCGCCGGGGACGCGGCCGGTGACCGCCGCCTCCAGGGCGTTGCCCGTGGCCGTCTGGCCGGGGTTCTGCTCGCCGCCGCCGGAGACCGTGTCGTAGTAGTCGTCCGTGGGCTTCCTGTCGAGCATGTGGTCCACGACGCTCTTCGCGTCCTTGCCCGTGAGCTCCTCGTCCGCGAGGGTGACGATGCCGTCCTTGTTCGTGTCGCCGCGGAGCTGTTCGTCGAAGAAGGCCGCGGAGGCCGCCGGGTTGTTGGCCATGGCCTCCATGAGGCCGGTGAGGGGGTTGAAGCCCTTGCCGCCCTTCTCGTCGAGGTTGATGCGCACGTCCATGTTCGTGGGCAGGGAGTGGCCCCAGCGGCCCGGGTCCTCGCGGTCCATGGCGACCATGTCGCGGCCGACGGACACCAGGAAGTCCTTGTCGTACGTGCCGTCCCGGAGGAGGCCGCTCAGGGCCTGGTAGCCGTAGATCTTCGAGAAGCCGACGCCGGGGACGTCGAGCTCCTTGCGGCCGGCCTTCAGGAGTCCCTCGGTCCAGGCGACGTCGAGGTGGTTCGGGGTCGTCCGCTGGGTGGCGAGGCCGAGCATGGCGCCCATGTCGGACTGGATGTTGCGGACCATGTCGACGCGGTCCTGGCCGGCCGGGCCGAGGGAGGTCGCGTTCAGCGACATCTTCGCGTAGGCGTCGAGCGTGCCCTCGGCGCCCACCCACCGGTAGAAGCCGGTCGCGAACTCGGGGTCGTTCCGGTTGTCGTCCAGGAGGTCTTCGAGTTCCTTCAGCTCGGCGACGTTCCGTGCCGTGCCGCCCTCGCCGGTGACCTTCTTCAGCAGGTCCGCGGCCCGGGCGATCTGCTCCTCGTCGAGGCTCTGGTACGTGGGCGCGGTGAAGTTGTGGTCGTCCTTCACGTTCGCCGCGAGCGCGCGCCGCAGCGAGTCGTCGGCGTCGGCGCAGTCCTCGACGATGCGGTCGATCCTCGCCTGCCAGGAGACCACGGCCGCCTTCTGCTTCCGCACGGCCTCGGCGTAGCCCGCCTGGTCCGGGTCGTGGCGCGCCGTCACGTCCTTCTCCAGGTCGTGCCGCGGCGTGACCTTGCCCTTCGCGTCGACGTGGACGCCGGCCGCCGGGCCCTCCTCGTCCCTGATCCGGACGAGGGCGTCCCTGGCCGTGAGGAACGAGGTGTGGGCGTCGGCGAGCAGCAGCTGTATGCCCTTCGCCTGTGCCTCGGCGTCCCCGAACTCCTTGGCCGTCTTGTCGATGAACGGCCGGGTGACGTCGGAGTTGACGCCCTGCCACTGGGCCTTGTCGGTCTTGGCCTTCATGCCCTCGCGGGCGTCGGTGGCGAGCGTCTTCAGCCTGGTCGTCATCTCCGACCAGTCGTCCGCCGCCTGCTTCAGCTTGGCGACGGGCGCGTTGACGACGTCTTCGAAAGTCAGCACGGCGGTTCCCCCGGGTCCTCTACTTGAAGTACTCGTCGATCTTGGACGTGGAGAGCAGGTCGCCCGCGATGTCCACGTCGTCCTTGGCGTGCGTGGACTTCGTGTAGTCGAGGTGGTTGGAGATCCGGGCGCAGGCGTCCAGGAGCGTCCGCAGCTGGCTGTTCCACCGGTCGTGCACCTTCAGCAGCTCCGATCCGCTGGTGAAGTTGCCGTTCGTGAGGGCGATCGACGCGTCGAAGGTCGAGGGCCTGGCGTGGTCGCCGTCCCGGGAGAGCCGGCCGTACAGCAGGTACGCCTCGTGGCCGATCGCCCCGAGGTCGTCGCGGTTCACCACGAGGTCCCCGGACCCGGCCGTCGCGCCCGCGTTTCCGTCAAGTCCGTTCAGCCGCGTCCCGCCCGGCGGGTTCTGCGCGTGGTCGGTCTTGAGCTGTTCCCACTCGTCCCAGGACATCCTGCTCCCCCTCGTCGGCCCCTGTGACCGGCCCGCGGACCTCACGCGCGCGAGCCCCTCGCTTCACACTAGCAACATGGCCATGTCACAGCGGCCCGGAGGAGGGCACCGGTGCGTACGCGCATGCGAAGGGAGCATGGTCGCGCCCGGTCGGCGCCGTCTCCGCCGGCGCGGGGCGCCGTCACGCACCTCGGTTGACCCCCGACTCCCCCGAACGGCAAGCTGATCTCCTGTCATTCACTGTGCCCTGGGGGAATGTTGAGCAAGTCGGCACACCACATCGGACCCGATTCCGCGCCGGACCGCTACCGGTTGCTCCGCTCCATCGGACGCGGCGGCGAGGCCGTGCTCTATCTCGCGGAGATCGAGCTCGCGGGTGGCACCGAGCCCGTCGTCGTCAAGGTCCTCGACTCGAAGACGACGATCACGCCCGAGATCTTCGAGCGGGTCAGCCGCAAGTGGAACGAGCAGGCCGAGCTGCTGCGGTTCGTCAGCCGGCCCGGGGTCGTCGGCGTGCGCGAGCACTTCCAGGGACCGCCCATCCACGCGGCCGGCGAGTCCGGCACCCTCACCGGCCGGGCCCTCGTCCTCGTCATGAACCACGTCGACGGCCTCGACCTGCGCGACTGGCGCGCCGAGCGGACCCTGACCACCCACGCCGAGCGGCGCGAGGTCATGCGGACGCTCGAACAGCTCGCGGACGTCCTCGACTGGCTGCACTCCGGGAAGGCCACGCCGTCCGGCCGGACCGTCGTCCACGGCGACCTCTCGCCGGGCAACGTGATGGTCGACGAGCACGGCCAGGCCACCCTCGTCGACTTCGGCCTCAGCAAGCTGACCGCCGACCACCAGACCGCCGAGGTGTGGTTCACGCCGGGCTACGCGGCGCCGGAGATCTTCGAGGGCAAGCGGACGCCGGCCACCGACCGGTACGCCTTCGGGGCCATCGCCTACTTCCTGCTGAGCGGCCAGTCCCCGCCGGCCACGCCCGAGCAGCTGGCGGCCGCCTTCGGCACGGTGCCGCAGATCGCCGGGCTCTCCGAGGAGCAGCGCCGGAAGGTGCTGGCCATCGCGGCGGCCGACGCGGACAGGCGGCCGCTGTCGCTGTCGGCGTGGGTCAAGGAGGTCCGGCACGGGGTCGTCTCCACGACGACGACCTCCCGCCCGGCGACCCCGCAGGACGCACCGCCGAAGGACGCCACGCCGCAGGACGCGGCCCCTCAGGACGCGGCCCCTCAGGACGCCGTCCCGCCGCGTCCGGCCGACGCGCCGGCCGTGCCTCCGCTCCCGGTCGCCCCGCCCGTGGGCCCCCCGCCGGCCGAGCCCCCCGCCCAGCCGGCCGCGGCGGCCCCGCCGGTCCAGGAAACGGCACCCACTCCCCCGCCCGCCCAGCCGGTCCGGCCGCAGGTCTCCGCGTCGGCGCCCGCTCCCGCGCCCGCTCCGGCCGCGCCCGTCGGGTACGACGCCGGGCAGGGCGCGTACGGTCCGCCGACCGCCGGCGTCCCCGCGTACGGCGGGCCCGGCTACGGCGGCCAGGGGTTCGGGCCTCCGACGGCCGGTATGCCCACCGTCGGCGGGCCCGGCGGACCGACCGGATCCCTGCCGCAGCGGTCTCCGGAGCCGCGCAGGCGTCGCAAGGGACCGCTGATCGGTGCCGTCGCCGGCGTCCTCCTGGTCGCCGTCCTCGCCGTGGTCGGCATCCGGCTGCTCGGCGACCGCGACGCTAAGGACGCCAAGAACGACCAGGCCGGCCCGAGCACCACCACCTCGACCTCGGCGACCACCGAGGCCCCCACGGAGGAGCCGACCACCGAGGCGCCCACCGCGGAGCCGACGACCGAGTCCCCGACCGCGGAACCGAGCACCGAGGCGCCGACCGAGAGCGGCAGCCCGACCGTCGACCCCGGCCAGGTGCCGGACGCGACCGAGGCCGACCTCACCACCCTCGCCTCCGTCAGCGACCCCGACGACTTCGAGATCGGCAGCGCCAAGATCAACACGAAGGAGTACGGGGCCGCCCTGATCGGCGACTGCTACAGCGGTGCCTACGTCGAGTACGACCTCAACCGGGAGTGGAAGACCTTCACCTTCACGGCCGGCGTCGACGACGGCTCCAGCATCGAGACCGCGCGGATCATCGTCTCCATCGACGACAAGCCCGCCCTCTTCAACGAGACCGTGGACCTCGGCAAGCCCATCGACGCCTCCCTGAAGGTCGAGGGCGCCCTGCGGCTGCGGCTCAAGGTCGAGGCGACCTGCACCGACTCGGGCAACGGCGTCATCGCCGCCCCGATGCTGAAGCGGTAGCCCGTCCGCGCACGGAAGAGCGGCCCCGCACCGGACAACTCCGGTGCGGGGCCGCTCTCATGCGCGGACGGGCAGAGGGTCAGCCCTCGCTGACGCCCAGCTTCTCCAGGATCAGGTCCTTGACCTTCGCCGCGTCGGCCTGGCCACGGGTGGCCTTCATGACCGCGCCGACCAGCGCGCCGACCGCCGCGACCTTGCCGCCCCGGATCTTGTCGGCGATGGCCGCGTTGCCCGCGATGGCCTCGTCGACGGCCGCGCCGAGCGCGCCGTCGTCGGAGACGACCTTCAGACCGCGCTTCTCGACGACCTCGTCCGGGGTGCCCTCGCCGGCGAGGACGCCCTCGATGACCTGGCGGGCCAGCTTGTCGTTGAGGTCGCCGCCGGTGACCAGGGCCGAGACCCGGGCCACGTCCGCCGGCGTGATGGGCAGCTCCTCCAGGGAGACGCCCTTCTCGTTGGCGTTGCGGGCCAGCTCGCCCATCCACCACTTGCGGGCCGAGGCCGCGTCCGCGCCCGCCTCGATCGTGGCGACGATCGGGTCGACCGCGCCCGCGTTGAGGATGGACTGCATCTCCTGCTCGGAGACGCCCCACTCCTCGCGCAGCCGGTTGCGGCGCACCCGCGGCAGCTCCGGGAGGCCCTTGCGCAGCTCCTCGACCCACTCGCGGGCCGGGGCGACCGGGACCAGGTCCGGCTCGGGGAAGTAGCGGTAGTCCTCGGCGTTGTCCTTGATGCGGCCGGAGGTGGTGGAGCCGTCGTCCTCGTGGAAGTGACGGGTCTCCTGCACGATCGTGCCGCCGGACTCCAGGACCGCCGCGTGGCGCTGGATCTCGAAGCGCGCCGCCCGCTCCACCGAACGGAGCGAGTTGACGTTCTTCGTCTCCGAGCGGGTGCCGAAGGTCTCGGAACCCTTCGGCATCAGCGACAGGTTGACGTCGCAGCGCATCTGGCCCTGGTCCATGCGCGCCTCGGAGACGCCCAGGGCGCGGATCAGCTCGCGCAGCTCGGCCACGTACGCCTTGGCGACCTCGGGGGCCCGCTCGCCGGCGCCGACGATCGGCTTGGTGACGATCTCGATCAGCGGGATGCCGGCCCGGTTGTAGTCGAGCAGCGAGTGCGAGGCGCCGTGGATGCGGCCGGTCGCGCCACCGATGTGGGTGGACTTGCCGGTGTCCTCCTCCATGTGGGCGCGCTCGATCTCCACGCGGAAGACCTCGCCGTCCTCCAGCTGGACGTCCAGGTAGCCGTCGAAGGCGATGGGCTCGTCGTACTGGGAGGTCTGGAAGTTCTTCGGCATGTCCGGATAGAAGTAGTTCTTCCGGGCGAAGCGGCACCACTCGGCGATCTCGCAGTGCAGCGCGAGGCCGATCTTGATGGCGGACTCGACGCCGATCTCGTTCACGACCGGCAGCGCGCCGGGCAGGCCGAGGCAGGTCGGGCAGGTCTGCGCGTTGGGCTCGGCGCCCAGCTCGGTCGAGCAGCCGCAGAACATCTTGGTCTTCGTGCCGAGCTCGACATGGACCTCCAGGCCCATGACGGGGTCGAACGAGGCCAGTGCCGCCTCGTACGACAGCAGTTCAGTGACAGTCACGGTGGAACTTTCCCTCTCAGCCCAGCAGGACGTCGTCGTCGCCGAGGCGCTTCAGCTCGCGGTACAGGATCGCGAGGCCGGTGACGATGGCGGCGGCGGACACGACGGCGTCGACGAGCTTCAGCGTGTCGTGCTCGGCGCGGGCCTTCTTGATCTGCTTCGTCACGGCGACGGCGCCGAAAGCGGTGGTGCCCATGGACAGGTACGTACCGGTCTTGGACTTCTTGAAGCCCTTGGCCTTCTGCAGTGCACTGGTACTCACAGCGACGGAGCCTCCTCGATCAGCGGGTGACCCCACTTTTCCACGAAAGCGGCCTCGACGGCGGCACCGACCTTGTAGAGCCGGTCGTCCTGCATGGCGGGGGCGATGATCTGCAGCCCGACCGGGAGACCGTCCTCCGGCGCCAGGCCGCAGGGCAGCGACATGGCGGCGTTGCCGGCGAGGTTGGTCGGGATGGTGCACAGGTCCGCGAGGTACATCGCCATCGGGTCGTCGGCGCGCTCGCCGATCGGGAAGGCGGTGGTCGGGGTCGTCGGGGAGACGATCACGTCGACCTGCTCGAAGGCCTTCTCGAACTCGCGGGTGATGAGGGTGCGGACCTTCTGGGCCGAGCCGAACCACGCGTCGTAGTAGCCGGAGCTGAGCGCGTACGTGCCGAGGATGATGCGGCGCTTCACCTCGGGGCCGAAGCCGGCCTCGCGGGTCAGGGCGGTGACGTCCTCGGCGGAGCGGGTGCCGTCGTCGCCGGCCCGCAGGCCGTAGCGCAGGCCGTCGAAGCGGGCCAGGTTGGACGAGCACTCGGACGGCGCGATCAGGTAGTACGCCGAGAGCGCCAGGTCGAAGGTCGGGCAGTCCAGCTCGACGACCTCGGCGCCCAGCTCCTTCAGCAGCTCGACGGACTCGTCGAAGCGCTGCATGACGCCGGCCTGGTAGCCCTCGCCGCGGAACTGCTTGACGACGCCGACGCGCATCCCGGCCACCGAGCCGTTGCGGGCGGCCTCGACCACCGGCGGGACCGGCAGGTCGATGGAGGTGGAGTCCAGCGGGTCGTGGCCGGCGATCGCCTCGTGCAGCAGGGCCGCGTCCAGGACCGTGCGGGCGCAGGGGCCGCCCTGGTCGAGGGAGGAGGAGAAGGCCACCATGCCGTAGCGGGAGACCGAGCCGTAGGTCGGCTTGACGCCGACGGTGCCGGTGACGGCGGCGGGCTGGCGGATCGAGCCGCCGGTGTCCGTGCCGATGGCCAGCGGGGCCTGGAAGGCCGCGAGCGCGGCCGAGGAGCCGCCGCCGGAGCCGCCGGGGATCCGGGTGAGGTCCCAGGGGTTGCCGGTCGGGCCGTAGGCGCTGTTCTCGGTGGAGGAGCCCATGGCGAACTCGTCCATGTTGGTCTTGCCGAGGATGACGACGTCGGCGGCCTTGAGGCGCTTGACCAGCGTGGCGTCGTACGGCGGGATCCAGCCCTCCAGCATCTTCGAGCCGACCGTGGTGGGCACGCCCTGGGTCGTGAAGATGTCCTTGAGGGCCAGCGGGACGCCGGCCAGCGGGCCGAGCTTCTCGCCGCGGGCGCGCTTCTCGTCGACGGCGCGGGCCTGCGCGAGGGCGCCCTCGCGGTCGACGTACAGGAAGGCGTGGACCTTCTCGTCGACGGCGTCGATGCGGGCCAGGTGGGCCTCGGTGACCTCGACCGCGGTCAGCTCGCCGGAAGCGATCTTCGCGGCGGTCTCGGCGGCGGTGAGCTTGATGATGTCCGTCATGATCAGTCCTCCCCCAGGATCTGCGGCACCTTGAAACGCTGCTGTTCCTGGGCGGGGGCGCCGGAGAGCGCCTGCGCGGGGGTGAGCGAAGGGCGGACCTCGTCCGCGCGCATGACGTTCGTCAGCGGCAGCGGGTGGGAGGTCGGCGGGACGTCCTGCTCGGCGACCTCGGAGACGCGGGCGACCGCGCCGATGATGTCGTCGAGCTGACCGGCGAAGTGGTCGAGTTCCTCTTCGGCGAGTTCCAGACGCGCCAGCCGAGCGAGGTGTGCGACCTCCTCGCGCGTGATGCCAGGCATGCAGCGATCCTCTGGGGTGAGTCTGATGGTGTGGGGCCCAATCCTATGGGGCCCGCGCCCCTCCCCGTGAAACGGTCCGCCCGGACGGCCCCCTCGCCCGGGCGGCGAGGGGGCCCCAGGGGGCCTCCTGATCACTGCACGACGTGTCCGGGGGCCGGGGCCTGCTCGGTCACGGGGGCGATGTCGACCGCCCGGCGCCAGCCGTGCTCGCCGCGGGCGAGCAGCCAGGCGGTGGTCTCGGCGGGCGGCATGGCGGCCGAGACCAGCCAGCCCTGGACGGCGTCGCAGCCCAGGTCGCGCAGCCGCTCCCAGGTCTCGTCGTCCTCGACGCCCTCGGCGACGACGAGCAGGCCGAGGGAGTGGGCGAGGTCGACGGTGCAGCGGACGATCTCGGCGTCCTCGGTGTCGACGGCCAGCCGGGCGACGAAGGAGCGGTCGATCTTCAGCTCGCTGACCGGGAGCCGGCGCAGGTGGACGAGGGAGGAGTAGCCGGTGCCGAAGTCGTCCAGGGACATCTTGACGCCGTGGCCGGTGAGGCCGTTGAGGGTGTCGGCAGCGCGCTGCGGGTCCTCGAGGAGGACGTGTTCCGTTATCTCCAGCTGCAGGGAGCCGGCCGGGACGCCGTGGCGGGCGAGGCGGGCGGCGACGGCGCCGGCGAAGCCGGGGGTGTGGACGTCGCGCGGCGAGACGTTGACGGCGACGGGCACCTCCAGGCCCTGGGCGCGCCAGCGGGCGACCTGGGCGAGGGCGGTCTCCAGGACGTACTCGGTGAGGTGCGGCATCAGGCCGGAGGACTCGGCGATGGCGATGAACTCGTCCGGTGGAACCTTTCCTCGCTCCGGGTGGACCCAGCGGACGAGGGCCTCCAGGCCGGCGACCTGGCCGTCGAAGCGGACCTTCGGCTGGTAGTGGAGCTCGACCTCGCCGGCGTCCAGGGCGCGGCGCAGGTCGCCGAGGAGGCCGAGGCGGTCGGGGGTGTTGGAGTCGCGCTTGGACTCGTACACCTCGACGCCGGTGCGGTCGCGCTTGGCCTGGTACATGGCGACGTCGGCGCGGCGCAGCAGGCCCTCGGCGTCGCGGGCGTGGTCGGGGTAGACGGCGACGCCGGCGCTGGCCTCCAGGACGAGGACGAGGCCGTCGAGGTCGAGCGGGGAGGAGAGCTCGGCGACGAGGTGGCGGGCGACCCGCTGGGCGCTGGTGGTGGAGTCGGCGACGGGCAGCAGGACGGCGAACTCGTCGCCGCCGAGCCGGGCGGCCTCGGCGCCGCGCGGCAGGGCGAGGCGGAGCCGGTCGGCGATCTGGAGGAGGAGCCGGTCGCCGGCGAGGTGGCCGAGGGTGTCGTTGACGGAGCGGAAGCGGTCCAGGTCGATGAGGACGAGGGCGGCGCGGGCCTCCTCCTCGGCGTCCTCCAGGGCCGTCCAGGTGCGCTCCAGGAGCCACTGGCGGTTGGGGAGGCCGGTGAGCGGGTCCTTGAGCTGTTCCTCGGCGCGGGCGCGGGCGATCCAGAGGGTGGAGTCGAGGGCGATCAGCGGGATCGCGAAGAGCGGCAGGAGGACCGGGCGGGCGGCGGCGACGACGCAGATCAGCGGGGCGATGCCGAGCAGGGCGACGGCGACGAGCCCCTGGCGCAGGAGCGCGGTGCGGGCGACGGTGGGCAGGCCGCGGCCGGGCGGGGCGAGGGTGTACCACAGCAGCAGCCGGGTCGCGAGGAGGTAGGCGCCGGCCGCGAGGACGATCTCCGGGGCGTCGGCGATCCCCCAGTCGAGCGGCTGCCAGGGGCTGTCGACGCTGGGGACGTCGTCGAAGAGGGCGAGGACGAGGGCGGCGGCGCCGACGCCGAGGATGTCGGCGGCGCCGTGCAGCAGGCCCTGTCGCCAGCGGTGCCGGCGGGCGGCGCTGACGAGGACGACGACGGTGAGCGAGACGAGTCCGGCGGGGACCCAGCCGTACAGGAGCAGGACGGCGAGGGTGAGGGCGGCGCCGGAGCCGGTGCCGCCCCACCAGCGCTCGCGGCCGAGGGCGACGAGGTGGCCGACGATGAGCCCGGTGAGGAGGGCGAGGGACCAGCCGGCGACGCCGCCGGGGAAGAGCGGGTGGCCGGAGGTCAGGGCCCGCTGGAGGCCGGTGACGAGCACGGCGGCGGCCGTGCCCAGCACGGCGGCCGGCAGGCCGGTGAAGCCTGCGGGGAGCACCCGGCCACGCGGCCGTGACACCGGTGCGGCACTCTCGGTCGGTTCCATTCCCGTCCCTCTCACAGGCGGCGGTGCCGTCGCTGTCCGATGGGCCGCGGCGAGGCGGCCGTGGTGGCGTCCGGCCGCCGCTCGTACGCCCCGCCGGCTTCGGGGCGGGGCGTACGAGCGGGGCCGTTCGTCCTGTCGCACGGCCGCGCGAGCCCTCGCGCGGCGGTGCGGGACGAGACGCACGGTCACCACACTAGGCCGCCGAGGGCGCCGAGGGGCAGCGCTCTCCCTCTCTTGCCCGAATGCGACCTGGCCACCCGTAACGATCTGGTATGCGCCGAACGGGTGAGCTTCTTGGGGCGGGAAGGGGCTTCCGAGGGCTACTCCTCGACCGGCTGTGCGACCTCGCGAGCGGCCTCGGGACCCTGTTCGAGCAGGATCTTGAAGCCTTCCTCGTCCAGAACCGGAACCTTCAGCTGCATCGCCTTGTCGTACTTGGAGCCCGGGTTCTCCCCCACCACGACGAAGCTCGTCTTCTTGGAAACGGAACCGGTGACCTTGGCTCCGCGGCTCTGGAGCGATTCTTTTGCGCCATCCCGGGTGAACTGCTCCAGGGTGCCGGTCACGACGACCGTCAGACCCTCCAGCGGACGCGGCCCCTCGTCCTCCCCGGCGCCCTCGTCCTCCAGGGTGACGCCGGCGGCGCGCCACTTCCGCACGATCTCGCGGTGCCACTCCTCGGCGAACCACTGCTTCACGGCGGCGGCGATGATGCCGCCGACCCCGTCGACCGCGGCCAGCTCCTCCTCGGTGGCCTGCTCGATCCGCTCCAGGGAGCGGAACTCGCGGGCGAGCGCCTCGGCGGCGACGGGGCCGACGTGGCGGATGGAGAGGCCGTTGATGAAGCGGGCGAGCGGGCGGGTCTTGGCGGCCTCGATGTGCGCCAGCATCGCGAGGGCGTTCTTCTTCGGCTCGCCCTTCTGGTTGGCGAAGACGGTGACGATCTTCTCCTCGCCGGTCTTCGGGTCCCGCTTGGGCAGCCCCGAGTCGGCGTCGAGGACGTACGCCTTGACCGGCAGCAGCTGCTCGATGGTGAGGTCGAAGAGGTCGCCCTCGTCGGTCAGCGGCGGCTCGGCGGGCTCCAGGGGCCGGGTGAGGGCGGCGGCGGCCACCGCGCCGAAGTTCTCGATGTCCAGGCACTGGCGGCCGGCGAGGAACTCGACCCGCTCGCGCAGCTGGGCCGGGCAGGTCCGGGCGTTCGGACAGCGGAGGTCGATGTCGCCCTCCTTCATCGGCTTCAGCGCGGTGCCGCACTCGGGGCAGTCGGCCGGCATCACGAACTCCCGCTCGGTGCCGTCCCGCAGGTCGACGACCGGGCCGAGGATCTCCGGGATGACGTCGCCGGCCTTGCGGAGCACCACGGTGTCGCCGATGAGGACGCCCTTGGCCTTCACCACCTCCTGGTTGTGGAGGGTGGCGAACTCGACCTCGGAGCCGGCCACGGTGACCGGCTCGACCTGGGCGTACGGGGTGACGCGGCCGGTGCGGCCGACGCCGACCTTGATGTCGACGAGCCTGGTGTTGACCTCCTCCGGGGCGTACTTCCAGGCGATGGCCCAGCGCGGGGCGCGCGCGGTGGAGCCGAGCCGGCCCTGGAGCGGGATCTCGTCGAGCTTGACGACGACGCCGTCGATCTCGTGGGCGACGGAGTGGCGGTTCTCCCCGTAGTACGCGATGAACTCGCGCACCTCGGGGAGACCGGCGACGACCTTGTTGTGCGTGGAGGTGGGCAGGCCCCACTCGTGCAGGAGCCCGTACGCCTCCGAGAGCCGGGTGATCTCGAAGCCGTCGCGGGCGCCGATGCCGTGCACGACCATGTGGAGCGGGCGGGTGGCGGTGACCTTGGGGTCCTTCTGGCGCAGCGAGCCGGCGGCCGCGTTGCGCGGGTTGGCGAAGGGCTTGTCGCCGGCCTCCACCAGGCGGGCGTTGAGCGCCTCGAAGGCCTCCATCGGGAAGTAGACCTCGCCGCGGACCTCTACGAGCTCTGGGATCCGGTCGCCCTGGAGGCGCTCGGGGATGTCGGCGATCGTCCGCACGTTGGGCGTGATGTCCTCGCCGGCACGGCCGTCGCCGCGGGTGGCGGCGCGGGTGAGCCGGCCGTGCTCGTAGGTGAGGTTGACGGCGAGGCCGTCGACCTTGAGTTCGCACAGGAAGTGGAAGTCGGGGGTGCCGACGTCCCGGGCGACGCGCTCCGCCCAGGTCGCCAGCTCCTCGTCGTCGAAGGCGTTGTCCAGCGAGAGCATGCGCTCGCGGTGCTCGACGGAGGCGAAGTCGGTCTCGTACTGCCCCGCCACCTTCTGGGTCGGCGAGTCGGGCGTGCGCAGCTCCGGGTACTCCTCCTCCAGCGCCTCCAGGGCGCGCAGGAGCGTGTCGAACTCCGCGTCGCTGACGACCGGCTGGTCCTTCACGTAGTACCGGAAGCGGTGCTCCTCGACCTGCTCGGCGAGCTCGGCGTGCTTCTCGCGTGCCTCCGCGGGCACGACCGCCTCTCCGCCGGGCAGGGCCCCCTGTTCGACTGCCACCTTCGTCCGTCCTCCCGTGCCTTCAGAACCCGGTCACTCTGGGTTGTCCGCGAGCGATCTCGCCGCCCGGGCGCAGTGGGCGAGCGCCGCCCGGGCGTACGCGGGCGAGGCGCCCGCGAGCCCGCACGTGGGGGTGACGACCACGGACTCGGCGAGAGTCCCCGGATTCAGCCCCAGCCTGCGCCACAGCGTCCTGACACCCATGACGCTACCTCCCGGGTCGGACAATGCCGTGTCGGTGGACGGCACCACACCGGCGAAGAGCTTCGTGCCGGCCTCGACGGCCTCGCCGATCGGCTCCTCGTCACGTTCGGTGAGCAGGCCGAAGTCGAACGAGACGCCGGCGGCCCCGGCCCGGCGCAGCAGCCCGAAGGGCACGCCGGGGGCGCAGGAGTGGACGGTGACGGGCCCGTCGTGGGCGGCGATCACGTCCCGCAGGGCGGATTCGACGACCTGCCGGTCGACGGCCCGGTGGGTGCGGTAGCCGGAGGCCGTACGGACCTGGCCGAGGAGCACGGCGGTCAGCGAGGGCTCGTCGAGCTGGAGCACGATCCTGGCCCCGGGGACGCGCTTGGCGACGTCGGCGAGGTGCTCGCGCAGGCCCTCGGCGAGGGAGGCGGCGAGGTCGCGGCAGGCACCGGCGTCGCCCAGGGCGGCCTCTCCGCCGCGGAGTTCCAGGGCGGCGGCGAGCGTCCACGGGCCGACGGCCTGGACCTTGAGCGGGCCCTCGTACCCCTGGGTGAACTCCTCCAGGGCGTCGAGGTCCTCGCCGAGCCAGGAGCGGGCGCGGCGGGTGTCGCGGCCGGGCCGGTCGCTGATCCGCCAGCCGCTGGGCTCCACGTGCGCGTACAGGTCGACGAGCATGCCGAGGGTGCGGCCGATCATGTCGGCGCCGGGGCCCCGGGCGGGCAGTTCGGCGAGGAAGGGGAAGTCCTCGAAGGAGCCGGTGACGGTCTTGGCGGCCTCGCGGGCGTCGCCGCCGGGCAGGGACCCGACGCCGGTGGCGGGGCCCCACTGTGCGATGTCGTTCATGGCGCCGCTACCGTCCCGGACGGACCGTCAGGTCGTTGACCTCGGCGTCGCGCGGGAGGTCGAGGGCCATCACGATGGTGGTCGCCACGGACTCGGGGTCGATCCACCGCGCGGGGTCGTACTCCTTGCCCTCCTGCTGGTGCACCTTGGCCTGCATGGGGCTGGCGGTGCGGCCGGGGTAGACGGAGGTGACGCGGACGCCGTTGCCGTGCTCCTCGTGGCGCAGCGAGTCGGCGAGCGCCTTCAGGCCGTGCTTGGAGGCGGCGTACGCGCCCCACTCGGCGTGCGCGTTGAGCCCGGCGCCGGAGTTCACGAAGAGGACGTGCCCCTGGGAGAGGCGGAGCTGCGGCAGGAAGTGCCGGGTCAGCTCGGCGGGGGCGACCAGGTTGACGTTCAGCTGGTGGTGCCAGGCCTTGGGCGTCAGCTCCCCGACCCCGCCGAGGTCGACGACGCCGGCGATGTGCAGCAGCGAGTCGACCCGGTCGGGCAGGCTCTGGTGCGAGAACGCCCAGGAGAGCCGGTCCGGGTCCGCCAGGTCCCCGACGAGCGTCCGGGCGCCGGGGAACTCCGCCGCCAGCTCCTTCGCCCGCCCCGCGTCGCGCGCGTGCAGCACGAGCTCGTCCCCGCGCGCGTGCAGCCGCCGCGCGACGGCCGCGCCGATGCCGGAACCGGCCCCGGTGATCACATGAGTAGCCATGGGGCCATGGTCCCACCTGCGCTCAGGAGGAGGGGGCGGGGGCGGGCGTGGTGCCGGACCAGAAGTCGGAGCGGACGTTGGGGGTGGGGATCTTGCCGTAGGGGTAGGCGGGGCCGTTTGGTTCGGTGGTCGGCTCGGCGACGTCGGACTTCTCGACGCACGGGGTGTCGACCGTGAAGACCGCCTGCCCCTTGTACTTGACGCTCAAGGAAACCTGGAAGCCGTCGGAGGTCTTGGCGAAGATCGCCGGCATCTCCCTGCTGGCATTCACACCGGAGATCTCGTAGCCGCTCTGCTTCCAGTGACGCTCGATGACGCCCAGGAAGTTGCCCCGCCGTTCCTCGGAGATGATCGTCATCACCTTCCGCCGCCGCGTGACCGTACAGCTTCCGCTGGTCCAGGTGTGGTGCGTCCACTGGACCTCGGGTTCGACGGCCTTCAGCGTCCCGTCCAGGATGGCGTCCGCGCGGTCCGCCGCTTCCTGCATGTTCATATTGCTCCTCGCCCGTCCGTTGCCATCCTGACCCGCACACCCCGCGAGCACCGCGCCCGTCATGATCACGGCGGCGGCCACGCGCGTGATCCTCCCCAGTACGTTCATCGGTGCTCCTCTGTCGTGATCGCCTCGGATCGCCCGCCGACGATCAGGGCGATGTTCTCCGCGGACTGCCGGTCGAGATCCGGCGTGAAGTACTGGGAGTGGGCATCGAAGCCGCCGAGCTCCCGGAACATCGCGGGCCCGTCGTCGACCTTGAAGCGGCGGGCGTCGAACGCCTCGCTCGCCGGGTCCTTGCCGAAGTACACGTCGTCATCGCCGATGTCGAAGAGGTCACGGGAGACCAGCACGCCCAGCGGCCCCGACGTCAACCAGCCCATGGCCGCCTCGCCCTTGGTCGGGAGGTGGGTGACCGGGTCGTTGTCGGCGGCGCCGACGAAGACGTGGTCCTTGCCGACCCCGAGTTCCTCGGCCTTCTGCGCGTCCACTCCGGGGCTGCCGAGGAGGATGATGTCGTCCGCGCCCGGGATGCCGCCGGACTGCTGCGCGGCCGTTCCCACAGTGAGCGAACCGTAGGAATGGCCGATCGCCGTCACATGGGGATCCGCGTTCTGATTGGTCGCCGAGAGCCCCGCCATGAACTCGTTGTACGCCGGGGCGCCCCGCTGAGCGTCGCCCCTCGTCATGACGTCCACGTGCTGCGGGGCGTCGTAGCCGAGCCAGATGATCGCGGCGCTGGAGGGGTCCACGTCGCGGGCCCCGACGGCCGTGTCCTGGGCCCGCTTCATCGTGTCGTCGACGAACTCCTGGTTCAGCTTCGTCCCCAGACCGGGCACGTACGCCGAGACGTTCCTCGACGTGTCCGGGTTGCCGTACGCGACGATCGCGCGGCCGTTGCCCTCGTCGCCGATGCCGAGGAGGAACATCGGCGGGTCGCTCGGCGCGTTCAGCTTCTCCTGGATGCCGCGCAGGGCGTCCAGCTTCGTCTTCGCGTCGTCGCCGCCCTCCCGGGCCAGCTCGTCCATGAGGATCGGCAGGTACGTGCGGTTGGCCTCGTCGCGGGCGGTGGCCGGGATGCCGTCGAGGCCGCCGACCAGGTCCGGGGCGACCTCCAGGTACTCCTCGCGCTGCTCGTCCGTCAGGCCGTCCCACCACTTCTTCCGCTCGGCGGGGCTCTTGTCGGTCGGCACGTCCTCGCCGAGGTACATGCCGGCCGTGCCGCGCACGTCCGCGGTGTCCTGGCGGACGTCCTTCAGGGTGGCCTCGGTGACGTCGAGGCCCTTCTCCGCCTTCAGGCCGGAAAGGGTCTTGGCGTACCGGGCGTCGACCTCGCCGGCTGATCGCAGGGCGCGGGCGATGCGGTCGGCGACGGACTGGGCCTTCGCCTGGTTCGGGTTGAGCGGCAGGAACCCCGGGAAGCCGCCGCCTTGGGGGCTTCCGAGCGGCGGTGCCTCCAGCAGGAGACGGGCGCTGCCCCGGACGGTGCCGCCGGGGGCCTGCTTCGCGGTGCCGGCCAGGTCGGTGACCTCGGCGGCCGGGTAGCTCACGGAGCCGTCCTCGTGGACGGTGAGTCCCTGGGCGGAGGCGTCGGCGAGGGCGTTCTTCAACTGCGTCTGCGGCTCGGCGAGGTCGGCGGCGAGGCCGTTGAGCGTCGTCCGGACGAGGCCGCACTCGCTGTGCAAGTAGTGGAAGTTGCGGCTGAGACGCTTGAGCCGGCCGAGGGCCGCCTCTGCCGACTGGCTCTCCTGCGTCTCGCGGAGCTTTGCTGACATGGCCCGATCGACCCGGGTCCGGTCGGCGTCCGAGCGGTTCGACACCTGGTGCCAGGAGTCGCCCGCCTCGGTGAGCTCGGAGGTCTTGAGGTCGCGCAGCTGCTGCCAGGTGAGAGCGGTCATCGCTTCTCCTCCCCGGGCTTGGCGTCGATCGAGGCGAGGGAGCTCTTGACCGAGGCGTCGGTCTCGCCCATCTCCTTCGCGACCGCGAGCAGCGTCCCCTGGAGCGCCTCGCATTCGTCACGTACGGACGCGAGGCGGTCCTCCCACGACCGGCGTACGGCGGTGAGCGCGGCGAGCGCCGAGAGGCCGGCGGCGCCGGACGACACGCCCTCGTGGCCGGGGCCGAGAGCGGAGCGGCTCGTCTCGGTGCTGGTCCGCACGGCGCCCGCCGTGCCGGAGGCGCTGGTCCAGGGGCCGTCGCTGTGCTTGAGGTTGCCTGATCCGGACGCGCCCGGGCCGGCGCCTGGATCCGTGGAGGCGAGGTTCATCCGGGTGCCGTCCTCGACCGTCCCGAACATGTCCTGCCAACGCTGTGAAGGGCTCACGATCCCCCGATCCCCGATGCCTGCCGTATGCGCCCGACGACACTAGCGGAGCTCGCCCACGAGTACGCAATCGCGAAGCGGACTGTTGGTCAGCTCAGCTGTCGCTCCAGGTGCGCCAGTGCCGCCGGGCCGTCCTCGGCGAAGAAGGCGAGGTCGGCGAGGGGGCGCGGGAGGAAGCCCTCGTCCTCCATGCGCCGGAACTGGATCTTGAGGCCGTCGTAGAAGCCGGCGGTGTTGAGGAAGACGACGGGCTTGGCGTGCTTGCCGTGCTTCTTCAGTTCCAGGATCTCGGTGGCCTCGTCGAGGGTGCCGGTGCCGCCGGCCATGACGACGATCGCGTCGGACTTGGCGAGGAGGAGCGCCTTCCGCTCGGCGAGGTCCTTGGTGATGGTCATCTCGTCGGCTCCGGGGCGGGCCTTGGCGGCGAGGAAGTCGACGGAGACGCCGACGAGGCGGCCGCCGGCCTCCTGGACGCCGTCCGCGACGACCTTCATGAGTCCGGTGTCGGAGCCGCCCCAGACGAGGGTGTGGCCGGCCTTGCCGAGGAGGCGGGCGAAGTCGCGGGCGGGTCCGGTGTAGCGCTCGTCGAGGTCGGCGGCGGAGAGGAAGACGCAGATGTTCATGCCGCCACCGTAGGACACGCCTCCGTTCTCCACGGTCGTGTTTTCCTCACGGTCCTGACCTGCGGGTTCCAAGATTCTTCGGGAATTCCCGGGCGGCGGCGATGAGTTCCGGCGCGTCCTTCGGTCTGCCCTGCCATGGACGAGGTGAAGAGGGTCGTGTCACGGGACGGGACGCCGATCGCGTACGCGCGGTACGGGGCGGGGGCCGTGGACCGGCCCGCGGTGGTGCTGGTGAGCGGGGAGCCGGGGACGGGTGCGGACGGGGTGCCGCTCGCCCGGCTGCTGGCCCGGAGCCACCCGGTGTACGTGTACGACCGCCGGGGGCCCGGCGGGAGCGGCTACGCGCTGGAGCGGGAGTTCGAGGACCTGGCGGCGGTCCTGGCGGCGGCGGGCCCCGGCGCGGCGGTGCACGGCACCGGGACGGGCGGCGTGCTCGCGCTCGCGGCCGCGGCGGCGGGCGTGCCGGTGGGGGCCGTCTCGGTCTTCGAGCCGCCGTACGACGGGCGGCGGCCCGTGCCCGAGGTCCACGCGCGCGTGCTGGTGGTCGACGGGGGCGCGAGCCCCGCGCCGGTCCGGCGGGCGGCCCGGGAGCTGTCGGCGCGGCTGCCGCGCGCCCGGCACCGGACGCTGACCGGGCAGACGCACGAGGTGGCGCCCCATGTGCTGGCGCCGGTCCTCATGGACTTCGTGGCGGACGTCGCGCAGTCGGCCGACGTCGCCTGAGCCGGACCGTCCCCGCCGCTACGCGGGGGCGGCGGCCGTGCGCCGTACCGTCGTCGCGATCGTCGCCGAGCCCACGACGCGCGTGCCGGCGTAGAGGACGATGGCCTGGCCCGGGGCGACGCCCCGGACGGGCTCGTCGAAGGTGACCCTCAGCTCGCCGTCCTCCAGGGCCGCGCTCACCTCGGTCTCGCCGCCGTGGGCGCGGAGCTGGGCGGTGTAGCGGCCGGGGCCGTCGGGGGCGGTGCCGCACCAGCGGGGCTTGATCGCGGTGAGGGCGGTGACGTCGAGGGCCTCGGCGGGGCCGACGGTGACCGTGTTGTTCACGGGCGAGATGTCGAGGACGTAGCGGGGCTTGCCGTCGGCGGCCGGGTGGCCGATGCGCAGGCCCTTGCGCTGGCCGATGGTGAAGCCGTACGCGCCCTCGTGGGTGCCGAGCTTCGCGCCGGACTCGTCGACGATGTCGCCCTCCGCCGTGCCCAGGTGGGAGGCGAGGAAGCCCTGGGTGTCGCCGTCGGCGATGAAGCAGATGTCGTGGCTGTCGGGCTTCTTGGCCACCGCGAGGCCGCGCCGCTCCGCCTCCGCGCGGATCTCGTCCTTGGTGGTGAGGGTGTCGCCGAGCGGGAACAGGGCGTGCGCGAGCTGCTTCTCGTCGAGGACACCGAGCACGTACGACTGGTCCTTGGCCATGTCGGAGGCGCGGTGCAGCTCGCGGGTGCCGTCCTCGTTCAGGACGACGGTGGCGTAGTGGCCGGTGCAGACGGCGTCGAAGCCGAGCGCGAGCGCCTTGTCGAGGAGCGCGGCGAACTTGATCTTCTCGTTGCAGCGCAGGCACGGATTGGGCGTGCGGCCCGCCTCGTACTCGGCGACGAAGTCCGCCACGACGTCCTCGCGGAAGCGTTCGGCGAGGTCCCACACGTAGAAGGGGATGCCGATGACGTCGGCGGCCCGGCGCGCGTCGCGCGAGTCCTCGATGGTGCAGCAGCCGCGGGCTCCGGTGCGGAAGGACTGCGGGTTCGCGGAGAGCGCGAGGTGCACGCCGGTGACGTCGTGGCCGGCCTCGACGGCTCGGGCGGCGGCGACGGCGGAGTCCACTCCGCCGGACATGGCGGCGAGGACGCGAAGGGGGCGCGGAGTCTCAGTCATAGCCCTACCAGGGTACGGGGCGGCGGGAACCGTCCGGCCGTGACCGAGCGTTCCGGTAGGCATGGGGAGCGAGAACGGCGCGAAGAAGGCCGGAAAGAGGCGGGGGGTCCGGCGCCGCACCGTGCTGCTCGGCGGCGGCGTCGCGGTGGCGGGCACGGCGGTCCTGGCGCGCGAGGAGCTGGCGCGGGCCTGGTGGCGGCTGCCGGGGATGGAGAAGCCGCGCACGGACGGGGCGCTCGACCACAAGGCGGCGGAGTGGACGGCCGCGCACCAGGCGAACTGGCGGCGGGCGGACCGGCCGGACGACTACGTGATCGACCGGGTGGTGATCCACGTGGTGCAGGGCTCGTACGCGACGGCGCTGAAGGTCTTCCGCAATCCGCTGCACGGGGCGGCCACGCACTACGTGGTCCGCAAGGACGGGCACGTGGCGCAGATGATCCGGGAGCTCGACGTGGCCTTCCACGCCGGGAACCGGGACATGAACGAGCGGAGCATCGGCATCGAGCACGAGGGCTTCGTGGACCGGCCGCGGGACTTCACGCCGGAGATGTACGCGGGCTCGGCGCGGCTGACGGCGGACATCTGCCGGCGGTACGCCATCCCGGCGGACCGGGAGCACATCATCGGGCACGTCGAGGTCGAGGGCACCGACCACACCGATCCCGGCCCGCACTGGGACTGGGACCGGTATCTGGAGCTGGTGCGGCGGGAGCTCACGAAGTCCTCCGCGACGGAGCCCCGGGCCGGGGCCCGGGTCCCTAGCTGAGGCCGGCGGTCCTGGCGCGTTCCACGGCGGGGCCGATGGCGTCGGCGACGGCCTTCACGTCCTCCTCGGTGGAGGTGTGGCCGAGGGAGAAGCGGAGGGTGCCGCGGGCCAGGTCGGGGTCGGTGCCGGTGGCGAGCAGGACGTGGCTGGGCTGGGCGATGCCGGCGGTGCAGGCGGAGCCGGTGGAGCAGGCGATGCCGGCGGCGTCGAGGAGGAGGAGCAGGGAGTCGCCCTCGCAGCCGGGGAAGGTGAAGTGGGCGTTGGCGGGGAGCCGGTCGGCCGGGTCGCCGCCGAGGAGCGCGTCGGGGACGGCCGTACGGACGGCGGTGACGAGCGCGTCGCGCAGGGCGCCGATCTCGCGGGCGAAGGCCTCCTGCCCCTCGGTGGCGAGGCGGGCGGCGGTGGCGAAGGCGGCGACGGCGGGGACGTCGAGGGTGCCGGAGCGGACGTGCCGCTCCTGTCCGCCGCCGTGCAGCACGGGGACGGGGGTGTGCTCGCGGCCGAGGAGCAGGGCGCCGATGCCGTAGGGGCCGCCGATCTTGTGGCCGGAGACGGTCATGGCGGCGAGCCCGGAGGCGGCGAAGTCGACCGGGAGCTGGCCGACGGCCTGGACGGCGTCGGCGTGCAGCGGGACGCCGAACTCGGCGGCGGTGTCGGCGAGGGCGCGGACCGGCATGACGGTGCCGATCTCGTTGTTGGCCCACATCACGGTGGCGAGGGCGACGGACTCCGGGTCGCGGGCGATCGCCTCGCGCAGCGCCTCGGGGTGGACCCTGCCGTGGGCGTCGACCGGCAGGTACTCGACGTCGGCGCCCTCGTGGCCGGCGAGCCAGTCGACGGCGTCGAGGACGGCGTGGTGCTCGACGGGGCTGGCGAGGACGCGGGTGCGGCGCGGGTCGGCGGCGCGGCGGGACCAGTAGAGGCCCTTCACGGCGAGGTTGTCGGCCTCGGTGCCGCCGGAGGTGAACACCACCTCGCTGGGGCGGGCGCCGAGCGCGGCGGCGAGCGTCTCGCGGCCCTCCTCGACGGTCCGCCGGGCGCGCCGCCCGGCGGCGTGCAGGGAGGAGGCGTTGCCCGTGACGGCGAGCTGGGCGGTCATCGCCTCGATCGCCTCGGGGAGCATGGGCGTGGTCGCGGCGTGGTCGAGGTAAGCCATGGTGGGTCGATTCTACGAGCCCGGGTGCGGGGCTCCCCGCCGCACCGGGCTCGTGGGGCGCCGTACGGGCTCAGCCGCGCGGGGCGCGGGCCAGCTGTCGGGACTGGGCGACGAGGCGGCCGGCGCTGTCCCAGACCTCGGCGTCCTCCTCCAGGAAGCCGCCGGCGAGGTTGCGGGTGGTGATGGAGACCCGCAGCGGGCCGGGGGCGGGGCGGCAGCGGACGTGGGTGGTGAGCTCCACGGTGGGCGTCCAGCCCTTGAGGCCCAGCTCGAAGGAGGTCGGCGGCAGGGCGTCGACGGCGAGGAGCAGGGAGAGCGCGTCGGGCTCGCGGCCGTCGGCGAGGCCGAACCAGGCGCGCATCTCGCCCTTGCCGGAGGGGGCGCCGACGGCCCAGCCGACGCAGGAGGGGTCGAGGCGCAGGTCGAGCCGGTCGGTGATGGCGGAGGAGCCGGGGATCGGCGGGGCCGGGCCGTCGGCGGCGCTGAAGCACCGGTCGATCGGGGCGAGGGCGGGCGGGACCGCGCTGGTGCGGACCTCGTCGGTGAGGGCGTCGAGGTCGCCGTAGGAGGCGAGGACGCGGATCCGCTCGACCTCGGTGCCGTCCTCGGCGTACTGGTAGAGGGAGGCGGTGCCGGTCGAGAGGGTGCGGCCGGTGCGGACGGTCTCGGTGCGGATGACCGCGGGGCCCGGCACCGACGGCGTGAGGTAGTGCGCCGAGATGGTGAACGGGTCGGGGTGCGGCAGGTGGTCGCCGAGGGCGCGGCCGAGCAGGGCGAGGAGGTAGCCGCCGTTGACGGCCTGGATGATCGTCCAGCCGGCCGAGAGCTCGGCGTCGTAGACACCGGGCTCGCGCAGGGCGACGGCGGTGTCCCGGTCGAACTCGCTGGGCGCCGCGGTCTCGGCGGCGGGGCTCGTCTCGGTGCTCGTGCTCATGCGGCCGACGGTACAGCAGGAAACTACTGAGCGGTAGCTTTTTCGGGCTCCTCGCGGGCGGACGAGCGGCGGTTCCAGGCGCGCGGCGCGCGCCAGTGGTAGCGCATCGCGAGCAGCCGCAGGAGGAAGGCGGTGAGCACGGCGGCACCGCTGGTGTAGGCGTTCAGGACCTCGAAGCGGATGCAGAGGACGACCATGGCCGCGCCGACGATCGCGGGCACGGCGTAGAGGTCGCGGTCCCAGCGGAGCAGGGACGGCACCTCGTTGGCGAGGACGTCGCGCAGCACGCCGCCGCCGACGGCCGTGGCGAGGCCGAGCGCCGCGGAGGAGGTGAGGCCGAGCCCGTAGTCGTACGCCTTCGTCGTCCCGGTCACGCAGAAGAGGCCGAGGCCGGCCGCGTCGAAGACGTTCACGGCGGTCTGCGTGCGCTCCACCTCGGGGTGGAGGAAGAAGACGAGCGCGGTGGCGACCAGCGGCATGAGGAAGTAGCCGAGGTCGGTGAAGGCGGCCGGGGGTACGGCTCCGATGATGAGGTCGCGCAGGAGGCCGCCGCCGAGCGCGGTGACCTCGGCGAGCACGGCCATGCCGAAGACGTCGAAGTTCTTCCGGACGCCGAGGAGGGCGCCGGAGATGGCGAAGACGAAGATGCCGATGAGGTCGAGCGTGTGTTGGACCGACGGGCTGAACAGATCGTGGAGCACCGAGCAATTGTGCCGTGCGTACGGAAAGGGCCCGGCCGCACCACGGCGACCGGGCCCTCTCCGGGTCGGGCTACTTCTGCCCGGAAGCCGCCTCGGGCTCCTCCGAGGCCGCCGCGGCCTCCTCGGAGGCCTGCGCGGGCTCCTCCGGAGCCGGCTCGGGCTCCTTCGTGGACTGGGCCGGGATCGCGGGCGTGGCGGTGGCGGTGGCGCCCGCCATGGGGAGCTCGCCCGACCGGATCTCCTGCGTGAAGTGGCAGGCCACCTTGTGGCCGTCGCCCGCGTCGGTGAGCTCCGGGCGCTCCTGGGAGCACTTCGGCTGGGCCCACGGGCAGCGGGTGTGGAAGCGGCAGCCGGCCGGCGGGTTCGCCGGGGAGGGCAGGTCGCCGGTGAGGAGGATCCGCTCGCGCCGCTCCTCGACCTCCGGGTCGGGGACGGGCACGGCCGACATGAGCGCCCGCGTGTACGGGTGCAGCGGCTCCTCGTACAGCGCGTCGCTCGGCGCCTCCTCGACCAGGGAGCCGAGGTACATCACGCCGATGACGTCCGAGATGTGCCGGACGACGGCGAGGTCGTGGGCGATGACCAGGTAGGTCAGGCCCAGCGACTCCTGGAGCTCTTCGAGCAGGTTGATGACCTGCGCCTGGATGGAGACGTCGAGGGCGGAGACCGGCTCGTCGCAGATGATGAGGTCGGGCTCCAGGACCAGCGCGCGGGCGATGCCGATGCGCTGGCGCTGGCCGCCGGAGAACTCGTGCGGGTAGCGGGAGAGGCTGTTGGCGGGCAGGCCCACCTTGGCGAGGATCTCCCGGATCCTCTCCCGCCGCTCGTCCTGGTTCGCGCCGATCCCGTGCGCGGCCATGCCCTCGCTGAGGATCGACTCGATGTTCTGGCGCGGGTTGAGGCTGCCCAGCGGGTCCTGGAAGACCATCTGGAGCCGGCGGCGGAAGGAGCGCAGCTCCTTCTCCGGCAGCTTCGCCACGTCGGTGCCGTCGAGGACGACGGAGCCGTCGGTGACGTCCACGAGCCGCAGCACGGCCCGCCCGAGGGTGGTCTTGCCGCAGCCGGACTCGCCGACGAGGCCGTACGTCTGGCCCGCCTCGACCTTGAGGGAGATGCCGTCCACGGCGTAGACGTGGCCGACGGTGCGGTCGAAGAGGATGCCCTTCTTGACGGGGAAGTGGACCTTCACGCCGTCGAGTTCGAGCAGGCTCATGCCGGTACCTCCGTCGTGGCGAGGACCGGGTTCGCGCAGCGGGCGCGGTGGCCGGCCGCGCGCGGTTCGGTCAGTTCGGGCGTGCCGGTGAGGCACTCCATCTCGTACCGGTCGCAGCGCGGGGCGAAGGCGCAGCCGTCGGCCCAGGCGATCTGGTCGTTGATGGACCCGCGGATCGGGTGGAGCGGTTCGCCGCGCGGGGCGTCGAGCCGGGGGATGGAGCCGAGCAGGCCGTGGGTGTACGGGTGCGTCGGGTGGGCGAAGAGCTCGCGCCGGGCGGCCGACTCGACGACCTTGCCGGCGTAGAGGACGTTCACCTGGTCGCAGAGGCCGGCGACGACACCCAGGTCGTGGGTGATCATCAGCAGCGCGGTGCCCTCCTGGTCGACCAGTTCCTTGAGGAGTTCGAGGATCTGGGCCTGGATGGTGACGTCGAGCGCCGTGGTCGGCTCGTCGGCGATGAGCAGGCGGGGGGCGCAGGCGACCGCCATGGCGATGAGCGCGCGCTGCCGCATGCCGCCGGAGAGCTGGTGCGGGTACTCCTTGAGGCGCCGGTCCGGGTCGGGGATGCCGACCCGGTCGAGCAGGTGGGCGGCCTCCTTGCGGGCGGCCTCGCCCTTCAGGCCGCGGTGGCGCTGGAGGATCTCGGTGACCTGGACGCCGATGGGGACGACCGGGTTCAGCGAGGACAGCGGGTCCTGGAAGATCATCGCCATCTCGCGGCCGCGCAGGTCGCGCAGTTTCGAGGGGGCGAGCTTCAGCAGGTCGGTGCCGTCGAGGTCGGCGCGGCCGCCGAGGGTGACGCCCTTGGCGGGCAGCAGGCCCATGAGGGCGAGCGAGGTCACGGACTTGCCGCAGCCGGACTCGCCGACGAGGCCGACGACCTGGCCCTGGTCGACGCTGAACGAGACGCCGTTGACCGCCCGGACGTCCTTGCGGCCGCGGCCGCCGAAGGTGACGGTCAGTTCGTCCACGGTGAGCAGTGCCATGTCAGCCTCGCAGCTTCGGGTCGAGGGCTTCGCGCATGGCCTCGCCGAGCAGGGTGAAGCCGAGGGCGGTGATGATGATGCCGACCGCCGGGTACATGGACATCATCGGCTCGTTGTCGAAGAAGCGCTGGGCCGCGGAGAGCATGACGCCCCACTCCGGCACCGCGGGGTCGGGGTTGCCGAGTCCGAGGTAGGAGAGGGCGGCGGCCTCGATGATGGCGGTGGCGAGGCTGAGCGTCGCCTGGACGATCACCGGGCTCAGCGAGTTCGGCAGGATCTGGGTGAAGACGATCCGCCGCTTGCGGATGCCGAGCGAGCGGGCGGCGAGCACGTAGTCGCTGCCGCCCTGGGCGAGCATCGAGCCGCGGAGCAGCCGGGCGAAGACCGGGATCTGCACGACGCCGACGGCGATCATCACGGTGGTGAGCGACTGGCCCATCACGGCGGCGACGGAGACGGCGAGGAGCAGCGAGGGCAGCGCGAGGAGGATGTCGGTGACGCGCATGACGGCGTCGTCGATCCGCCGTCCGGCCTTCCCGCCGAGGGTGGCCGCCGCGCCGGACAGGATGCCGACGAAGGCGCCGATCAGCAGGCCGATGAGCATGGAGACGACGCCGACGAGCAGGGTCTGGCGGGCGCCCACCAGCATCCGGGAGAAGAGGTCGCGGCCGAGGTGGTCGAGGCCGAACCAGTTCTCGGCGCGGGCGCCGACGAACTGGCCCCGGTTGGAGAAGACCTCGCCGCGCCAGGTCTGTTCTGCGGGGCCGTACGGGGCGACCCAGGGGCCGACGATCGCGAGCAGGACGAAGCCGGCGATGATCACGGCGCCGATGATCGCCATCTTGCTGCCCCGCATGCGGCGCATGGCCTCGCGCCAGAGGCTGGCGCCGCTGGCGGTCTCGGTCTTCGCCGTGAGCTGGGCGAGCCGGTCGATCTTGGAAGCAGTGGTGGTGAGACTCATCAGTGCACCCGCACCCTCGGGTCGATGACGCTGTAGGCGAGGTCGACGAGCATGTTGATCACCACGTAGATCATCGCGATGAACAGGATGAAGCCGACCAGCACCGGGTAGTCGCGGGCGTCGATGGCGGTCCGGATGAAGGAGCCGATGCCGCCGAAGGTGAAGACGGACTCGGTGAGCACCGCGCCGGAGAGCAGGCTGCCGGTGAGCAGGCCGACGGCGGTGACGACGGGGAGCATCGCGTTGCGCAGGACGTGCCGGCCGCGGACGACCCGGCGCTCCAGACCCTTGGACTCGGCGGTGCGGATGTAGTCCTCGCCGAGGACCTCCAGGACGCTGGCGCGGGTCATGCGGACGATGACCGCGAGCGGGATGGTGGCGAGGGCGATGCCGGGCAGCACCAGGTGCATCAGGGCGTCCCAGGCGGCGTCGAACTCGCCGGTGAGCACGCCGTCGAGGACGGCGAAGCCGGTGACGCTGGTGGCGTCGATACCGGTGGACTGACGGCCGAAGGTGCCGAAGACGTCGCCGAAGGCGCCCTTGAGGAGCTGCGCCAGGAAGAAGACCGGGATGCAGATGCCGACGAGGGAGCCGGAGACGGAGGCCACGTCGAGCCAGCCGCCGCGCTTGCGGGCGGCGAGGTAGCCGAGCGGGATGCCCACGACGGTGGCGATGAGCATGGCCGCGAGGCTGAGTTCGACGGTGGCGGGGAAGCGCAGCACGAACTCGTCCCAGACGGGCTGTCCGGTCTGCACCGAGGTGCCGAGGTCGAGGTCGAGGAGGCGCTTGAGGAAGCGTCCGTACTGGACGTAGATCGGCTGGTCGAGTCCCAGCGCGCGGTTGATGCGCGCCACGTCGGCCTCGGTCGCCCGCTCGCCCAGGATCGCTGAGGCGGGTCCGCCGGGCAGCCGGTTCAGCCAGATGAAGAGCAGAACCGACAGGCCGAGCAGGGTGGGTATGAGCTGGAGAAGTCGTCGTACGACGAGTCGCAACACCCCGCGTGCCCCTTTCTTGCGTGTGGAGGGTGGATGCGCGGACGCCCGGTCACGGCAGGAGCGCGTGACCGGGCGGAGCGCTTACGGGTGTGTTACTTGAAGGAGACCTCGGCGAAGTTCTCCTGCGTCAGCGGGGAGACCTTCGGCGGGACCACGTTCTTGCCGAACGCGATGGCCGGCGGGGAGGAGGTCAGCGGGACGCCCGGGAGGTACTCCATGATCGTCTCGTTGGCGGCCTTGTAGAGGTCCGTGCGCTTGGTCGGGTCGCCCTGGAGCGAGCCGGCCTTCACCGCGTCGAAGACCTTCTTGTCGTCGAAGCCCCACTGCTTGCCGGGGCCGGCGAACCAGGTGCCGATGAAGTTGTAGCCGTCGTTGAAGTCACCGGTCCAGCCGAAGATGTGGAGGGCGCAGTCGCCGCTCTCCACCGCGTCGACGTAGTCCGGGTTCCACTTCTTCGGCTTCGGGTTGACCTTGATGCCGGCCTTCTCCAGGTCGGCCTTGATCAGCTCGAAGATGTCCTGCGGAGCGGGCATGTACGGGCGGGTGACCTCGGTCGGGTAGCAGAAGTCGATCGACAGGCCGCTCGCGCCGGCGCCGGCGAGGAGCGACTTGGCCTTGGCCGTGTCGAACGGGTACTGCTTCACCTTGTCCGAGTAGCCGGCGATGGTGTGCGGCATGAACTGGGTCGCGACCTTGCCGCCCTCGGGCAGCTGGGTCTTGACGATGTTCTCGCGGTCGACGGCGTGCGCGATGGCCTGGCGGACCTCGGGCTTCTTCAGCGCCGGGTTGGCCCCCTGCGTCATGCCGAGGTAGAGCAGGTTGAAGACGTCACGGGTCGGGACCTGGAAGCCCTCGCCCTCGAGGGTCTTGATGTCGGCGGGCGCGACGAGGTCGTAGCCGTCGATGTCACCGGCCTGGAGCGCCTGGCGGCGGCCCTCCTCGGTGTCGATCGTACGGAAGACCAGGTTCTTCACCTTGGCCTTCTCGCCCCAGTAGTCGTCGAAGCGCTCCAAGGAGACTTCCTTGTTGCCCTTGTTCCACTTCGTGATCTTGTACGGGCCGGTGCCGGCGACCGCGCCGGCCTCCTGGCTGTACTTGGGGTACGTGATGGCGTCGCCGGCCTCGCTGATCTGCTGCTTCCCGTACTCCTGGAGGGCCTTCGGCGAGTGGATCGCGAGGGCGTTCAGGGAGAAGCCGCCGGGCAGGTTGGCGGAGGGCTCGAAGACCTCGATGACGGCGGTGGCGTCGTCCTTGACCGTGCAGGACTTGTAGTTCGCCTTGGGCGTCTCCTTGTCCGCGTTGGCCTTGAAGCCGCCCATGATGGTCTGCCAGTAGTACGAGACCGCGCTCGACTGGTAGGTGCCCTTCCAGTTGAACCAGTAGTCGTAGTTGGCGCAGACCGCCTTCGCGTCGAAGGCCTCGCCGTCGTGGAACTTCACGCCCTTGCGGAGGTTGAAGGTCCAGACGGTGCCCTCGGGGTTGCTCGACCACTTCTCGGCGAGCCCGCCGACGAGCTTGCTGCCTCCGGGCTCGTGCTCCAGGAGCGCCTCGAAGGCCTGGCGGGTGACGCGGAAGGTCTCGCCGTCGCTCGCGAGGGCCGGGTCGAGGGAGGCCGGGTCGCCCGGAGCGCCGAACACGAAGGTGTCCTTGGCTCCGCCCTTGTCCCCCTCCTTCCGCTCGCTCGCACAGCCCGTGGCGATGAGGCCGACCGCGATGGCCGCCGTCAGAGCCCGGGTCGACCGGGAATTGAGTATGCGCATGGGTCCACCCCTGGCTCGCCCTGTTGTGGTCTTGACCGGCCGAACGCTACTGGCGAGTGACGCGGCAGAGAACAGTCCGCATAGCGGTGATACCAACCTGAGACCCGGACACTCACCAAAACGGTCCGATGCCGGACATCGCCGGTCTGAGCGGTCTCAAAGTGGACGCAAAACCCCGCCCTGGCAAGCAATTTCGGCCAGAACGGGGCAGGAGTGGAGCAGAACGCGTCAGCGATGCCGCGCGGGCGGGTAGCCGTATCCCGGACCATGGGATCCCGCATGCTGAGACGGGGCTCCGTGCGCGTCGCGGTCGTAGAAGGGCCGGGCGTGCGCCTTCAGCCAGAGCGCCACCGGGTCGTACGCGTCGGAGAGCGCGACCGTCGAGACGGGCAGCCCCTCGGGCACGGCGCCGATCGACTGGCGCATCATCGCCCGCACCTCGTCGACGGCCGCGGCCGAACCGTCGTACAGGTCGAGGCCGATGACCAGGTACGGAGTCCCGAGCGCGGGCTGCACCCAGCCGCGCCGCAGCGAGCGGACGGCCGGGGTCCGGTGCGCGTTCTGGGTGAGCTGGGCGTAGAACTGCGGGATCTCCAGCGCGGGTTCGGAGACCCGCAGCGGCCCGGCGGGCATCCGGTCGAGGCCGGTGGCGATCCGGCGGAGGTCCGCCCAGGGGATGCCGACGCCGCCGCCGGGGGCGTGCGGGTTGAGCCAGACGCCCCAGCGCTCCGGGTAGAGCGAGCGGGCGATCTCTCGGCCGGTGACCCGCTCGTGGGCGCGGTGCCAGCCGGAGGCGGCGAGCTCGCCGGGCGAGGTGACGCAGGGCGCGTAACCGTGCCCGTCGACCTCCATGTTGCCGTACTGGGCCTCGGCCGAGCCCGGGGAGCCCTGCCAGAGCAGCATGTACAACTCGCCGTCGGCCAGGGCGTGCAGCAGGCCCTCGTACGCGTCGTAGCGTCCGGGCGCCACCTGGCGCAGCATCTGCTCGACCTCTCCGGTCGCGGCGCTGCCTGACGCGCTCACCCTGGGTCCCGCCCCTCTGTCTGTCTCGTACGGCTCGTGTTCGGTGGATCGGTGGATCAGTGGACCGCGCGCTGGTAGAAGGGGCGCACCCGCTCCAGCATCCAGTCTCCGACGGGGTCGGCCGCCATGTCGAGGAGGATCAGGTTCACCGGCCAGGCGACCTCCACGCGGCCGAGGGCGCGGCCCAGCGCGTCCAGCGGGGCGTTGCGGTCGACGCCGTCCCAGCCCAGGAGCTGGACGCCGATGAAGAGGGCCGGTTCGGTGCCCTCGACGCTGGCGAGGGTGCGGCGGGCCGAGGCGACGACTCCGGTGGCCTCGAACTCGGCGGAGGCGGCGGCGAGGAAGTCGACCGGGTCGTCCTGCCAGTCGGGCTCGAAGAGCCGGACCCGGCCGCCGGACGCGGGCCCGTCGAGGGCGGTGCGGCCGACCCGGCAGAGCTCGGCGACGGCGGGCGGGGGCAGCGGGACGCCGACGGTGCCGCCGGGGTTCACCGCGATCCCGAGCTGCGGGGGCAGGCCGCGGGCGAAGTCACGGGCGGGCGCGACGGTGAAGGACATGTGGTCGCCGACGCAGGCGAGGAACTGCTCCTGGGAGCTGAAGACGGGGACGAAGGCGCCGCCGCCGATCTCCATCGTGGCGAGGTCCAGGTCGGGGCTGTCCGGACCGCCGCCGTTGGGCAGCGGGACCCACACCTGACTGCGGCCGAGCACCTCGATGAGCCGGCCTCCGGCCGCGGGCTCCCCGAGCGCGGCGACGAGCGCCTCCTCCAGCTCGTTGCCCGGCCACGTCACGTCCACGGTGGTTCCGTCCCCTTCTCGTACGGCCCTGGTCCCGGCCGTCCCGCAGCACCCTAACGCCGCCCCGCCCCGGCTGTGACCAGAACCCGGCGCGCGGGCCTCACACCGGGGCGCGGAAGCCGATCCGGCGCAGCGCGGCCGCCGCGTCCCGGTCGAGGAGGGTGGCGGAGGCGCAGCCGCGCGGCGGGCGGCCCGCCTCGACGGCGGCGACGAGCCGGCCCACCGCCCTGCGGTGCCGGGCGAAGGCGTACGCGGACACCCCCCGGCCCCGCTCCCGCTGGCCGTCCCTGGCGGTGGCCGGGTCGACGTCGAGGAGGACCAGGTGGAGGGCGCGGCCGCGGCGGGCGGCCGAGCGGGCGAGCCAGCCGCGGACCCAGGACTGGGTGCCGCAGTCGTGGACGACGACCCCGGCGCCGGAGCGCAGGGCCCGGTGGAGCCCGGCGTAGTGCGCGATCCGGACCAGCGGACGGTAGAGCGCGTACGGCAGGAAGGCGGGCATCCGGGCCTCCCAGCGCTCGCGGGCGTCCTGGGAGTCGATGCGGAGGCCCGCGGCGGCCCGCCGCAGCAGGGTGGACTTGCCGCTGCCGGGCAGCCCGGAGACGACCACGACGTCACCGGCGGCGAAGGCGAGGACGCGCGGGCCGCGGCCGCCCCGGTCGCGCAGGTCCCGCACCACGCGCCCGCGCCGCCGGGTCCTGGCGCGGGCCCGCTGGGCCGGTATGGCGGCGTCGCTCGCGAAGACGCCGGTGTGCTGGATCCTCATCGCTGCTCCCCCTGTCGGGCCCCCGGGGGACGTGTCGGGAGACCTACGGAGACCCTTGCCCACGAAGTGTAAAGAAACGGTAATCCGAGACAAGCGATTTGCGGCGCCGACACCGTATGCGAGGATGTGCGCGCCAGGCGCGCGCAGCGCCCTACAACCGCATACCGGCCGCTCGAATCCGCGCGGGAGAGTTCCGGACCGGCCCCTGGGCCGCCCGGGCGCCGAAGGAGCAAGACCCTCCCTTGAATCTCTCAGGCCCCGTACCGCGTGGATGAGGCAGATCTGAAAAGCGGGACACGCGTCGTGTCCCCACCCAAGGTGCAAGCCGGGGATGCCCCCGGTGAACCTCTCAGGTTCCATGACAGATGGGGAGGAACGTCCTTGCCTGTCATGTTTTCCGCCTTCGGGAACCGGGAGCCACGTCCACCATGAGCACCACCCCCCGTCTGACCGCCCTCGATGCCCTGCATCGTTCGCTGGGCGCGACCATGACCGACTTCGCCGGCTGGGACATGCCGCTGCGGTACGCCAGCGAGCGCGACGAGCACAACGCCGTCCGCACCAGGGCCGGCCTCTTCGACCTCTCCCACATGGGCGAGATCACCGTCACCGGCCCGCAGGCCGTCGACCTGCTCGACTACGCCCTGGTGGGGAACATGTCCACCATCGGCCCCGGCCGCGCGCGCTACACGATGATCTGCCAGGAGGACGGCGGCATCCTCGACGACCTGATCGTCTACCGCCTCGGCGAGACCGAATACATGGTCGTCGCCAACGCCTCCAACGCCCAGATCGTCCTGGACGCCCTGGTCGCCCGCTCCGGCGGCTTCGACGCCGAGGTCCGCGACGACCGCGACGCCTACGCGCTGCTCGCCGTGCAGGGCCCCGAGTCCCCCGGCATCCTGGGGCAGCTCACCGACGCCGACCTGGACGGCCTGAAGTACTACGCCGGCCTCCCCGGCACCGTCGCCGGCGTCCCGGCGCTGATCGCCCGCACCGGCTACACCGGCGAGGACGGCTTCGAGCTCTTCCTGAAGCCGGAGCACGCCGAGGGCGTGTGGAAGGCGCTGACCGAGGCGGGCGCGGGCGTCGGCCTCATCCCGTGCGGCCTGTCCTGCCGCGACACGCTGCGCCTGGAGGCGGGCATGCCGCTGTACGGGCACGAGCTGACCACCTCGCTCACCCCCTTCGACGCCGGTCTGGGCCGGGTCGTGAAGTTCGAGAAGCCGGGCGACTTCGTCGGCCGCAAGGCGCTGGAGGCCGCCGCCGAGCGCGCCGAGACCGCCCCGCCGCGCAAGCTCGTCGGCCTGGTCGCCGAGGGCCGCCGCGTCCCGCGCGCCGGCATGCGGGTGGTCCTCGGCGGCGAGGTCGTCGGCGAGATCACCTCGGGCGCCCCCTCCCCCACGCTCGGCGAGCCGATCGCGATGGCGTACGTCGACGCGGCGCACGCGGCCCCCGGCACCGAGGGTGTAGGGGTGGACATCCGCGGCACGCACGAGCCGTACAAGGTCGTGGCGCTGCCGTTCTACAAGCGCCAGAAGTGACGCGGTCGTCCCGGATCCCGTCTCACCCCGCAAGACCCCCGTACATCCGCACTCCCCCGGTACAGGAGAATCAGGACATGAGCAACCCCCAGCAGCTTCGCTACAGCAAGGAGCACGAGTGGCTGTCGGCCGTCGAGGACGGCGTCGCCACGATCGGCATCACGGAGCACGCGGCCAACGCCCTCGGTGACATCGTGTTCGTCCAGCTCCCCGAGGTCGGCTCCACCGTGACCGCGACCGAGGAGTGCGGCGAGCTGGAGTCGACCAAGTCCGTGAGCGAGCTGTACTCCCCGGTGACCGGTGAGGTCGTCGAGGCGAACCAGGACGTCGTGGACGACCCGTCGCTGGTGAACTCCGCTCCGTTCGAGGGCGGCTGGCTGTTCAAGGTGCGCCTCACGGCCGAGCAGGACGACCTGCTCTCCGCCGACGAGTACACCGCCTTCACCGCAGGCTGACCGAGACCCCCTAGGGATCGCTTCATGTCGCTTCTGAACACTCCCCTCCACGAGCTGGACCCGGACGTCGCCGCCGCCGTCGACGCCGAGCTCCGCCGCCAGCAGTCCACCCTCGAGATGATCGCCTCGGAGAACTTCGCTCCGGTCGCGGTCATGGAGGCCCAGGGCTCCGTCCTCACCAACAAGTACGCCGAGGGCTACCCGGGCCGCCGCTACTACGGCGGTTGCGAGCACGTCGACGTGGCCGAGCAGATCGCGATCGACCGGATCAAGGACCTGTTCGGCGCCGAGTACGCCAACGTGCAGCCGCACTCCGGCGCCTCCGCCAACCAGGCCGCGCTCTTCGCGATCGCCCAGCCGGGCGACACGATCCTGGGTCTCGACCTGGCGCACGGCGGCCACCTCACCCACGGCATGCGCCTGAACTTCTCGGGCAAGCAGTTCAACGTGGTCGCGTACCACGTGGACGAGGCCGGCCTGGTCGACATGGCCGAGGTCGAGCGCCTCGCCAAGGAGCACCGCCCGAAGGTGATCATCGCCGGCTGGTCGGCGTACCCGCGTCAGCTGGACTTCGCGGAGTTCCGCCGGATCGCCGACGAGGTCGAGGCGTACCTGTGGGTCGACATGGCCCACTTCGCGGGCCTGGTCGCGGCCGGTCTGCACCCGAACCCGGTCGAGTACGCGGACGTGGTGACCTCCACCACGCACAAGACGCTCGGCGGCCCGCGCGGCGGCATCATCCTGGCGAAGAAGGAGTTCGCGAAGAAGCTGAACTCCTCCGTCTTCCCGGGCTTCCAGGGCGGTCCCCTGGAGCACGTGATCGCGGCCAAGGCCGTCTCCTTCAAGGTCGCGGCCTCGGAGGAGTTCAAGGAGCGCCAGCAGCGCACCCTGGACGGCGCCCGGATCCTGGCCGAGCGCCTGGTCCAGGACGACGTCACGGCGCACGGCGTCTCGGTCCTCTCCGGCGGCACGGACGTGCACCTGGTCCTGGTGGACCTGCGCGACTCCGAGCTCGACGGCCAGCAGGCCGAGGACCGGCTCCACGAGGTCGGCATCACGGTCAACCGGAACGCCGTTCCGAACGACCCGCGCCCGCCGATGGTCACCTCCGGTCTGCGCATCGGCACGCCGGCCCTCGCCACCCGCGGCTTCCAGGCCGAGGACTTCCGCGAGGTCGCCGACGTCATCGCCGAGACGCTGAAGCCCGGCTTCGACGGCGAGAAGGCCGAGGCGCTGAAGGCCCGCGTGACCGCGCTGGCCGACAAGCACCCGCTGTACCCCGGCCTGAAGTAATTTCGTACGCTTTTATTGGTACGAAAGCTCCGGGGCACCGCGCACACTGGACAGTGAGCGTGGTGCCCCGCCCCATGTCTCCACCCCGCCTTCCGCGCTTTTCTGCTCCACCCCGGCAGACAACGGCGTCTAGCCCCCACAAGGAGTCCTCCCGTGGCCATCTCGGTCTTCGACCTGTTCTCGATCGGCATCGGCCCGTCCAGCTCCCACACGGTGGGCCCGATGCGCGCGGCCCGGATGTTCGCCCGCCGCCTGAAGAACGAGGGCCTGCTCGCCCACACGGCGCAGGTCCGGGCCGAGCTGTACGGCTCGCTGGGCGCCACCGGCCACGGCCACGGCACCCCGAAGGCGGTCCTCCTGGGCCTGGAGGGCAACTCGCCCCGCACGGTCGACGTGGAGCACGCCGACGAGGAGTTCGAGCGGATCAAGGCGAGCGGGCGGATCAACCTGCTCGGCGCCCACGAGATCCCGTTCTCCTTCGACGACGACCTGATCCTGCACCGCCGCAAGGCGCTGCCGTACCACGCCAACGGCATGACGGTCTTCGCGTACGACGCCGAGGGCGGGCTCGTCCTGGAGAAGACGTACTACTCGGTCGGCGGCGGCTTCGTCGTCGACGAGGACGCGGTGGCGGGCGAGAACCCGATCATCCCCGACGACACCGTCCTGAAGTACCCCTTCCGCACCGGTGACGAGCTGCTCCGCCTCACCAAGGAGACCGGCCTGTCGATCTCCTCCCTGATGCTGGAGAACGAGAAGGCCTGGCGCACCGAGGACGAGATCCGGGCCGGCCTCCTGGAGATCTGGCGGGTCATGCAGGCCTGCGTCTCGCGCGGCATGGCCCGCGAGGGCATCCTCCCCGGCGGCCTGAAGGTCCGCCGCCGCGCCTCGACCCTGGCCCGCAAGCTGCGCTCCGAGGGCGACCCGGCCATGCACGCGATGGAGTGGATCACCCTCTACGCGATGGCGGTGAACGAGGAGAACGCGGCGGGCGGCCGGGTGGTCACCGCCCCGACGAACGGCGCGGCCGGCATCATCCCGGCGGTCCTGCACTACTACATGAACTTCGTCCCGGGTGCCGACGAGGACGGCATCGTCCGCTTCCTCCTCGCGGCCGGCGCGGTCGGCATGCTCTTCAAGGAGAACGCCTCGATCTCCGGCGCCGAGGTCGGCTGCCAGGGCGAGGTCGGCTCGGCCTGCTCGATGGCGGCCGGCGCCCTCGCCGAGGTCCTCGGCGGCTCCCCGGAGCAGGTGGAGAACGCGGCCGAGATCGGCATGGAGCACAACCTGGGCCTCACCTGCGACCCGGTCGGCGGCCTGGTCCAGATCCCCTGCATCGAGCGCAACGGCATGGCGGCGGTCAAGGCCGTCACGGCGGCGAAGATGTCGATGCGCGGCGACGGCAGCCACCTGGTCTCCCTCGACAAGGTCATCAAGACCATGAAGGAGACCGGCGCCGACATGAGCGTCAAGTACAAGGAGACCGCGCGCGGCGGTCTCGCGGTGAACATCATCGAGTGCTGACGCCGGAGGCGGCGGGACGGGGCGGCCGGGACCACCGGCCGCCCCGTCCGCTCTCCGGGCGGATCACGCCTGGCCCTCCCGGAGCCGGTAGAGGATCGAGGCGAGGTCGATGTCCGGCACCGCGCGGGCCGCGGTGTCCGCCCGGCCGGGCAGGATCGCCAGCTGATCGCTGAAGCGGTCGCCGAACTCACGGTCGAGGCCGACTCCCACGAAACCCCGCCGGATCTTCTTCTCCAGCGCCCTCTCGGAGTCCTTCGGCAGCATCACCAGGGCCGCCTGGGAGCTCAGCGCGCTGCCGTGCACCCGCTGCCAGTGGTCCGCCACCATGCGCCTGCACTCCTCGATGCTCCTCTGGCTGAGCATGGTGTTCACCCGCATCGAGGCGTTGGAGAGGCTTCCCGCCAGATCGAAGAAGTTGTTGATCGTGTAGCGGCTCCGGCGCCACATGTAGGCGCGGTAGGGAACGGTCTGCGGGAGGTAGCCGGGCGTCACGTTGAACCAGATCTCGTCGTAGCTCCGGTTCCCCTCGTCGTCGAACTCGGTGTCGAGTTCCTCGATCCACAGGCCGGACGTCCAGCCGTAGGTCTCCCCCTCCATGATCAGGATGCGGGTGTACGTCTCGTCGAGGCCCTCGGTGGCGTAGTCGAGGAGGGCGCCGATCGCGCCGATGGTCAGGGCGTGCCGGCTCCGCATGTAGCGGAGGAGGAGGTTGGCGTGTTCGAGCAGTTCGCTCTGGTCCGCGTTCGGGAACTGCTCCACGTACCTCCGCTGGCGGGCGATCCCGACGACCTCCTCGGGCGAGGTCCCCGGGGGCACCTCGCTCACGTAGTCGATCCCGGTGTCCGTGGGCCTCAGCAGCAGGCTCCACGGGTTGGGGAAGGTCCTGAAGTGCTTCAGCAGGTCCGGGGCGGTGTCCGTGAAGTGCTGGGTGCAGGTGGTGCAGAAGCAGGTCGCCTCGACCCTGCCGAGCTCGCCGCTCATGCCCCACAGGTCCGTGACGTCGATGGCGACTCCCTGGAGGCCGAGGCCGGCCGTCTTGGAGGACACGCGCCGCACGATGTCGATCCCGGTGCCGAGGATCGCCCCGAGGACCTCGGAGGAACGGGGGTTGGCGAGGCACAGCTGGGGGGAGCTCGCGCCGCTGATGTCCCGGAGCTGCAGCCCCTCGCCGGGGATGTAGCCCATGGTGGGGCAGAGGGTCAGGATGATGTTCTTCCCCAGCCCGAGGAAGACCTTGACGACGTCCTCGAAGGCCCGGAGGTTCTGGGTGGGCTGGGCGTAGCTGGACATCGGGACACCGCGCAGCCCCTCGACCTCGTACAGGAAGCCGTCGGCCTCCGCCACGGGAAGCGCCACCGCCTTGGGCTCCACGCCCCAGGTCGCCTGGAACTCGGCGATGAGCGCGGTCGGGGACTTGTAGCGGAGCACGGACAGGCTGGGGATGTCGAGGACCCCTTCACCCGCCTCCTGCGAGACGCGGGAGATGCTGAACGTGCGGTCCGACTGCGTCATTGCGTCTTCCTCTTCCTGACGAGGGCCTGCATGCCGTGCGGTGAGACTTCGACGCGGCCGCTCGGACTCACGCTCAGTAATCGACGTTCGACGAGCGACCGCAGAACCTCCTGCCTCCGTTCCTCCTGCAGACGGGGAAGGGCCTGGGTGACGGCCCGGACGACGGCGGCCGGCTCCAGTCGGCCGTCGGGCGCGTGCCCGGCCTGCTTGGCCACCGCTTCCAGGGCCTCGTAGTGGTCGTCGGAGAGGCTCCACCCTTCGAGGCCGGGGAAGAGCTGCGACGGTGGGGAGGGCGGCGGCTCCGGCGGCGCCGGGGAGCCGGGGGCCGGTTCGAGCAGGGCGACGATCCGGGCCAGGGCGCCGGCGGCCCGGCCGGCCGCCCGCTCGTGCGATCCCTCCGCGTCCACGAGGGACTTGTTCCGGTCGGCCTTGTCGCTGATGCCCCGGACGACCAGGGCGTCCAGCCCGCCCGTGAGGTGCGCGGCCTCCACCAGGCCGGCGCCCTCCATCTCCAGGGCGGCCGCGTCGTTGTAGTGGGACCGGAGCAGGGCCGCGACTTCGGAGAGCTCGTCGGCCATCACGACGTCTCCCGAGGCGATCGGTTTGAAGTGCACGCCCGGGCTGCCGCGCAGAGCGGCCCGGGCGGCCTGCTCCAGGCGGTGGGAGGCCGACCACGCCTGCGGCCGGACCTGGAAGCCCCCCTGCGCGTACTTGCCCCCGTGGATGGCGTACACCTTGGTCGCCACGACGACGTCGCCGAGGGCGATGTCGTCCTTGAGCCCGCCGGCCACACCCACGAAGAAGACGGCCCGGGGACTCAGCCACTGGACAAGCCGTTCGGTGAGCACGGCCGTCACCCCGGCGCCCACCCCGGTCTCGACCAGTGCGACGCGCCATCGGGTGCCGGACAGGAGCCCGCGTTCCACACGGGTGCCGCTCGGATGGGAGAGGTCCTCGGTATCGGTGACCAGAGCTCTGACGGCTTGATACTCGACAGGCAGCGCGGTCAGAACCACGGCAAGCGGCAGTGCGTCCACCATGGACGTAGTGTAAGTCCAACTCTGGGCCAGAATAACCGTGTTGAAGGGGTGGGATGAGAATGAGCACCGACCGTCCGTCCGGCTCGGGAGAGACCCGGACCGTGGTGGACCTCATGCTGGCGGAGTACCAGGCGATCAAGGAGGAGCAGCGGGCCCGGATCGGTTTCCGCGACAACCTGCTCTACGTGACCCTGGCCGCCGTCACCGCCGTCATCGCCGCCGCCGCACAGACGCGGTCGGCGACCCTGCTGCTGGCCCTGCCCCCGGTGTGCGTGGTGCTCGGGTGGACCTACGTGGTCAACGACGAGAAGATCTCGGCCATAGGCGGCTACGTCCGCTCCACCCTGCGCCCCGCTCTGGCCGCCCGCGTGGACGGGGGGTCCGGCGCTCCGGAACTCTTCGGCTGGGAGACGGCGCACCGCTCGGACGCCCGCCGGACGTCACGGAAGAAGCTCCAGTGCCTGGTGGACGTCGCCACCTTCTGTCTCGTGCCGCTCGGCGGACTGGCGTTCTTCTGGAGCAAGGAGGGGAACGGCGGAGCGCTGCTGGCGCTGTCCTGGGCCGAGGCCGCGACGGTCCTCGGCCTGGCCGTCCAGATCCTGCTGTACGCGGGGTTCCTCGGCTCCTCCGGGCCACGCCCCGCGGCGGCGCCCCTCGGGGAGGGGCGGGAGGCCTCCTGAGCGGCCCCGCACCGCTTCCACGCCGAGACGGCCGGTCCCGCCCCCACGGGACCGGCCGTCTCGCGTTCGGTCAGTAGCGGACCCAGAGGACGATGACGTCCGGGCGGGTGGAGGTGAAGGGCTCGCAGAGGAAGATCGGCCCCCAGATCGTGTAGCCGGCCTGGCCGGCGGCCTGGCACTCGGCGTACGAGGAGTGGTGGCTGCGCGGGTAGAAGCCCGGGCCGGCAGCCTCGGCCGAGCCGGCCGTGCCGAGGGCGAGGGCTCCCGCGGTGGCCGCGGTGGCGAGCGCGGCTGCGACGCGACGGTACATGGCATGTCCTCCTGAAATGAACGATGCGATGTGGTGCGTGTGGGTCTCGTGCGGTTCCTGACGGCTGCGCAGCCGGGACGAAACGTATCGGCGCACCCCCTACAGGGCAATAGGTCTAGGCCAATCCCGGCGCGGATGTCCGGAAACCCCGGGAACGGCCGGATTCCGCCGCCGGGGCCCGGCCCTCAGAACCGCTGCCAGTGCGGGTCCGGGACCACCGTGAGGAGCGCCGAGAGGGCCACGATCACGGCGAGGACGGCGAGTTCCACGCGGGCCGGGGGGCTCGCGTCGGCGCCGGAGCGCAGCCGGGAGCGGGCCGCCAGGGCCAGCAGGCTGGCACCGCCGAAGAGGGCGAGCTTCACCAGCAGGACCCTGCCGTACGCGGTGGTGAGCGCGGCCTCCAGGGGGAGGCGGCGGAGGGTGGAGACGGTGCCGGTGACGGCCAGGGCCGCGTAGACGCACGCCGCCATCCGGGCGTACCGCAGGAGCACCGCGCGGCCGCCCTCGCCGCGCGGCCGCAGGACCCGCAGGACGTACAGCAGGGTCCCGGTCCAGAGCGAGGCGGCGGTGAGGTGGACGACGGTGAGTCCGGTGCCGACGCCGAAGCCGGCGGTCTCGGGGTGGGCGCGCAGCGCCTCGGCGACGATCGCGGCGGCGAGCGGGAGGGCGGCGAGGCCGGGGCGCCGGGAGGCGGCGCAGACGGCGGCGAGGAGACAGGCGTTGGCGGTGACGAGCAGCAGCCTGCCCTCGCGGAGCCCGTAGACGACGGGGAGGCTGAGGCCGCTGACGGCGGCGAGGAGCAGCAGGAGGCCGGTGGCGGCGGCCGCGGCGAGCAGGGCGCCGGGGACGGAGAGGGGGCGCGGCAGGGGGCCCTCGCCCGCGATCCGGCGGCCGGCGAGTTCGCCCACGGTGACGGCGAGGCCGGTCAGGAGCAGGAGCCGGAGCAGGGTGGTGGTGTGGGCCGCGGGTATCCGCAGTTCACCGGTGCCCGTCCGGGCGAGACCGGCGCCGAGGACGGCGACGGCGAGGGCGCCGAGGACGGCGGCGACGAGGGCCACCGCGCCACGACGGCGGGGGGTGCCGAAGGGTCCGGGAAGCGTCACCGGACGATCGTCACCGAGCCCGGGACGGGCGGCAACTCAGGGTGAACGCCGCCCGGTCCCGGTCCCCGGGCCGGTCAGACCGGGGTCAGGCCTTGCTGAGGTGGGCCCAGAACTCGTCCCACGACAGCCGGCCGTCGCCGTTGTCGTCGCGCTGCTTGATGAGGGCCGCGGCCACCGTCTCGGTGACGTTGAAGTCGCCCAGCTGGGCCATGACGCTCTTGTACTCCGCGGCGGTGATGAAGCCGTCCCCGTCCACGTCGTACCGGTTGAATGCCGTCCGTGCCGACTCGATGTCCGCCACTGCTTCCGCCCCTTCTCGGTGCTGTTCTGACGGGGGTCAGATTAGCTGGCCGTGCGGTGTCCGATGATGGCGGTATGAGCACTGACGTGACACGGATCCTGGAGGCGGCGGCGCGCGGGGAGTTCCCCGCGATGGACGGGAGCACGACGGTGGTCCCGCCGCCGGACGGGAGGGACGCCGGGGTGCTGGCCTTCACGGCCCATTCGGTGGTCTTCGCGGACGTCGATCCGGAGTGGGTGCGGGCGGAGCTGGCCGCGACCGGGAGCGATCCGCTGGCGGCGAGCATGAACCCCGGCTTCCTGGTGCGACTGATGGCCAGGACCGGCCGGCGGATGAACACCATCGACCTGCTGACGGTCGCGGACGCCCTGACGGGCCCGCCGCCGGTGACGCTGCGGGAGATCGACGACCCGGACCATCCACGGGTGGCGCGGGCGCTGAAGTACCGGGACGACGTACGGGTGTGGGCGGCGGACGGCGGCGTGCTGGTCCTGGGGCGCGGGGTCGCCGGGCGCATGGAGGCGGCGATCGAGGTGGACGAGACGGTGCGCCACCTGGGCCTGGGCCGGGCGCTGGCGACGGCGGCGCGGCATCTGACGCCGGACGCCGTGGTGTGGGCGCAGCAGTCGCCGGGCAACGCGCGGAGCGTGCGGACCTTCCAGGCGGCGGGGTACCGGCCGGTGGCCTCGGAGGCGCTTCTCACCGCCTCCTAGGACGGGCCCGGCCGTCCACTATGTGGATGATCGAGGGAAACAATCGATGAACCGCATAGTCATTCATGGTTTGCAAGGCGAGTGCCGCATGTCACCAACGATTCACAGTTAAAACGTATCGCTATGTCCGGATTGATAACGATGTGGGCGTTTGGCGGTGTGGCCTGCCGTCTGTCATAGTCGGTGACACGACCCCCATTGACCCGGGCCAGGTCGCCTCTGCGGCCGTGGATACACCCCCCCGTCCACGGCGCATCACACGGAAGCCCCCAAGCAGCCCCACCACGGCGCACGGGGGCTTCCGTGCGTCCGGGGCCGGTCAGCGGTCGGTGACCCGCATCTCGAACCAGGTGGTCTTGCCGCGCGGCCCGAGGTCCGCGCCCCAGCGGTCGGAGAGCTTGTCGACGAGGAAGAGGCCCCGGCCGCTGACGTCGAGCTCGGCCACCGGCATCAGACAGGGCAGCCCGCGCGAGGGGTCGCGCACCTCGATCCGGATCCGGCCGGGGCGGCGCTGGGCGCGCAGCACGAAGACCCGGGCGCCGGTGTGCCGGACCGCGTTGCCGACGAGTTCGGAGACGAGCAGGACGGCGTGCTCGGCGAGGTTCGGACCGAGCCCCCACTGCCGGAGCACCACGTACTGGGTCATCCGGCGGGCGATCCTCGCCGACTCCGGGAGCGACGGCAGCCGCACGTCGATCTCCGCCGGATTGCCGTACCGGTCCATCGCCGCGAGGGCCTCTTCGTCCTCCAGGGTCGGTGTCCACCGGGCGGCGGGCACGCCGCCCTGCCGTGGTTGTTCCCTGCTCTCCAGGCCCGCCATGCCCTCCATCATGGCCGCAGGAGACGGCCCGCGGGGGCCGTTCCGGTGGAATGGCCCCCGCGGGACGGCGTGTCGCCGTGACGGTCCGTCGGCTGACGGCCCGTCCGGCGTGCGGCGGGCGGGAGGTCAGGCGAACTTCGCCTTGCCCGGGCCCTCTTCGACGAAGCTGCGCATGCCGGTCTCGCGGTCGGCGGTGGCGAACAGCGCGGAGAACCAGGTCCGTTCGAGGGCCAGGCCGGTGTCGATGTCGGCCTCCAGACCCTGGTCGATCGCCTCCTTGGCGGCGCGCAGCGCCACCGCCGGGCCCTGGGCCAGCTTCGCGGCCCAGGCGTGCGCCTGCTCGTACACCTCGGCGGCCGGCACGACCCGGTCGACCAGGCCGAGCGCGAGCGCCTCGTCGGCCTTCACCATCCGGCCGGTGAAGATGAGGTCCTTGGCCTTGGAGGGGCCGACGAGCCGGGACAGCCGCTGGGTGCCGCCGGCGCCGGGGATCAGGCCGAGCAGGATCTCGGGCTGGCCGAGCTTGGCGTTGTCGCCGGCGATCCGGTAGTCGGCGCAGAGCGCGAGCTCGCAGCCGCCGCCGAGGGCGTAGCCGGTGATCGCGGCGACGACCGGTTTGGGGATGCGGGCGACGGCGGTGAAGGAGTCCTGGAGGGCGCGCGACCGCTCGACCATGGCCACGTGGTCCATGACCTGCATCTCCTTGATGTCCGCGCCGGCCGCGAAGACCTTCTCGCCGCCGTAGAGGACCACGGCCCGCACGTCGTCGCGGTCGGTGGCCTCCTGGGCCAGCTCGCGCAGCCGGTCCTGGGTGGCGATGTCCAGCGCGTTCATCGGCGGGCGGTCGAGGCGGATCGTGCCGACGCCGTCGGCGACTTCGAGGTTCACAGTCATGGGGTGAAGGTTAGTGGCCGTTAACGGAGACGGGCCCGGTGCCGTTGCTCACAGAGCGGACGGCACCGGGCCCGTACCCGGATCGGGAGGGACCTACTCGGTCCACTCCGCCCAGGACATGTTCCAGCCGTTCAGGCCGTTGTCCGGCTTGATCTGCTTGTCCTTGGAGTTCTTCACGACGACGACGTCGCCGATGATCGAGCGGTCGAAGAACCACGCGGCCGGGGTGGAGCTGTCGCCCGCGCCCCGGGTGTCCGAGAGGCCGACGCAGCCGTGGCTGACGTTCTGGGAGCCGAAGGTGGACTTCGGGGCCCAGTAGTTGCCGTGCACGAAGGTGCCGGAGGTGGACAGGCGCATGGCGTGCGGCACGTCCTTGATGTCGTACTCGCCGCCGAAGCCCACCGTGGCCCCGTTCATGCGGGTCACCTTGAACTTCTCGCTGATGACCATCTGGCCGTTGTACGTGGTCGTGGACGGGGCGCCCGCGGTGATCGGGAGGGTCTTGATGATCTTCCCGTCGCGCTCGACCTTCATCGTCTTGGCGCTCGCGTCGACCGTGGAGACCTGGCGGCGGCCGATGGTGAAGGAGTACGTCTTCTTCTGCTTGCCGTAGACGCCCGGGCGGCCCTCGACGCCGTCCAGGTTCAGCTCGACGGTGACCTTCGTCCCCGCCTTCCAGTACTGCTCGGGGCGGAAGTCGAGGCGGTCGTTGCCGAACCAGTGGCCCTCGATCTCGACGGCCGGCTCGGCCGTCACCTTGATCGCCTTCTCCACGGCCTCCGGGTCGGTGATGCCCCGGGTGAAGCGGAGGGAGACCGGCATGCCGACGCCGACGGTCGTACCGGCCTCCGGCGTGTAGTTGCCGATGAAGGTGTTCTTCGGGGTCAGCGTGGTGAAGGTGGTGTCCTTGGCGGACTCCCGGCCGTCGGCGTCCTTCGCGATCGCGTGGACCTTGTACTGGGTCCCGGCCGCCAGATGGGCCAGCGGCTCCCAGCTGGCGCCGTCCGCGGAGATCTTGCCCTCGACCGCGTCGCCCTTGGAGTCGGCGACGGTCACGGTGGTCAGCTTGCCCTGCTCGGCGGTGACCTTGAGGGCCCCGCTGGTGGCGACCGCTTCGGCGCCGTCCTTCGGCAGGACGGTGACGACCGCCTGCGAGGCGGCGTTGTCGGGGGCGGCGCTCCCCTGGCCGGTGCCCTTGCCGCCCGCGCCCGCGCCGGACTCGGCCGGCTCCCCGCCGCCGCAGGCGGTGAGGACCACCATCAGCGCCCCCGCGGCCAGCGCTCCGAGACGGACGCCCCGCCGCCGTGCCGGCGTCCCCGATATCGGCTGCCCGTTCACTATGGTCTTCTCCCCTCGCACGACCCGGCCGCCGGCCGGGCCCCACCCCCTGTACGCACGTCCCGCGCACGGCGCTAGATAATCACACCGGAAGACACGAAAGTTCCACGTACATGTCACCGTTCAGTCCCAGTTGGGACGAGGCCGGAGGCGAGCGGGGAGCGGCTCGCGTCCGGCCCCCGGACCGGGGCGGGGACGGGGCGGGGACCGGGGTACGGACCGGGGCCGGGTCAGCGGAGCGCGGAGCCCTTCTTCCAGCCCTCCCAGTCCATGTTCCAGCCGCCCAGGCCGTTGTCCGGAGCGACCTTCCGGTCCCGGGAGTTGACCACCTCGACGACGTCCCCGACCAGGCTCCGGTCGAAGAACCAGCCGGCCGGGGTCTCCGCGCCGCCGCCCTTCACGTCCCGCAGCCCCACGCAGCCGTGGCTGACGTTGGCCGAGCCGAAGGTGGACTCGTCCGCCCAGTAGTTGCCGTGGATGAAGGTGCCCGACTCGGTGAGCCGCATGGCGTGCGGCACGTCCTTGATGTCGTACTCGCCGCCGAAGCCGACCGTGGCGCCGTTCATCCGGGTCACGTCGTACAGCTCGGTCACCACCATCTTCCCGTTGTACGTGGTGGTCTTCGGCGCGCCCGCGGTGATCGGCAGCGTGGCGAGCAGCCGCCCGTCCCGCCGGACCTCCATGGTGTGGGCGGCGGCGTCGACCAGGGACACCTGGGAGCGGCCGACCGTGAAACCGACCGTCTTGCGCTGGATGCCGTAGACGCCGGGGGCGCCCTCGACGTCCCGCAGGCCGAGCTCGACCGTGACCTTCGTGCCGGCCGCCCAGTACGCGGCCGGGCGGAAGTCGAGCCGCTCCTTGCCGAACCAGTGGCCCACGACCTCCACCGGCGGGTCCGCGGTGACCCGGATGGCCCGCTCCACCTCGGCCCGGTTCTCGATCGGCCGGTTGAAGCCGAAGGAAACGATCATGCCGGCGCCGACCGTGGAACGGTTCTCCGGAGTGAAGTAGCCGATGAAGCGGCTCTCCGGCACCACCGTGGTGAAGGTGGTGTGCCGGGCCGAGCGGCGCCCGTGGGCGTCGAGCGCCACCGCGTCCACGCTGTACTTCGCGGCGAGCGCGAGCCGGGTGCCGTCGGCGGGGCGCCAGCGCAGCCCGTCGGCCGCGATCGCCCCGGGCACGGCGGCCCGCCGGCCGTCCGCCACCTGGGTCACGCTCACCCGTTCGAGCCGCCCGCTGTCCACCCGCACCTCCAGGGGACCGTCCGCGGGGACCGCCCGGCTGCCGTCCTCCGGGCTGACCCGGATCACGTCGCCGGGGGCCCGCGCCTTCCCCGGGAGGTCCAGGCCGAGGCCCCCTCCCCCGTCCGATCCGGTGCAGCCGGCGAGGCCCACGAGGAGCCCCGCCACCGCGAGGAGTTGCCCGGCCCGTTCCCATACACGTGTCACGCGTGGCCCAACGACGACCCCCCTCCAGGGGAAACGTCCGGACGGGCCATGTTGGGGGGACGGCGCTGCGGGCAGAACAGGGAGTACGACCGGGAGTACACGAGGGTGCGGGAGGACGCGCGGGGCCGGGGCCGGGACGCCCCCGCCCCGGCACGCGGGCCCCGCCGGAGCCGCGGGAGGCCAGGGCGGTGTCGAGCGCAGCCGAACAGCAGGCGGTACCGGAGCATGCCCCGGGACGGGCCTCGCCCCCGGTGTGGCCGGGGACGCCCACCCCGCTCGGGGCCCGCTGCCGGACAGGTCCGGACGGGACCCGGGGCACCAACTTCGCGCTCTGGGCGGGCGGAGCGGAGGCCGTGGAACTCTGCCTCTTCGCACCCGACGGCACCGAGACCCGGCTGCCGCTGACCGAGCTGACCCACGAGATCTGGCACGGCTTCGTGCCGGGCGTCGGCCCCGGACAGCGGTACGGATACCGGGTGCACGGCCGCTGGGACCCGTGGACCGGCGCCCGCTGGAACCCGGCGAAGCTGCTCCTCGACCCGTACGCCCGGGCCGTCGACGGCGACTTCGCGGCGCTGCCCCCGGAGGCGTACGGACACGTCCGGGACTGGCCGCAGCAGCACGTCGCCGACACCGTCCGCGACGAGCGGGACTCCGCCCCGCACGTGCCCAAGGGGGTCGTCGTACGGGACGACGACGACTGGTCCGACGACCGCAGGCCCAAGACGCCCTGGCAGGACTCCGTCATCTACGAGCTGCACGTCAAGGGCTTCACCGCCCGGCACCCCGGCATCCCGGAGCGCCTGCGCGGCACCTACGCGGGGCTCGCCCACCCGGCCGCGATCGACCACCTCGTCCGCCTCGGGGTCACGGCCGTCGAACTGCTGCCGGTGCACCAGTTCGCCCACGAGGACCACCTGCTGCGGCGCGGCCTCACCAACTACTGGGGCTACAACTCGATCGGCTACTTCGCCCCGCACGCCGGCTACTCCTCGTCCGGCACCACCGGGCAGCAGGTCGGCGAGTTCAAGCGGATGGTGCGGGCGCTGCACGCGGCGGGCATCGAGGTGATCCTCGACGTCGTCTACAACCACACGGCGGAGGCGGGCGAGCTCGGCCCCACGCTGTCGCTGAAGGGCATCGACAACCGCGGCTACTACCGGCTCCAGTCGGACGCGCGCCGGTACGCCGACTACACCGGCTGCGGCAACACGCTCCACGTCGTCCAGCCGCAGGTGCTGCGGCTCATCACCGACTCCCTGCGGTACTGGGTCACCGAGATGGGCGTCGACGGCTTCCGCTTCGACCTGGCGGCGGCGCTCGCCCGCTCGATGCACGACGTCGACATGCTCTCCCCCTTCCTCGCCGTCATCGCCCAGGACCCGGTGCTCCGCCGGGTCAAGCTCATCGCCGAACCGTGGGACGTCGGCAACGGCGGCTACCAGGTCGGCGCCTTCCCACCGCTGTGGACCGAGTGGAACGACCGCTACCGGGACGCCGTACGGGACTTCTGGCGCGGCGCGCTGCCCGACGTCCGTGACCTCGGCTACCGGCTCTCCGGCTCCAGCGACCTGTACGCCTGGGGCGGCCGCCGCCCCTACGCCTCCGTCAACTTCGTCACCGCCCACGACGGCTTCACGCTCCGCGACCTCGTCACGTACGAGCGCAAGCACAACGAGGCCAACGGCGAGGGGAACCGCGACGGCACCCACGACAACCGCTCCTGGAACTGCGGCACGGAGGGCGAGACCGACGACCCGGCGGTGAACGCCCTCCGGCTCCGCCAGCTCCGCAACCTGCTCACCACCCTGCTGCTCTCCACCGGGGTGCCGATGCTCGTCGCGGGCGACGAGATGGGCCGCACCCAGGGCGGCAACAACAACGCGTACTGCCAGGACAACGAGACCGGCTGGCTCGACTGGTCCCTGCCCGAGGACCCCGGCCGCGCCCAGCTCCTCGCCCTCACCCGCCGGCTCCTCGCCCTCCGCCACCGCCACCCGGTGCTGCGCCGCCGCGCCTTCTTCTCCGGCCGGCCGCAGGGCGCCGACGGGCTGCGGGACCTCGCGTGGTTCGGCCCCGACGGCACGGAGATGACCGAACGGGACTGGTACGCGCCCTCGGCGACGCTCGCCCTCTACCTGTCGGGCCGCGACATACCGGGCCGCGACGAGCGGGGCGAGCAGGTCCTCGACGACAGCTTCCTCGCCGTCCTCCACGCGGGCCCCCGCCCCCTGGACTTCCGCCTCCCCGGCCCGCCCTGGGCCCAGACCTACGAACGCGTCCTCGACACGTCCCTGGACGACCAGACCGCGCCCCCGGGCACGCTCCACCCCGGCGGGGCGGCGCTCACGGTGGGGGCGCGGTCGGTGGTGCTGCTGCGGGTGGCGGGGTGAGGGCGTCAGCGGAGCTTCACGTAGCAGGTGAAGTCGCCGCGGGCGTGGGCGTCGGGCCCGGTGAACGCGAAGGTGAGCTTCTCGTCGCCGGTCGACCAGAACGTGTCGGCGGGCCGGGCCCCGGCCGTCCAGGCGGCCGGGGCCGCACGGAAGTCGCCGCGGCACCGCTCGCCGGCGAGCCGGTCGGCAAGACCCTCGGGGTCGGCGTTCCGGACCGTCTCGTCGATCCGCTGCTGTCCGAAGACCCGGAGGTCGGCGCCGCCGCCGCAGGGGACGACACGGACGAGACCGGGGTGGCCGAGGCCGGTGTCGGTGGAGGCGCAGGCGCCCGGCTTCACCTTCGCGATCGCCGTGAGCACGGTCCTCGCGGTCTCGGACCGCTCGGTGGCGGGGACGAGAGCGGTGACCGGGGCGCCGTGGCCGGTGAGGGCGAACTCGACGCGGAGGCCGGTCAGGCCGGGCAGCACCCCCTTGGCGTGCTGCTCCGCGAGCAGCTTCCCGTAGTCCGCCTCGGCGCGGACGAGCCGGCCCCGGCGGTCGAGGTCGACGACGACGGTCTGGGTGGGGGCCAGCCCCTGCACGCGTCCGTCGACGGCGGGCGGCAGGGCGCTCTGCGCCTGCAGCCCGTCGACCTGCGTGCGGTAGCGGCGCCCGCCGCCCGGCAGCGGCTCGTCGTCGAGGGCGAAGGAGACCTTCAGCACCTCGGCGAGGGTGTTCCCCCACGGGGCCGCGTCGCCCGCGTAGCCGAGGAGACCGCCGACGCCGTCGGCGAACTCCTTGGGGTCGGAGGCGGCGTACCGCAGCCAGGTGCCCCCCTTCGGGCGGTACGCGATCTCGTTCCCCTCGACGGCGTACTCCTGCCGTTCGGTCAGGCCGGGCGTGAGACCGAGGTCGTCCGCGATGTCCTCCGGGAAGCCGGCCGGCACCCGGCTCACCCGCTCCGCGCGGGCGGCGTCCTTCCGCCAGTCAAGAACTCCGGTGGTCCTTTCGACGGCGCTTCCCCCGGCCGCGGTGTAGGTGACGGTCGTGGTGAACCGGGCCGTCCCACTGTCCGCCAGCGCGTCCCCCGCCGCGGAGGGCTGCTTGTGCCGCGGCATGTCGTAGACGGGCAGCCGGGACGGGGAAGCGGCCGGGCTCGCGGTCTCGCCCGACCGGGCCGCCGGCCGCTCCGCGCCGCTCTCGCAGCCGGCGACGGCGAGCAGCAACGGCAGCGCGACGACGGCCGCGCGGAATCTCTGCCGGGTTCTCATGGTGTTCTCCCCACCCCTGGTACGTGCACAGGGCAGGGATCCTACGGAGGGGGTGCGGGGAGCCGGTCCCGGGGAGTCGGTCGCGGTCGGCGGCTCCTGGCCGAAAATCGGGTGAGTCGTGTCAGTGGGGACTCGTAGGGTCGGGGCTGATGTCCGAGAAACCTGCCACCCCCGAAGACCGCCCCGAAGACCGCCCCGAGGACCGCCCCGCCGACCGATCGGCGGTGCGGGTGCTGTTGCGGCTCTGGCCGTACGTCCGGCCCGTGCGCGGGCGGTTCTTCGGCGCCGCCGCCGTCGCGATCGTCGCCTCCTGTCTGTCGCTCGTCATCCCGCTGGTCCTGAAGTGGCTGGTGGACGGGCCGGTCGCGGACCGGGACCCGGGCGGGGTGTGGCTGGGGGCGCTGTACCTGCTGCTGCTCGGCTTCGCCGAGGCCGGGCTCTTCGGGCTGCGGCGGTGGCTGGTGGCCCGGCCGCTGTCCTCGGTGGAGGCGCGGATGCGGGAGGACCTGTACGGCAGGCTCCAGCGGCTGCCGATCGCCTTCCACGACCGGTGGGCGTCCGGGCAGCTGCTCTCGCGCGGGACGACGGACCTGATGCTGGTCCGGATGTTCCTGGCCTTCCCGCTGACCTTCCTGGTGGTCAACGGGGTGACCCTGCTGGCCGGCTGTGCCCTGCTGCTCGCTCAGGACTGGTCGCTCGGCCTGGTGCTCCTGACGCCCGTGGTGCCGGTGGTGGCCCTCTGCTCGTTCTTCGAGAGCCGGTACGCGGTCGTCGCGCGCCGCGCCCAGGACCAGGTCGGCGATCTGACGACGGTCGTCGAGGAGAGCGTCCTCGGCATCCGGATCGTCAAGGGCTTCGGCCGGCACCGCAGCCAGGCGGAGTCCTTCCGCCGGCTCGCCCGGCTGCTGCGCTCCACCGAGCTGGCCAAGGCGCGGCTGCTCGCGCTGATCTGGGCGCTCATCACGATCCTTCCGGAGCTGGCGATCGGGGCGACGCTGGTCCTCGGCACGGTCCAGGTCGCGGACGGGGACCTGTCGGCGGGCACGCTCGTCGCCTTCCTGTCGACGGCGCTCGCGCTGCGCTGGCCGGTGGAGTCGATCGGCTTCCTCCTCGCGATGAGCCAGGAGGCGGCGACGGCCACCGAGCGGTACTTCGAGGTGATGGACGCGGAGGTCGAGCCGGACACGGCGGCGGCGGGCGGCGGGCCCGGCGGGAAGGGCCCGGACGGTGTGCGCTTCGAGGGGGTGTCGTTCCGGTACCCGGACGCCCCGGAGGGGGCGCCGCCGGTCCTGGACGGCATCGACCTGCACATCCGGCCCGGGGAGACGCTCGCCCTGGTCGGCGCCACGGGTTCCGGCAAGACCACGCTCACCGCGCTCGTCCCCCGGCTGCACGAGGCGACCGGCGGGCGGATCCTGCTCGACGGCGAGGACATCGCCCTGATGGACCGGGAGCGGCTGCGGTCGCTGGTGTCGGTGGCCTTCGAGGAGCCGACGCTGTTCTCGGCGAGCGTCGGGGAGAACGTGCTGATGGGCGCCGGGCAGGAGGCCGGCGGGCCGGAGCTGCGGCGCGCCCTGGGCGTCGCGCAGGCCGAGGGCTTCGTGGACCGGCTGCCGGAGGGCACCGGGACGCAGGTCGGCGAGCAGGGGCTGAGCCTCTCGGGCGGGCAGCGGCAGCGGCTCGCGCTCGCCCGGGCGGTGGTCGGCCGGCCGCGCTTCCTGGTCCTGGACGATCCGCTGTCGGCGCTCGACGTGCACACGGAGGCGCGGGTGGAGGCGGCCCTGCGCGAGGTGCTGAAGGAGACGACGGCGCTGGTCGTGGCGCACCGGCCGTCGACGGTGATGCTGGCCGACCGGGTGGCGCTGCTCTCGGGCGGGCGGATCGCGGCGGTCGGCACCCATCAGGAACTGCTGCGCGGCAGCGGCGAGTACGCCTGGCTGATGGCGGGCGAAGGGGACGGGGAACGATGACGGAGACGACGCTCCCGCGGGCGGAGGACGAGAAGGAGCGGGACGGCGGGTCCGGCGCCGGCCCGGGTGATCCGTTCGACCGGGACGATCTGCCGGCGCCGCGCGGGGCGACCGGGGCGCTGCTGCGCTCTCTGCTCGCCGGGCACCGGTTCCGGGTGGCGGTGGCGGCGCTGACGCTGCTGGTGAAGGAGGCGGCGGTCCAGGCGGGTCCGCTGCTCGTGGCGTACGCGATCGACCGGGGCGTGCCGGCCTTCCGGGCCGGGGACCACGGGCCGCTGATCGCGGTGGCGGTGGGCTATCTGCTGTGCGCGGTGGGCGCGGGGGCGCTCCAGTACGTCTTCGTGCGGGGCGCGGCGCGGATCAACCAGGACGTGCTGCTCGATCTGCGGGGGCGGATCTTCCGGCACGCGCAGGTGCTGAGCGTGGACTTCCACGAGCGGTACACCTCGGGGCGGCTGATCTCGCGGTCGACGACGGACGTGGAGTCGCTGCGGGAGCTGCTGTCGGAGGGGCTGCAGGAGCTGGTGGGGGTGGTGCTGTCGTTCGTGTCGATCTCGCTGGTGCTGCTCTGGCTGGACCTGGGGATCGGGGCGGTGGCGGTGGCCTCGTTCGGGCCGCTGTACCTGCTGGTGCGGATGTACCGGCGGCGGGCGGGCGCGGTGTACGCGGAGCGGTCGACGGCGATCGCCGGGGTGATCGTGAAGTTCGCGGAGACGATGAACGGCATCCGGCCGGTGCGGGCCTTCCGCCGGGAGGGGGTGAACGACGCGGAGTTCGCGGGGCTGAACCACCGGCACGAGCGGAGCAACGGGGACGCGCTCCTGGAGATGGCCCGCTATGTGGTGGGCTCGCGCGTGGTGGCGAACACGGCGGTGGCCGGAATGTGCCTGTGGGGCGCCTACCGGGTGGCGGAGGGTTCGCTGGAGCTCGGTGTGCTGGCGGCGGCGGTGCTGTACGTGCGGCGGCTCTACGACCCGATCGACCGGCTCGGGATGTTCCTCAACTCGTACGAGTCGGCGGCCGCTTCGCTGACGAAGATCGCGGGGCTGCTCGCGCAGGAGCCGGGCGTGCCGGAGGCGGCGGCGCCGCGGGAGCTGCCGGAGCGGGCGGGGGCGGCGCCGGGCCGGGAGGTCGTCTTCGACGGGGTGCGGTTCGCCTACCGGACGGGCGGTGAGGTGCTGCCCCGCTTCTCGTTGCGGATCCCGGCGGGGCAGACGGTGGCGGTGGTCGGCGCGACCGGCGCGGGCAAGTCGACGCTGGCGAAGCTGCTCGCCCGCTTCTACGACCCGACGGAGGGCCGGGTGCTGCTCGACGGCGTGGACCTGCGGGAGCTGTCGACGCCCGAACTGCGGCGCGGGGTGGTGATGGTGACACAGGAGGCGTTCCTCTTCTCGGGTACGGTCGCGGAGAACATCGCGATCGGACGCCCGGACGCGACCCGGGAGGAGATCGAGCGGGCGGCGAAGGCGATCGGCGCGCACGAGTTCATCGCCGGGCTGCCGGACGGCTACGACACCGACGTACGGAAGCGGGGCGGCCGGATCTCGGCCGGTCAGCGCCAGTTGGTGGCCTTCGCGCGGGCGCTCCTGGCGGATCCGGCGGTGCTCATCCTGGACGAGGCGACGAGCTCGCTGGACGTGCCGGGCGAGCGGGCGGTGCAGCACGCGATGGACACGGTCCTGGCGGGCCGCACGGCAGTGGTCATCGCCCACCGTCTCTCCACGGTCGAGGTCGCGGACCGGGTCCTGGTGATGGAGGCGGGCCGCGTGGTCGAGGACGGCGCCCCGGCGGACCTGGTCGGCGGCGAGGGCCGCTACGCGGGCCTCCACCGCGCCTGGCGCGACTCGCTGGCGGGCTGACGCCCGGCCGAGGAGCGGAAGACGGGATTCGGGCCGCCGGGTTTCGGCCATCGCTTCGGCAAAGGGGGCCGGCGTCCGAGGGGCGGGACGGACGCCGGATCCGGCGGGTCCGGATGGGGAGCCGTAAAGGGATTCCCGCACGGAGAACGGGGGACGGCCGGGCGTTCATGATCGATGAAACGTCCGGTTAACGAACACGACCGTGCGCGCAGCGGACGACTTCCGGCCAAGTTGTTGACGCGGTCCTGACAGGTACCGGCGGTAGCTGTCACTCTCTCCCAGGTTCCTCGCAACCGCGTTCGTCGCATCACCCGTTCGTGTGTCACCGCTCTGCTTGCACCACCCGGCCCGCCCACCCAGCGGACCGGTACCCCCCTCGCAAAAGGAGTCCGCGTGAGATCCACGCCCAGCCGTCGTGCCACCGCGACCGGCGCGCTCGTCGCAGCCGCCGCCATGATCGCCGTCGGCGTCCAGGCCGGCAGCGCCTCCGCCGACAACCTCGGCACGGCCGCCGCCCCCGCGTCGGCACTCGGGAAGGTCAACCCGGGCAAGCTCCCCGCCGACCTCTCCCCCGCCCAGCGCACCGCGCTGATCAAGGCCGCCGACGCCGACAAGGCCGAGACGGCCAAGGAGCTGGGCCTCGGCGGCCAGGAGGCGCTCGTCGTCCGCGACGTGGTCCAGGACCGCGACGGCACCACCCACACGCGCTACGAGCGCACCTACGCGGGCCTCCCGGTCCTCGGCGGCGACCTGATCGTGGCCGAGTCCAAGGCCGGCGCCACCACCGGCGTCTCCAAGTCCTCCCGCGCGGAGCTGAAGAACGTCGACCTCGCGGCCACCGTCGCCCCCGCCGCCGCGGAGAAGCAGGCCGTCGGCCTGGCCGCCGCCGAGGGCTCGAAGGCCACCAAGAGCGAGCGCGCCCCGCGCAAGGTCGTCTGGATGGGCCAGAGCGGCGCCCCGGTCCTCGCGTACGAGACCGTCGTCGGCGGCCTCCAGCACGACGGCACGCCGAACGAGCTGCACGTCGTCACCGACGCCAAGTCCGGCGCCAAGCTGTACGAGTGGCAGGCCGTGCACACCGGCACCGGCAACACCCAGTACAGCGGCCAGGTCACGCTCGGCACCGCGCCGTCGTACACGCTGACCGACACCGGCCGCGGCAACCACAAGACGTACAACCTCAACCGCGGCACCTCCGGCACCGGGACGCTCTTCTCCGGCTCGGACGACGTCTGGGGCGACGGCACGCCGTCCAACCTGGAGACGGCCGGCGCCGACGCCCACTACGGCGCCGCGCTCACCTGGGACTACTACAAGAACGTGCACGGCCGCTCCGGCATCCGCGGTGACGGCGTCGGCGCGTACTCCCGGGTCCACTACGGCAACGCCTACGTCAACGCCTTCTGGCAGGACTCCTGCTTCTGCATGACGTACGGCGACGGCGCGAGCAACGCCAAGCCGCTGACCTCCATCGACGTGGCCGCCCACGAGATGACCCATGGCCTGACCTCGGTCACCGCCAAGCTGGTCTACAGCGGCGAGTCCGGCGGCCTCAACGAGGCGACCTCCGACATCTTCGCGGCGGCCGTCGAGTTCTACGCCAACAACGCCAACGACAAGGGCGACTACCTCGTCGGCGAGAAGATCGACATCCGCGGCAACGGCACCCCGCTCCGCTACATGGACAAGCCCAGCAAGGACGGCTCGTCCAAGGACGCGTGGTACTCGGGCATCGGCTCGATCGACGTCCACTACTCCTCGGGCCCGGCGAACCACTTCTTCTACCTGCTCTCCGAGGGCAGCGGCGTCAAGACCGTCAACGGCGTGACCTACGACTCGCCGACCTCCGACGGCCTGCCGGTCACCGGCATCGGGATCGACAAGGCCCGGATGATCTGGTTCAAGGCCCTCACCACCAAGTGGACCTCGTCCACCAACTACGCGGGCGCCCGCACCGGCACGGTCGCGGCCGCCGAGGAACTCTACGGCGCCGGCAGCCCCGAGGCCCTCGCCGTCCAGCACGCCTGGGCCGCCGTCAACGTCGGCACCCGCCCGGGCACCACGCCGCCCACCGGCACGGTCTTCGAGAACACCGCCGACGTCTCCATCCCGGACTCCCCCGGCGCCGCGGTCACCTCGACGGTCAACGTCACCGGCCGCACGGGCAACGCGCCCAGCAACCTCGCCGTCGGCGTGGACATCGTCCACACCTACATCGGTGACCTCGTCGTCGACCTCGTCGCCCCCGACGGCTCGGTCTACAACCTGCACAACCGCTCCGGCGGCAGTGCGGACAACATCGCCCAGACCTACACCGTGAACGCCTCCTCCGAGGTCGCCAACGGTGCCTGGAAGCTCCGCGTCCAGGACAAGGCCGGGGCCGACACCGGCTACATCAACAGCTTCAAGCTGACCTTCCCGTAAGGGAAGCCGGTACGACGGACGCCCGGAGGGATCCCATCCCTCCGGGCGTCCGCCCGTTCACCCCAGCTCGTCCCGCGAGCTCAGCCGCCTGCCGGTGAAGCACAGCCGGTACACCGGCAGCTCCGCGAAGACCGTCGACCGGTAGTACCGGCACTCGTCCGCGTCCGCCGGCTCCGGCGGCAGCCCCGCCGGCGGCGCCTCCAGGGCGTGGTCGGGCAGGTCCTCCACCAGCTCCGCGTACGCCTGGCCGACCAGCAGCCGCGCGTAGTTGTCGGGCTCCAGGTACGAGCGGGACTGCGACCACAGGGCCACGCCCGCCGTCAGCACCGCGAGGGCGGCCAGCAGCGCCAGCGGGATCCAGATCGCCCGCACCAGGTCCTTCCGCACCCGGCGGCGCGCCCGGTCCAGCTCCCGGGCCGAGGTCGGCGCGGCCGGCACCGGGGCCGGCGCCCGGCGGGGCAGCACCGCCGTCAGCGCGAAGCCGCCGCCGCGCACCGGGCCGTGGGTCAGGGTGCCGCCCGCGAGCCGCACCCGCTCGTCCAGGCCGACGAGCCCGGAGCCCCCGGAGGCGGGCTCCCCGGCCCCCTCGCCCGGCCCGTTCCCCACCCGTACCGTCACCCGCCCGCCGGTCTCCCGGACCTCGACCGTGACGGCCGCGCCCGGGGCGTGCTTCGCCGCGTTCGTCAGCCCTTCCTGCACCACCCGGTGCAGCGCCCGGCCCGCCATGCCCGGCAGCTCCGGCACCGGACCGTCACCCCGGAGCGTCACGTCGAGCCCCGAGGCCCTGGCCCGGTCCACCAGCTCGCCGGCCGTCTCGTCCGCCGGTGTCGTCGGCGCCCCCTCGCCGGCCTCCCGCAGCACCCCGATGACGTCCCGCAACCGCTCGGTCGCCTCCGCCGCCGCCCGCCGCAGCTCGCCCGCCGCCCGCTGCTGCTCCGGCCCGAGCCCCGGATCCACCTCCAGGGCACCCGCCCGCACCGCGATCAGCGCCAGGTCGTGGCCGAGGGAGTCGTGCATGTCACCGGCGATCCGCGACCGCTCCCGCAGCCGCTCCCGGTCGGCGACCGCCGCCTGCTCCCGCTCCATCCGGTCGGCCAGCTCCCAGCCGCTGCGCACCAGCCGGTCGTACTGGCGGACGTACCGGCCGACCAGCCAGGGCGCCACGATCGCCAGGGCGAGGGCGAGCAGCAGGGTGAACCAGGGGCCGAGGGAGGTGCCGGTGAGCCGGGTGGCCACGAGGCCCACGGCGGCCACCGCCCCGAACAGCCAGAGCGAGCCGCGGGTGTGGTCCTGCCGCCGCCCGGCGAGATAGCCGAAGGCGACCAGGGCGAGGCTGTACGAGGGCGTGAACAGCTCCAGGGAGGCGGGCAGGCTCGCGGCGACCGTGACCGCGAGCGGCAGCAGCGGCCACCGGCGGCTGACGGCGACACAGCCGCCGAGGACGGTGACCCCGGCGGCGACCTGGAGCCAGGACCCGCCGTCGTTCGGGTCGGAGCGCAGCAGCACCGGGAGCGAGAGCAGCAGCCACAGCGCCAGGTCGAAGAGCCGCCGGCGCGCCGGCGAGACCTCAGGCACCCGAGGGCCCCGGGCCGGCGGTGAGCCCCGCCTCGTGGGCGAGGACCGCGAGCTGGACGCGGTTGCGCAGGCCGAGGCGGGCGAGGACGGCGCTGACGTGGGCCTTGACGGTGCCCTCGACGACGTACATGCGGGCGGCGATCTCCTGGTTGGAGCAGCCCGCGGCGAGCAGCGAGACGACCTCGCGTTCCCGGCCGGTGAGCGGGGCGAGCCGGGCCCGGGCGGCGGCCGCGCGGGTGAGCCGCTCGCCGCCGAGGGTGTCGATGACCCGGCGGGCGACGGTCGGCGAGAGGGCGGCGCCGCCGGCGGCGACCGCGCGGACCCCGGCGATCAGCTCGCGCGGGTCGCCGGACTTCAGGAGGAAGCCGCCGACGCCGGTGCCGAGGGCCCGGGCGATGTAGTCGTCCTCGGAGAAGGTGGTGAGCATGACGACCGCCGTCTCCGGCAGGGTGCGGCGGAGCGCGTCGGCGGCGGCGAGGCCGTCGAGCCGGGGCATCCGGATGTCGAGGAGGGCGACGTCGGGCCGGTGGAGCCGGGCCAGCTCCACCGCCTCGTGTCCGTCGCCCGCCTCGGCGACCACCTCGATCCCCGGGTCGGTGGTGAGGATGGCCCGCACCCCGGCGCGGATCATCGTCTCGTCGTCGGCCAGCAGCACCCTGATCATGCCGTCCAGCCTAGGCACCCGGGCCGGGTGCCCGGCCCGGGTGCCCGGTCCCGCTACCTCAGGAGCACTCCCGCGCCCTCGCCGCCCGGGTCCTCGGGCAGCGCGATCAGGCCGGGTTCGGCGGGGTGGGCGAGGAGCGGGTGGGCGGGCAGCACGCGGACGGTGCAGCCGAAGGGGCCGGTGCGGTCCAGCTCCAGGGTGCCCGCGTAGGGCTGCCGGCCCTCCAGGTCCGGACCGCCGGCGGGCTTGAGGGCGACCGTGCGGGTGCCGGTGAGGGTGTCGTCGGCGTCGACGCGGCCGGTCACCGCCTGCACCTCGACGTCGTCGGGCGTCAGTCCGCCGAGCGCGACCCGGACCCGGACGCACGGCGTGGCGCCCAGCTCCGCACCCGCCTCGGCGAGGTCGTCGCCGACCTCCACGTGGTCGACCGAGACGCCCGGCCAGGCGGCCCGGACCCGGGCCTTCCAGGCGGCGAGCTCCCGCGCCCGGTCCGGGGTGAGCGCCCGGCGGGCCGCGGCGGCGGGGACGTAGAGCCGCTCCACGTACTCCCTGACCATCCGGTCGGCGAGGACCTTGGGGCCGAGTTCGGTGAGGGTGCGGCGGACCATGGCGGTCCAGGCGGCGGGGACGCCGTCGGGGCCGCGGTCGTAGAAGCGGGGGGCGACCCGGCGCTCGATCAGTTCGTAGAGGGCGGCGGCCTCCAGGTCGTCACGGCGCTCCTCGTCGGCGGCGGCGGCCCCGTCGGCGGTGGGGATCGCCCAGCCGAACTCGGGCTCGAACCACTCGTCCCACCAGCCGTCGAGGACGGAGAGGTTGAGACAGCCGTTGAGGGCGGCCTTCATGCCGCTGGTGCCGCAGGCCTCCAGCGGGCGGAGCGGGTTGTTGAGCCAGACGTCGCAACCGGGGTAGAGGCCGCGGGCCATCTCCATGCCGTAGTCGGGCAGGAAGACGATCCGGTGCCGGACCCGGGGGTCGTCGGCGAAGCGGACGAGTTCCTGGACGAGCTTCTTGCCGCCGTCGTCGGCCGGGTGGGCCTTGCCGGCGACGACGAGCTGCACCGGCCGCTCGGGGTGGAGCAGCAGGGCGCGCAGCCGGTCCTTGTCGCGGAGCATGAGGGTGAGCCGCTTGTACGAGGGGACCCGGCGGGCGAAGCCGATGGTGAGGACCTCGGGGTCGAGGACGGTGTCGGTCCAGCCGAGTTCGGCGGCGGCCGCGCCGCGCTGCCGCCAGGAGGCGCGGAGCCGGTCGCGGACGTCGGCGACGAGCCGGGCGCGCAGGGCGCCGCGCAGCTCCCACAGCTCGCGGTCGCTCGCGTCGGGGCCGAGGCGGGCGGCCTCGGGGGCGGTCCAGGTGGGGGCGTGGACGCCGTTGGTGATGGAGGTGATCGGCACCTCGTCGGCGTCGAAGCCGGGCCAGAGCCCGGCGAACATCTCCCGGCTGACGGCGCCGTGGAGGGTGGAGACGCCGTTGGCGCGCTGGGCGAGGCGCAGGCCCATCGCGGCCATGTTGAAGACGCCGGGCTCGCCGCCGAGCGGGGTCTCGTCGCCGAGGGCGAGGATCCGGCCGGTGTCGAGGCCGGGCAGGGCGCCGTCGTCGCCGAGGTGGCGGGCGACGAGCTCCCGGTCGAAGCGGTCGATGCCGGCGGGGACGGGGGTGTGGGTGGTGAAGACGGTCCCGGCCCGGACGGTCTCCAGGGCGGCGTCGAAGTCGAGTCCCTCGCCCTGGAGTTCGCGGATCCGTTCGAGCCCGAGGAAGCCGGCGTGGCCCTCGTTGGTGTGGAAGACCTCGGGCGCGGGGTGGCCGGTGAGCCGGGTGTACGTACGGACGGCGCGGACGCCGCCGATGCCGAGCAGCATCTCCTGGAGGAGCCGGTGCTCGCTGCCGCCGCCGTACAGGCGGTCGGTGACGGACCGCTCGCCGGGGGCGTTCTCCTCGACGTCCGAGTCGAGCATGAGCAGCGGGACGCGGCCGACCTGCGCGACCCAGATGTGGGCGTGCAGGCTCCGCCCGCCGGGCAGGGCGAGCGCGATCCCGGCGGGGCCGCCGTCGGCCTCCCGGAGCAGCGAGACCGGCAGCTCGCCGGGGTCGAGGACGGGGTACTGCTCCTGCTGCCAGCCGTCCCGTCCGAGGGACTGCCGGAAGTAGCCGTGGCGGTAGAGGAGTCCGACGCCGACGAGCGGCACGCCGAGGTCGCTGGCGGACTTGAGGTGGTCGCCGGCGAGGATGCCGAGCCCGCCGGAGTACTGGGGCAGGGCGGCGGCGACGCCGAACTCGGGCGAGAAGTAGGCGAGGGCCGCGGGCCCGTCGCCCGCGCCGCGCTCCTGGTACCAGCGGGGCCGGTGCAGGTAGCCGTCGAGGTCCTCGGCGGCGGTGGCGAGCCGGGCGAGGAAGTCCCGGTCGGCGGCGAGCGCGGCGAGCCGGGGCGCCTCCAGGGCGCCGAGGACGCGGACGGGATCGGCGCCCGCGAGCCCTTCGGGGGCCAGGGAGTCGAAGAGGGCGCGGGTCGGCTCGTGCCACGACCAGCGCAGGTTGCGCGCCAGGGCGGCGAGGGGTCGAAGGGTGTCGGGGAGGACAGGACGCACGGTGAATCGACGGATTGCCTTCACGTGTCCCACCTTCGCAGGCCGGTGACGCTACGGAGCGGACGCACCACGCTGTGCGCCCGGCGTGCCGCCCCGAGCGTAGGTCCACCGGTGCCGCTCGGGCCACGGCGCGCCGCCGGCCCCCGGGGGCACGGGCGGGGCGCCGGGGGCGCGTGCGTCACGGCCCCGGGGGCGTCAGGGGGTCTCGCCGATGCCCAGGGCCTGGATGTCGGTCAGGTTGAACGCCTCGTGGACGTAGACGTTGGTGAGCCGCGGGTTGCGGTAGTTGACGTTCTTCTCGGCGGTGATGGGCAGGTAGTAGGCCCCGTCGGTGAGCCGGTGGTTGATCTCCTGGTAGAGCTTGGTCGCCTCGGCCTCGTCGGTCTCGGCCGTCGCCTGGTCGAAGAGTTCGTCGATCCGGGCGTCGTTCACCCGGGCGTAGTTGCTGTTGCCCTCGGTCCTGCTCAGGTCGCTGTCGGCCAGCGGCTGGAGGAAGCCCGCGCCGGTGGGGAAGTCGGCGCCCCAGCCCAGCAGGAGCATGCTGATCCCCTTCTTCTTCAGGATCTCGGGGGAGCCCAGGGCGGCGTAGTAGGCGGAGAAGTTGTCGAACCGCTCGATCTCCAGGGTGATGCCGACGGCCTTCAGGTCGCTCTGCAGGGCGGTGGCCGCCTGGACGTCCTTGGGGTTGCCGTTGTTCACGGCGGCCTTCGTGGTGAATCCGCCGGGCTTGCCGCACGCCCGCAGCGCCGCCTTCGCCTTCTCCCGCTGGGGCTTCCCCCCGGTCAGGCCGAAGGGGTCGTAGGTGTCGGCGCCCCGGGCCGTCGGGGGCAGCATGTTGCCCTGCAGCGAGGCGAACGCCTCCCCGCCGCGCGCGTTCCGCAGCGCCTCGGTGCCGGCCGCGTACGTCACCGCCTTGCGGCAGTCGAGGTTGTTCATCGGTGCGGTGTCGGAGATCATCGCGGCCATCCGGAGGTACCCGTTGTACGGGTTGTCCACGCCGGACTTCAGCTTCGGGTCCTGCAGCATCCGGGTGGCGGTCTGCTGCGACAGGCCGATGTGGGAGGCGTCCAGGTCGGCGGTGCCCGCCAGCATCTGCTCGTCGACCTTGTCCTGGCCGGAGACGATGCTCAGCTCGACGCGGTCCGGGAGGGCCTTGCGGAGCGGGTCGGTGGCGGGGTCCCACTTCTCGTTGCGGACGAGGACCAGCGACCGGTCCGGCTGGTACGAGTCGAAGCGGTACGGGCCGGAGGCCAGCGGCCTGGTCCCGTACCGGTCCGCGGTGTCGCGCGTGCGCGGCACGGGGGCCGTCGCGCCCATGGTGAGCAGGTACGGGAACCGGGAGTCGGGCTCGGCGAGGCGGAAGACGATCGTCTCGTCGTCGGGGGTCTCGACGGACCGCAGGCCCGACGTCCCCGTGTCCTTGTACGGGCCCTGGTAGTTCTGCTTCCGGTCCAGGACGTCGACGAGGTACGTGGGTCCGCCGGCGATCTCCGGGGCGAAGGCGCGCTCGATGCCGTACTTGACGTCGGCGGCGGTGATCGGCGAACCGTCCTCGTACTTCAGTCCGCGGCGCAGCCTGAACGTGTAGGTCCGGCCGTCGGCGGACACCTCGGGCTGCGCGGCGGCCAGGTCCGGGACCACCGAGAGGCCCTTCTCGCCCGGTTCGGCGGCGTACGTCATCAGCGTGCGGGCGTAGAGCCGCTGGATGTTCCAGACCCATCCCGAGTAGGAGCGGGCCGGATCCCAGGAGTCCGCGTCCGCCCCGCTCACCAGGCGGAGGGTGCCGCCCTTCTTGTCGGAGGCGTTGACCACCTGGCCGACCGCGGCGTTGAAGCCGCCGTCTGATCCTGTGGACCCCTCGTCCTTCTTCCCCGTGTCCTTTCCCCGGTCCTTCGCCTGGTCCTGCGTCTGCTCCTGCTTCTTGGACGGGTCGTCCTTCTGCGTGAGGATCACGGCGGTGGCGCCGCCGCCCGCCACCAGGACGGCGCCGAGGGCGATCGCGACGAGCCTGCGGCCCCGGAGGCGGCCGGGCGCGCGGGCCGGGCCGGGCCCGGCGGGACCGGGCGGGTACGGGGCGGGGGCCGTGACGGCGTACGGGTTGCCGGCGACCGGAGGGCCGGCGGGGAGCGGCGGCGCACCCGGCGGCGGCGTGCCCGGCAGGGCGGGCGGGGGCGTGCGCGGGACGGCGGGCGGCGGCGTGCGCGGGACGGCGGGCGGGGGCGGCCCCGGTGTCACGGGCGGCCCGGCCGGGCTCTTCACGAGCGGGACGCGGGGGTCGGGCCTGGCGGCGGTGCCCGCCGAGGGGTCCGCCGAGGGCCGCGTGGGCGACGGCGTGGCCGGCGCGGGCCCGGGATCGGCGGCCGGCCCGACGGCGCCGCCCGCTTCGCCGAGGGCCGTCGCCACCGCGTCCGGCAGCCAGTGGGTCTCCTTCGCCGGCCCTCCGCCGTAGGTGTGGCCGCTGCCCTCGCCGAGCAGTCCCGCGAACTCCGCGAGCAGCTCCGGCACGGTGGGCCGTCGGGCGGGGTCCTTCTCCAGGCAGCGGCCGATCAGGTCCGTCCCGGGCGGCAGCAGGCGCAGGTCGGGCTCGCCGTAGACGGCGCGGAAGTTCACCGAGTGCGCGGAGCCGGTCCCGAACGGCCCGGCTCCCGTGGCCGCGAAGGCCAGCACCGCGCCCAGCGAGAACACGTCGGCGGCCGGGCCGACGGTGGTGCCCGCGACCTGCTCGGGCGACATGAAGCCGGGGGTGCCGATCACCATCCCCGCCTGCGTCAGGACGCTCGACTCGCCGATGATCGAGATGCCGAAGTCGATGACCCGGGGGCCGTCGGCGGCGATCAGCACGTTCGACGGCTTCAGGTCACGGTGGATCAGCCCCGTGCCGTGGATGGCCTCCAGGGCCTCGACCAGTCCCGCCCCCAGGTAGAGCAGCGAGCGCCGGGGCCACGCCCCGTGGGTGCGCACCGCCGCCTCCAGCGGCAGGCCGGGGACGTAGGCGGTGGCGAGCCAGGGGGGCGAGCCCAGGGGGTCGGCGTCGACCACGGCCGCGGTGAAGAAGCCGGTGACCCGCCGGGCGGCCTCCACCTCGCGGACGAACCGGCGCTGGAACTCGGGGTCTTCGGCGAGTTCGGCGCGCACCACCTTGACGGCGACCATCCGGCCGCTGGTGGACCGCCCCAGGTAGACGCGCCCCATTCCGCCCGCCCCGAGGCGCGCGAGAATCCGGTACCGCCCCACCTGCCGCGGATCCGAACCGTCCAGCGCTTGCAAGAGTCCGCCCCCGTCCCCGGCGCCGCCCCGTGGACGCCGGGCACGATTACATCAGATCGGCCGCCGGTCGCGGCGGGGCCGAGGTCACGCCCTGCGGGGCGCCGCGGCCCGGTACTCGCCCGGGGTCATGCCGTAGGCGGTGCGGAAGGCGAGGTGGAAGCCGACGCGGCTGCGATAGCCGACGCGGGCGGGCACGGCCGACTGGGGAAGCCCGGTCCCGGCGAGCAGCCGGGCCGCCTCCCGTATCCGGCGGGCCGTCAGATGGCGGGCCGGGGAAGTGCCGACGGCCTCGCGGAAGGCGGCGGTGAAGGCGGAGCGGGACATCCCGGCCTCCCGGGCGAGGGTGACCACGGTCCACGGCTCGGCGTAGCGGGTCTCGACGGCGGCGACCGCGCGGCCGATGCCGGGGTGGGGGTACGGGCCGTCCGGCGGGCGGGGCGCGGTGGCGGCGAGGGCGAGGGCCGCCTCGAACGCCCGCAGGGCGAGCAGCCGGTCGCCGGGTCCGGCCCGCCGTCCGGGAGCGGCGAGCAGCCGGAGGTTGTCGCGGAGCAGCGGCGCCCCCTCGACCTGGTCCCGTGCGAGCAGGACGGCCCGGGGCAGGGCGGCGACGAGCGGGGTGACGGCCCGCCGGTCGTATCCGGTCCGGAGGCTCAGCAGCCGGGCGGGCGGCCCGGGACCGTCGAGAACGGCGACCCGTGCGGCGGGGCCGTCGGGGCTGCCGGGGCTGTCGGGGACGTCGGGCGGCCGGGCCGGGACGCCCTGGTCCGCGGGGGCGGGGAGGACGCGGTGGCGGGCGGCGGCGGGCAGCAGGACCAGCTCGCCGCGCGCGGGTTCGAGGGGGGCAGCGCCGGTGGCGGCGATCCGGCACCGGCCCTCCAGCACGTAGTGCAGCACGGCCCGGGCGGCGACGGCGTCCATGGGTCACGCACCTTCCGCGGTCGGTGACGACGGAGCGTCAGCGTAGCGAGGGCGACGGGGGATCCGTCCGTCCCGCGGCACCGGCGGGTTTCGGCCGACTCGCGCCTTGCCTCACCCCCTACGCCCTAGTAGTTAACAAAGGGCCGGATTGCCCACGCGTGAACCCGGGGAAGCTCCCCGGGTACTCCCCCGAATCCCTCCCCGCCGTCCCGTCCCCGTACCCGTCCCGTCCCCGTCCTCGCACCCGTCTTCGTACCCCTGCTTCATCCCTGTGGGCCCGCCATCCGAGTGAACGCGGAGGGGCGCGGCGATGCCGTCCTCCCCCCGGCCTCCGGCGCGGCTAGAAAGAGCGCACCACCACCCGCACCCCCGTAAACCGTCAGGTGATGCTGTGAATCCGCTCATGGGACGCATTCCCGTACTGGACGTCCGCCCGCTGGTCGACTGCGGCCGGCGCCCCGCGAAGGCGGTGGCCGGCGAGACCTTCGTGGTGTCGGCGACCGTCTTCCGCGAGGGCCACGACGCGGTCGCCGCCAATGTCGTACTCACCGGCCCGACGGGCCGTCCGGGGCCGTGGACCCCGATGCGCGAGCTGGCCGAGGGCTCCGACCGCTGGGGTGCCGAGGTCACCCCGGACGCCGAGGGGCCGTGGACGTACACCGTCGAGGCGTGGAGCGACCCGCTGGCGACCTGGCGCCACGCGGCAAAAATCAAGATCCCGGCCGGGATCGACTCCGAACTCGTCCTGGCCGAGGGCGCGGAGCTGCACGAGCGGGCCGCGAAGGGCGTCCCGAAGAAGGGCGGCGGCCGTGAGGCGGTGCTCGCGGCGGCCGACGCGCTGCGCGACGAGTCCCGGCCGGCGGCCGCGCGTCTCGCCGCCGCGCTCGCGCCGCGGGTGACGGAGACCCTGGAGCGGCATCCGCTGCGCGAACTGGTCTCCGCCTCGCCGGCGTTCCCGCTCCGGGTGGAGCGGGAGCGGGCCCTGTACGGCGCCTGGTACGAGTTCTTCCCGCGCTCGGAGGGCGTGCGGAAGGTCAAGGGCCGTACGGTTCCGGGGAGTTTCCGCACCGCGGCCGAACGGCTCCCGGCCATCGCGGCGATGGGCTTCGACGTGGTCTACCTGCCGCCGGTCCACCCGATCGGCGAGACCCACCGCAAGGGCCCCAACAACTCCCTGTCGGCGTCCCCGAGCGACGTCGGCGTGCCGTGGGCGATCGGCTCGCCGGAGGGCGGGCACGACGCGGTCCACCCGGACCTGGGCACGATCGAGGACTTCGACGCCTTCGTGGCCCGGGCCCGCGAGCTGCGCCTGGAGGTCGCGCTGGACTTCGCGCTCCAGTGCTCGCCGGACCACCCGTGGGTGGAGAAGCACCCGGAGTGGTTCCGCCACCGGCCGGACGGCTCGATCGCCTACGCGGAGAACCCGCCGAAGAAGTACCAGGACATCTATCCGATCGCGTTCGACAAGGACATGGACGGGATCGTCGCCGAGACCGTGCGGGTGCTGCGGCACTGGATGGACCACGGGGTGCGGATCTTCCGGGTGGACAACCCGCACACCAAGCCCGTGGTGTTCTGGGAGCGGGTGATCGGGGAGGTCAACGCACAGGACCCGGACGTGATCTTCCTGGCGGAGGCCTTCACCCGTCCGGCGATGATGCGGACCCTCGGCGCGATCGGCTTCCAGCAGTCCTACACGTACTTCACGTGGCGGAACTCCAAGGACGAGCTGACCGAGTACCTCACGGAGCTGTCCGGGGACCTGGCGGCACAGATGCGGCCCAACCTCTTCGTGAACACCCCGGACATCCTGCACGCCTACCTCCAGGAGGGCGGCCGGCCGGCCTTCGAGGCGCGCGCGGTGCTCGCGGCGACGCTCTCGCCGACCTGGGGGATCTATGCCGGGTACGAGCTGTGCGAGAACACGCCGCTGCGCGCGGGCAGCGAGGAGTACCTGGACTCGGAGAAGTACCAACTCAAGCCCCGCGACTGGGAGTCGGCGGAGCGGGCGGGCGCGACGATCACCCCGCTGATCACCGCCCTGAACCGGATCCGGCGCCGTCACCCGGCGCTCCGCCGGCTGCGGAACCTCACCTTCCACGACACCGACAACCCGCAGGTGATCGCGTACTCCAAGAAGGAGGGTTCGAACACCGTTCTGGTGGTCGTCAACCTCGACCCGCACCACACCCAGGAGGCGACGGTCTCGTTGAACATGCCGGAACTCGGCCTCGGCTGGCACGAGACCGTGCCGGTGCGCGACGAGCTCACCGGCCACACCTATCACTGGGGCAGGAACGCCTACGTGCGTCTGGAACCGGGCGTCACGCCCGCGCACGTGCTCGTCCTGCGACCGTCCCCGCAGACCGGAGGGTCACCCACCTCATGACCGTCAACGATCCCGTCCCCGACACCTTCGAGTCCACGCCCGCCAAGGACCTCGACCCCGACTGGTTCAAGCGGGCCGTCTTCTACGAGGTCCTCGTCCGGTCCTTCCAGGACAGCAACGGCGACGGCGTCGGCGACCTGAAGGGCATCACGTCCCGCCTGGACTACCTCCAGTGGCTCGGCGTGGACTGCCTGTGGCTGCCGCCGTTCTTCAAGTCCCCGCTGCGCGACGGCGGATACGACGTCGCCGACTACACCTCGGTCCTCCCCGAGTTCGGCGACATCGCCGACTTCGTGGAGTTCGTGGACGCGGCGCACCAGCGCGGGATGCGCGTGATCATCGACTTCGTCATGAACCACACCAGCGACCAGCACCCGTGGTTCCAGGAGTCGCGGCGCGACCCGGAGGGACCGTACGGCGACTACTACGTCTGGGCCGACGACGACAAGCAGTACCAGGACGCCCGGATCATCTTCGTCGACACGGAGACCTCCAACTGGACCTTCGACCCGGTCCGCAAGCAGTACTACTGGCACCGCTTCTTCTCGCACCAGCCGGACCTCAACTACGAGAACCCGGCCGTGCAGGAGGAGATCCTGTCGGCGCTGAAGTTCTGGCTCGACCTGGGGATCGACGGCTTCCGGCTCGACGCGGTGCCCTACCTGTACCAGCGGGAGGGCACCAACTGCGAGAACCTGCCGGAGACCCACACCTTCCTCAAGCGGGTCCGCAAGGAGATCGACGACCACTACCCGGACACGGTGCTGCTCGCCGAGGCCAACCAGTGGCCCGAGGACGTCGTCGACTACTTCGGCGACTTCCGCTCCGGCGGCGACGAGTGCCACATGGCCTTCCACTTCCCGGTCATGCCGCGGATCTTCATGGCCGTGCGGCGCGAGTCGCGCCACCCGATCTCCGAGATCCTGGCGAAGACGCCGGAGATCCCCTCCGGCTGCCAGTGGGGCATCTTCCTCCGCAACCACGACGAGCTCACCCTCGAAATGGTCACGGACGAGGAGCGGGACTACATGTACGCCGAGTACGCCAAGGACCCGCGGATGCGGGCCAACATCGGCATCCGGCGGCGGCTCGCCCCGCTCCTCGACAACGACCGCAAGCAGATGGAGCTGTTCACCGCGCTGCTCTTCTCGCTGCCGGGCTCCCCGGTGCTGTACTACGGCGACGAGATCGGCATGGGCGACAACATCTGGCTCGGCGACCGGGACGGGGTGCGCACCCCGATGCAGTGGACCCCGGCCCGGAACGCCGGCTTCTCCTCCTGCGACCCGGGCCGCCTCTACCTGCCGGCCATCATGGACCCGGTCCACGGCTACCAGGTGACCAATGTGGAGGCGGGGATGGCCTCGCCGTCCTCACTGCTGCACTGGACGAAGCGGATGATCGAGATCCGTAAGCAGAACCGTGCCTTCGGGACGGGGACCTACACCGAACTGCCGTCCTCCAACGCGGCGGTGCTCGCCTTCCTCCGCGAGGATGACGACGACCTGGTCCTGTGCGTGAACAACTTCTCGCGGCACGCCCAGCCGACCGAGCTGGACCTGCGGCGTTTCGCCGGGATGCGGCCGGTGGAGCTGATCGGCGGGGTGGAGTTCCCCGCGGTCGGCGAGCTGCCGTACCTGCTGACGCTGGCGGGCCACGGCTTCTACTGGTTCCGCATGAAGCGGAGTTGACGGGAGCCGTTTCGGCCTCCGCCGGGGTGGGACGGTTTCCTCCGTCCCACTCTGGGAACTGTGTCCCACACACGAACCACCCCCATCCGGGTCCATCCCGCCCCATCCATATGGATCTTCCCTTTCCGACACGTCCCGCTCATCCGGACAGCCCAAGCCGCCATCCGGGACAATCTGCGCATTTGAACACTTACGACAGCCCTGTGCGCACCCCGGGGAAAGGACGCGATGCCATGCCGGAGACCGCCGCATCCACCACCCGGGCCCCGGACGCCCTCCTTCCGTCCCTGACACCCCTGCTCCACGAATGGCTGCCCCGGCAGCGCTGGTTCGCGGGCAAGGGGCGCCGGGTCACCGGATTCACGCTGGACGCGGCCACCGAGCTGCTGCCCCTGGACGGCGCCGGCCCCGGACTCCTCCACCTCCTGCTCCGGGTCGAACAGCCCGGCCGCCCCGCCGGAGAACCCGCCGACTGCTACCAACTCCTCCTCGGCGTACGGACCCAGCTGCCGCCGCGCCTCGCGCCCGCCCTCATCGGACGCGTCCGGCAGGGCCCGCTCGCCGGCCGCGCCGTCTACGAAGGGCTGCGGGACCCGCGCCTCGCCGGGCTCCTGTACGAGCGGCTGCGCACGCCCGGCCGCACCGGCCCGCTCCGCTTCCACGCGACCCGCGCGCTGCCCGGGGCGCTCGCGCCGCGGGTCCTCGACGCCGAACAGTCCAACTCCTCGCTGGTGTTCGGCGACGCGTACATCCTGAAGATCTTCCGCCGGGTCAGCCCCGGCGCCAATCCCGACCTCGAACTGCCCCTGGCGCTCGGGCAGGCCGGCTGCGCCCGCGTCCCGGCGCCCGTCGCCTGGTTCGAGTCGGGGGCGGCGACGCTCGGCGTGCTCCAGCCGTACCTCCGCGACTCCCGCGACGGGTGGCGGCTCGCGCTCGACGCGCTCGCGGCCGGACGGGAGTTCACCACGGAGGCGCGGGCCCTCGGGCGGGCCACCGCCGAGGTGCACCTCGCGCTCGCCGCGGCCCTGCCCACGCAGCGGCTCGAACGCGCCGAGACGGAGGGCCTCGCCGCCGCGATGGACCGGCGGCTGCACGCCGCCGCGCAGGCCGTCCCCGCGCTGCTGCCGTACGTCCCCGGGCTGCGGGCGGTCTTCGCGGCGGCGGGCGACGCGGAGGGGGCGGGCACGGTACAGCGGATCCACGGCGACCTGCACCTCGGGCAGACGCTGCGCGGCTCGGACGGCGGATGGGCCGTCATCGACTTCGAGGGCGAGCCGGCCAAGCCCCTCGAAGAACGGCGCCGCCCGCAGCCGACGGTCCGCGACGTCGCGGGCATGCTGCGCTCCTTCGACTACGCGGCGCGCACCCACCGGCCCTGGAACGCGGAGTGGGCGGCGCGGTGCCGGGCGGCGTACTGCACGGGATACGCGGAGGTCGCGGGCGCGGATCCGCGGACGGACCCGGCGCTGCTCCGCGCCTACGAGACGGACAAGGCGGTGTACGAGGTCGTCTACGAGGCCCGCCACCGCCCCGACTGGCTCCCCGTCCCCCTCTCCGCCATCCACCGCCTCGCCACACCCCCATGACCCGGCACCACCACGGTGCCCGACTCCGCCGGCGCGGCGCCCACACGGGGGTGCGGGGCGGGACATGGCCCGTTCGGCGGAGTTTCCGGGGGGGTTGTGGGGGTGTTGACATGTTCGTACACATTCCGAGCTTTCTGGAGGCCACCGGTGACCGCCAAGACGCCCCGCACAGCGCCCCCTCTCGACCCCGGCGAGCGCGCGCGGCTGCTCGCCGGCGAGCATCACGACCCGCACGCCCTCCTCGGCGCGCACCCGGTGAAGGGCGGGGTCGTCATCCGGGCGCTGCGCCCGTGGGCGGGCGGGGTGACGGCCGTGCTGCCGAAGGGGCGGAGGGTCGAACTGGACGACGAGGGCGACGGGTTGTTCTCCGCGTTCGTGCCGCTGCTGCGGAAGGTCCCGGCGTACGAGCTCCGCGTGCGGTACGGGGACGACGAGCTCGCCGTACAGGATCCGTACCGGCATCTGCCGTCGCTCGGCGACCTCGACCTGCACCTGATCGGCGAGGGCCGGCACGAGGAGCTGTGGACGGCGCTGGGGTCGAGGGTGATGACGCACGGCGGCGTCACCGGCACCCGCTTCGCCGTCTGGGCGCCGAACGCCCGCGGCGTCCGCGTCACCGGCGACTTCACGCACTGGGACGGCACCGGCCTGCCGATGCGCTCGCTGGGGTCCACCGGAGTGTGGGAGCTGTTCGTCCCCGGCATCGGGGAGGGGGCCGTCTACAAGTACGACATCACGCGGCCCGACGGCTCCCACACCGTCCGCGCCGACCCGATGGCCCGCCGCACCGAGTGCCCCCCGGACACCGCCTCGATCGTCACCGAGTCGCACTACGCGTGGAGCGACGAGGAGTGGATGGCGCGGCGCGGGGCCCGGCCGCCGCACGAGGCGCCGATCTCGGTGTACGAGCTCCATCTGCCGTCCTGGCGGCCCGGCCTGAGCTACCGTCAGCTCGCCGACGAGCTGCCCGCCTACGTGCGTGAACTCGGCTTCACCCACGTCGAGTTCATGCCCGTCACCGAGCACCCCTTCGGCGGCTCCTGGGGTTACCAGGTCACCGGCTTCTACGCGCCGACGGCCCGCCTCGGCACCCCGGACGACTTCAAGTTCCTGGTGGACGCGCTGCACCGGGCCGGGATCGGCGTCCTCATGGACTGGGTGCCGGCGCACTTCCCGAAGGACGACTGGGCGCTGGCCGAGTTCGACGGGCGGCCGCTGTACGAGCACGAGGACCCGCGCCGCTCGCACCACCCGGACTGGGGGACCCTGGAGTTCGACTACGGCCGCAAGGAGGTGCGCAACTTCCTGGTCGCCAACGCGGTGTACTGGTGCCAGGAGTTCCACGTCGACGGCCTGCGCGTGGACGCGGTCGCGTCGATGCTCTACCTGGACTACTCCCGCGAGTACGGCGAGTGGCTGCCGAACGAGTACGGCGGCCGGGAGAACCTCGACGCGGTCGCCTTCCTCCAGGAGATGAACGCCACCGTCTACCGCCGCTGCCCCGGGATCGTCACCTTCGCCGAGGAGTCGACCGCCTGGGACGGCGTGACGCGGGCGACGGACCTGGTCGGGCCGGGCGGTCACGGCGGGCTCGGCTTCGGCATGAAGTGGAACATGGGCTGGATGCACGACTCGCTCCAGTACATGGAGAAGGAGCCGGTGCACCGCAAGTACCACCACCACGAGATGACCTTCTCGATGGTGTACGCGTACAGCGAGAACTACATCCTGCCGATCTCGCACGACGAGGTGGTGCACGGCAAGCGGGCGCTGGTGTCGAAGATGCCCGGCGACTGGTGGCAGCGGCGCGCCAACCACCGCGCCTACCTGGGCTTCATGTGGGCCCACCCCGGCAAGCAGCTCCTCTTCATGGGGCAGGAGTTCGCGCAGGGCTCGGAGTGGTCGGCGGACCACGGGCCCGAGTGGTGGCTGCTCGACCCGGAGTACGGGGCGGAGGCCGACCACCGGGGCGTGAAGGACCTGGTGCGGGACCTGAACCGGGTGTACACGGCGACGCCCTCGCTGTGGGAGCGGGACACCGTGCCGGAGGGCTTCCAGTGGGTGGTCGGGGACGCCGCCGACGACAACGTCCTCGCCTTCCTCCGCTACGACGCCTTCGGCTCGCCGCTCCTCGCGGTCTGCAACTTCTCCCCCGTCGTCCGGCACGACTACCGGCTCGGCGTGCCGGACGCCTTCGCCGCCTGGGGCGAGGTGCTGAACACGGACGCGGCCCGGTACGGAGGTTCGGACGTGGTCGGCACCGACCCGGTGAAGACCGAGTCGGTGCCGTGGCACGGGCGGTCGGCGAGCGTCCGGACGACGCTGCCGCCGCTCGCGACGGTCTGGCTCCGCCCCGCGTGACGGGCGTCCGGCGGGCCTGACGGTCCTCAGGCCCGCCGGACGATCCCGAGCCGCTGGGTGGCCCGGGTCAGCGCCACGTACAGGTCGTTCGTGCCGTGCGGGGCGCCGGCCCGGATGCCGTCCGGGTCGACGACGAGGACCGTGTCGAATTCGAGGCCCTTCGCCTGGCGGGGGTCGAGGAGGACCACCGGGCTGGTGAGGTCGGGCTTCGGCCCGTACGAGGCCTCGGGGAGCGCCTCGACCAGGGCGGGCAGCAGCTCCGGCGGGGCGATCACCGCGAGCCGGCCCTCGGCGCGGAGCTCGGCGGCGACCGCGTCCGCGGTCTCCTTCACCGGGTCCTCGACCGCGCGGTCCCAGGGCTCGACGCCGGTGGAGCGGACCGATCCCGGCGGCTCGAAGGCCGGGTCGTCCTCGCGGCGCACGGCGGCCGCGACCGCCATGATCTCGGCGGGCGTGCGGTAGTTGACCCCCAGCCGCACGTGCTGCCAGCGGTCCTCCACGTACGGGGCGAGGATCCGCTCCCACGCGCCGACGCCGGCCGGGTCGCCGGTCTGCGCCGGGTCTCCGACGAGGGTCATGGAGCGGGTGGGGCTGCGGCGCATCAGGAGCCGCCACAGCATGGCGGACAGCTCCTGCGCCTCGTCGACGATGATGTGGCCGAAGGCCCAGGTGCGGTCGGCGGCGGCCCGCTCGGCGGCGGTGCGGTGGTCGGCCTCCTCGTGGCGCTCGGCGAACCGCTCCGCGTCGATGATGTCGTGCGCGGACAGCACCTCGGAGGCGTCCTCGTCGAGCTCCTCCTTGTCCTCGAACTCGTAGGTGCGGGAGGCGAAGGAGACGTCGAGGACGCCCTGCGCGTACTGCACCTGCCGCTGCCGCTCGGCCTCCTGCGCGGCCCGCTCGGCGGAGTCGTCGTGGCCGAGGAGTTCGGCCGCCTCGTCGAGGAGCGGTACGTCGCCCGGGGTCCACGCGCCGCCGTCGCGCCGGATCGCCGCCGCGTCCTCCTCGGGGAGGTGGGTGGGCTCGGCGAGGTAGTCGGCGAGGAAGGCCTCGGGGGTCAGTTCCGGCCAGAGCCCGTCGATGGCGGCGTGCACGTCCGCGTTGGCGGCGATGCCCTTGGCGAGCAGCGCGATGTCGTCGGGGCCGAGGAAGTTCGGGCCGCCGTAGGGGTCGGCGCCGATCCGGTCGGCGAGCTGCGCGGCGAGCGCGTCGAGGATCCGGAAGGCGAAGTAGGGGCGGGCGAGGTTGTGCGGCAGGGCGGTCTCACGGGCCTTGTGGCGGGCCTCCAGGGCCATGTCCCAGTCGATGACGAGGTCGCCGTCCTCGTGCGGGACGACGAGCGGCGCCCCGCGCTCGGGGACCTGCTGCCGGTCGCGTACGGCCCCGGCGAGGGCGTCGGCCATCCGGACGTCGCCCTTCACGGCGGCGGCGCGCGGGGTGTCCGTGCCGGTGGCGCGGACGCCGGGGTACAGCTCGCCGGGGGTGGCGAGGAGGACGCCGGTCTCGCCGAGCGAGGGCAGCACGTTGCCGATGTAGCCGAGGAAGGCCGGGTTGGGGCCGACGATGAGGACGGCGCGCTTGGCGAGCTGCTCGCGGTGGGCGTAGAGGAGGTACGCGGCCCGGTGCAGGGCGACGGCGGTCTTGCCGGTGCCGGGGCCGCCCTCGACGACGAGGACGCCGTGGTGCGGGGAGCGGATGATGGCGTCCTGCTCGGCCTGGATGGTCTGCACGATGTCGTGCATCCGGCCGGTGCGGGCGGCGTCGAGCGCGGCGAGGAGGACCTCGTCGGCGTCCCGGCCCTCGTGCCCGGAGCGGCTGCGGTCGGCGAGGTCGAGGACCTCGTCGTGGAGCGAGACGACCTCGCGGCCCTTCGTGGCGATGTGCCGGCGGCGGGTGAGGCCCATGGGCTCGTGGCCGGTGGCGAGGTAGAAGGGGCGGGCGATCTCGGCGCGCCAGTCGACCACCAGCGGGGTGCGGAGCGGGTCGTCCTCGCGCAGCCCGATGCGGCCGATGTGGTGGTCACGGCCGTCCTTGAAGACGAGCCGGCCGAAGCAGAGCCCGGTCTCCCCGGCGTTGAAGGCGGCGAGCAGCCCGGACTGCTCGGCGACCAGGATGTCCCGCTCCAGGCGCGACTGCGCGCTCCCGGTCCCGGACGTCCTGAGCGCCTCGCCCACGGCGGCCTCGGCCCGGTCCCTCAGGTCGTCGAGCCGCGCGTAGAGCGAGGTGATGAATTTCTGCTCGTCCCGAATTGGCTCGGTTGACAATTCGACTCCCAGCGCGATACAGTGCCTTTAGTGAAATGCTCCGTGAATTCGTTACGACATTCGTCCTGACGGTGTCGCGAACGGGCACACGGAATTCACCAATATAGGCGCCGCACCACCCCGACTGTCAATTCAGCCGGGGTTTTTTCATGCCGTCAGGCGCTTTCGGCGTGGCGCAGGATCTCCTTCGCGAGCGGGTCGTGGACCTCCGGCGGAAGGGCGTGGCCCATGCCGGGGATCCCGGCGAGCCGGGCGCCCCGGATCACCTGGACGAGGTGCTCGGCGTGCGGCGCCGGGGCGACCGGCTCGGCCGGAGCGGAGATCACCAGGGTGGGGACCTCGGTGGCGGCGAGCCGTTCCGTACGGACGAGGTCCGAGTAGTCGGCGCGGGCGTGGGCGGTACCGGGGACGTGGTGCCCGGTGTGGGCGACGATCCGGCGCTCCTGCGCGCGGAACCACTCCGCGTCGAAGGGCAGGACGTCGCCGGCGAGGACCCGCCAGTGCGCGACCCGGGCGTCCAGCTCCTCCTCCAGGTCCCGCTCCCGCGCCGGCCGGGACCACAGCTCCATCAGCGCGGCGGAGGGGCCGGGCAGCTCCTCGACCGGGGTCCGGGTCCCGTCCGGGGCGGTGTAGGGGGTCGCGCTCAGCGCGGTGGTGCCGATGACGGTCGCGCTGAGCAGCCGGCCGGGATGGTCGGCGACCAGCAGCTGGGTGAGCAGTCCGCCCAGTGACATGCCGACCACATGGGCCCGCTCGACGCCGCACGCGTCCAGGACGGCGACGGCGTCCTCGGCGAGCCGGGAGAGCGGGTAGGGCTTCTCGTCGAAGGCCCAGGTGGAGCGGCCGGTGTCCCGGTGGTCGTAGCGGATCACCCGGTGCCGGGCGGCGAGCCGCTCCACGAGCCCGTCGGGCCAGGCGAGCCCGGAGGCCTGCGCCCCCATGACCAGGAGCAGCGGAGGCAGGCCGGGGTCGCCCTGCTCCTCGGCCCAGAGCCGTACGCCGGACTCCACGTCCACCCATCGTTCGCGCGTCATGCCGCTCCCCTTCCGTCCAACCCAACGAGACGAGACGTATCGTATCGTCACGTCCCCGGGAGAAGTCAAGCGCCGGAGGCCGCGCATGACGAAGGGCCGGACCCCACGGGGTCCGGCCCTCGGCCGCCGGGCAGGCCCTAGCCCAGGCTCTTGTAGAAGTGGACGTCCTCCGCGCCGCCCGGGATGCCGAGCGTGCGGCCGGTCTCCGCGTAGCCGTGCCGCCGGTAGAAGTCCGGGGCCTGGAAGGTGAAGGAGGAGACGGTCACGCGGTCGCAGCCGCGCCGGCGCGCCTCGGCCTCGGCCGCGCGCAGCAGCCTGCTCCCCCAGCCGTCCCGGCGGTGCTCCTCGTGCACCCACAGCATCTCGATGCCGAGCAGTCCGCCCCACGTCCAGGCGGTCAGCCCGCCGACGGTCTCGCCCGTCGCCGGGTCCCGCGCCCGCACGGACAGCCCGCCCTGGTCCTCGGCGGTGGTCCCGGTGGCCGCGAAGTTGTACGCGTCGAGGCCCCGGTCCAGGAGTTCCGCCAGGTCCGGGTCGCGGTCCCCGACGGTCAGCCCCGCCTCGTCGTGATCATGGTTCATGCGGCCGAGTCTGGCACGGGCGCCCTCAGGAGGGGGACGACCTCGGCCTCCTCGTACGCGAAGTGGGTCTCCAGTTCCGCCCGCAGCCGCTCGAATTCGGGCCGCAGCCGCTCCGGCCCCGTCTCGTCGACCCGGGCGAGCAGTTCCCGCAGGCCGTCGAGCGCGCGGGAGACGGTGGCGTGTTCCGCGTGGAGCCGCTCGAAGACCTCGGCCTTCCCGGGGAATGCACGGGCCAGGTACGGGAAGAGGCCGGCGTCCTCGCCGCCGTGGTGCCGGGCGAGTCCCGAGCAGAAGGCCAGGCAGTGGCGGCGCAGCTCCACCGTCAGCTCGGCGGTGCCCGGAGCGGCGAGGCCCTCGGCGAGGGCGGCGAGTTCGTCGCGCAGCCGGTCGTGGACCTTCACCAGCTCGTCGGCGAGGGCGTCGAGCCGGTCCGGCGGGGTGTAGTCGTCGTCCGGGATCCGGTGGAGGACGACGACGGGCAGGACCCGGCTCGTCGCCTTCTGGTAGTCGGCGTAGCCGGGGGCGACGGCGACGACCTTGGCGAAGAGCGCGTCCCGCTCGGCGCCGGTCGCGGCGACGGCGGTGGCCTGCCAGGTGTCCGCGCCCAGCTCCACGGTCACCGTGGGGTTGACGAGGACGTTGCGGTACCAGTCCGGGTGGCGGTCGGAGCCGCCGGCCGAGCCGACGACGAGCAGCCGGTCGCCGTCCTCGGCGAATCCGAGCGGAGTGGTGTGTTCTTTCCCGGACCTGGCGCCGGTGGTGGTGAGGAGCAGGAGCACCCAGCCCTCGAAGGGGCCGCCGAGGCGTCCGGCGTGGGTGCGGAATTCGTCGATGACCGGGGTGTTGAAGTCGAGAGGCAACTGCCATCCCTACTGTTCTCTTGCCTCCATGTCTCCGCTTTCGAGCGCGGACCGACACGCGACGCGAGGAGCCCCATTCTCACGCGGAGGCCCTTGACGGTGTCAAGGGCCTTCGTCACGGGGCGGGTTCCTCCCGGTGCCCGGATCCGGCTCAAGGCCCGGGTCCCGGGAGGAGGTTCGGTGGGGGTCAGACTCCGGTGCGGGCGCGCTCCTCGCCCTGGTCGCGCTGGTCGGGTACGGGGGTGGGGTCGGCGGCCGGGGCGTGGTCGGCGGGCCCGGCGTGGTGGTCGGCGTGGTCGGCGTGACTGTCGGCGAGTCTCTTCTCGTCGAAGGGGAACTTCCCCGCCAGGACCTCCGTCACCCGTGTCCGGTCGATCTCCTTCGTCCAGGTCCCGACCAGGACGGTGGCGACGGCGTTGCCGGCGAAGTTGGTGAGGGCGCGGGCCTCGCTCATGAAGCGGTCGATGCCGACGATCAGGCCGACGCCGTCGACCAGGTCGGGGCGGTGCGACTGGAGGCCGCCGGCGAGGGTGGCGAGACCGGCGCCGGTGACGCCGGCGGCGCCCTTCGAGGCGATGATCATGAAGACGAGGAGGGAGATCTGCTCGCCGACCGAGAGCGGGTCGCCCATCGCCTCGGCGACGAAGAGCGAGGCCATCGTGAGGTAGATGGCGGTGCCGTCGAGGTTGAAGGAGTAGCCGGTGGGGACGGTGATGCCGACGACCGGCTTGGAGACGCCCAGGTGCTCCATCTTCGCGATCAGGCGGGGCAGCGCCGACTCGGAGGAGGAGGTCGAGAGGATCAGCAGGAACTCGCGGCCCAGGTACTTCAGGAGCGACCAGATATTGACCCCGGCGACCAGCCGGAGCAGCGCGCCGAGGACGACGAAGACGAAGAGGGCGCAGGTCAGGTAGAAGCCGATCATGATGACGGCGAGCGACTTCAGGGCGTCGAGGCCGGTGGCGCCGACCACGGCGGCGATGGCGCCGAAGGCGCCGACCGGGGCCGCCCACATGATCATGGAGAGGATGCGGAAGACGAGCCGCTGGATGTGGCCGATGCCGCGGAGCACCGGCTCGCCGGCCGAGCCCATCGCCTGGAGCGCGAAGCCCGCGAGGAGGGCGACGAGCAGGGTCTGGAGGACCTCGCCCTCGGTGAAGGCGGAGACCAGGGTCTTCGGGATGATCCCGAGCAGGAAGTCGGCGGTGCCCTCGCTCGCCCCCTCCGCCTGCTTGGCTCCGGCCTCGGCCAGCTCCTTGGTGAGGTGGAGGCTGGAACCGGGCTCCAGGAGGTTGCCGACGACGAGACCGATCGCGAGTGCGACGGTCGACATCACCAGGAAGTAGCCGAGCGCGAGGCCGCCGACGGCGCCGACCTTGGCGGCCTTGCGGACCGAGCCGACGCCCAGCACGATCGTGCAGAAGATGATCGGCGAGATCATCATCTTGATGAGGTTCACGAAGCCGGTGCCGAGCGGCTTCAGCTCGACGGCCACGCCGGGGGCGAGGAAGCCGACGCCGATGCCGAGCAGGACGGCGCCGATCACGGCCAGATACAGATAGTGGGTGCGGTCCCGGCGTGCGGCCACGGGGTCCTCCTCGCGCTGATGGGGGGCGTCCACGTCCCGGTGGACTCCGCGACTATCCATCAGCCTGTGACCGGGGTCACCGTTGCGTGCGTTTCGTTCATGGCCGAAACGTGTGCCCGCCGCGTCCGCGGAGAACGATTCGGGAACGCGATGCGCGGGAGCAAATCCCGGCGTGCACACTTGCACGCATGCGTCTCCCGCTCCTCCGCCCCCTCCCCCGGCCGCGGCCCCGCAGCCTGGCCGGCCAGCTCTTCGCCATGCAGGTCGTGCTGATGGCCGCGGTCGTGGCGGGGTGCGCGGTCTTCGCGTACCTCACGGACCGGGCGCAGGCCGAGGAGACCGCGCGCCGGCAGGCGACCGCCGCCGCGACGGCCGTCGCGGGCTCGCCGTCCGTGCGGGCCGCCGCGCGCTCGGACGCGCCGTCCGCCGCGCTCCAGCCGTACGCGGAGGAGCTCCGGCGGCGGGCGGACCTCGCCTTCGTGGTGATCATGGCGCCGGACGGCACCCGGTGGACGCACCCGGAGCCCGACCGGATCGGGGCGCACTACCTCGGCCACATCGAGCCGGCGCTGCGCGGCGAGACCTTCTCGGAGACGTATCCGGGGACCCTCGGCCCGTCGGTGCGGACGATCACGCCGGTCCTCTCCGAGGGGCGGGTGGTGGCCCTGGTCAGCGCGGGCATCACCATCGAGCGGATCAGCGCGCAGGTACGGGAGCAGGTGACCGCGCTGCTCGGGATGGCGGGCGCGGCGCTCGCGCTCGGCGGCGCCGGCACGTATGTGATCAACGCGCGGCTGCGGCGGCACACCCACGGGATGAACGCCACCGAGCTCAGCCGGATGCACGACTACCACGAGGCCGCGCTGCACGCGGTGCGGGAGGGGCTCGTGATGCTGGACGGGCGGCGCAGGATCGCGCTCATCAACGACGGGGCGCGCGAACTCCTCGGCCTCGACGAGGGGGTGGTGGGCCGGCCCGCGGCGGAGCTCGGCCTTCCGGCCCCGCTGACGGGGGCGCTGCTCTCCTCGGAGCCCCGGGTCGACGAGACCCATCTGACGGACGCGCGGGTCCTCGTCGTCAACACCCGCCCGGTGGTGGGCGGGGAGCGCCGGGGCACCGTCGTGACCCTCCGCGACCGCACCGAACTCCAGGCGCTGTCCGGGGAGTTGGACTCCCAGCGCGGGTTCACCGAGGCGCTGCGCTCGCAGGCCCACGAGGCGGCGAACCGGCTCCACACGGTGGTCTCGCTGATCGAGCTCGGGCGGGTGGCGGAGGCGGTGGAGTTCGCGACGGCCGAGCTGGAGCTGGCGCAGGCGCTCACCGACCGGGTGGTCGAGGCGGTCGGCGAGCCGGTCCTCGCGGCGCTGCTGCTCGGGAAGGCGGCGCAGGCCAACGAGCGGGGCGTGGAGCTGGTCCTCACCGAGGACAGCCGGATCGACGACGGGCTGCTGCCGCCGGCCCTGGAGCCGAGGGCCCTCGTGACGGTCCTCGGCAACCTCGTCGACAACGCGGTGGAGGCGGCCGGCGGGACCCCGCACGCGCGCGTGACCGTCACGGTCGCGGCCCGCGCGGGCGACGGCGAGCTGCTGGTCCGCGTCGACGACAGCGGGCCCGGCGTCCGGCCCGCCGACCGCGACGCGGTCCTCGGCCGCGGCTGGTCCACCCGGGGCCCGGGGCGCGGCCTCGGCCTGGCGCTGGTCCGCCAGGCCGTCACCCGGGCCGCCGGCACGCTCACCGTGGCCGAGGCCCCGGGGGGCGGCGCCCGCTTCACCGTCCGGGTGCCGCTCCCCCGCACCGGAGGCGAGGCATGAGCGGGACGCAGGAGATCCGGGTCCTGGTCGTCGAGGACGATCCCGTCGCCGCGGACGCGCACGCGCTGTACGCGGGGCGGGTGGAGGGCTTCCGGGTGGTCGGGGTCGCGCACTCGCGGGCGGCGGCGGTACGGCTGCTCGACCGGGTCCCCGTCGACCTGATCCTGCTCGACCTCTACCTCCCGGACGGGCACGGCCTCGCGCTGCTGCGGGCGCTGCGGGCCGCCGGGCACGCGGCGGACGTCATCGCGGTGACCTCGGCGCGCGATCTCGCGGTGGTCCGCGAGGGGGTGTCGCTCGGGGTCGTCCAGTACGTCCTCAAGCCCTTCGCCTTCGCGACCCTGCGGGACCGGCTGACGCGGTACGCGGAGTTCCGGGGCGCGGCCGGGGAGGCGTCCGGGCAGGACGAGGTCGACCGCGCCCTCGCCGCGCTGCGCGCCCCGCAGCCGGCCATCCTCCCGAAGGGCCTCAGCGGTCCGACCCTGGAGGCCGTCACCCGCAGCCTGCGCGAGGCCGCCGCCGGCCTCACCGCCGCCGAGGCCGGCACGGCGGTCGGCATCTCCCGCATCACCGCCCGCCGCTATCTGGAGCACCTCGTCACCGAGGGCCGCGCCGCCCGCGCCCCCCAGTACGGCCAGATCGGGCGCCCGGAACTCCAGTACCGCTGGCGCGAAACCACCCGTTGACCCGCGAGGCCCCGGGCCTCGCGGGCTTCGCGGGCCTCGCGGGGCGGAGCTCGTACCCCTCCTGAAAACACCCGGAACGGGCATGCGGTCGCTCATCGGACGTCACGCACCGCTCACCGGGAATTACCGGCCGGTTCCGACGTTCCTACAGGCCGTGGCCTCAGATGAACGCACCGTAGCCAAATTCGGCCATCCGTGGCTACCGTGGCCGGGTGCACCATCCCTCTCCCCCCTTCGACGCCCCGGCCGCCCGCCGCCTGCGGCAGGGGCTCGGCATGGCGCCCGCCCATGTCGCGTACGGCCTGCGGGCGCAGTACGGCCTCCCCGTCACCCCCGACGCCGTCGCCGCCTGGGAGCGCGGCACCCTCGTGCCGAGCGAACAGGAGCTGACCGCCCTCGCGGGCGTCCTGTGGTGCTCGCCCGCCGATCTGATCGCCGTCGCCTCCACGCTGCGCGAGCACCGGGTGGCGCGCGGACTCTCCGTGGAGGAGCTGGCCCGGCGGGTCGGCGTCGCCGCGCACGCGTACGCCCGGATGGAGGACGCGGGGACCTGGAAGGGCACCGAGCGGCAGACGGCCGCGCTCGCCGAGGTCCTGGGGCTCGGCCCGCGCGCCCTGATCACCGCGACCGGCGGCGACGAGCGGCTCGCGGAGCTGCTGCGGGACGCGGCGACGACCCGCTGGCAGGCCTACGTGAAGCCCGCCGTACGGATGCTGCCGCTGCCCAAGCGGATCGTGGAACCGGCCCTCGCGCGGCTCCACGCGGAGTACCACGCCCACATGGCCGCCACCTCCAGCTGGGGCGCCTCGGGCGCGACGGGCGACGAGGGCCGCGCGTACCTGGAGTCGGTCAACGAGCACTTCTGGGCGGCGGTGGGGCACTAGTACCCGGGAAACAGGCGACGGAGGTCCCGCCGGGCGGGACCTCCGTCGTCGCGTCGCGGGCGCGGCCGGAGGACCGGTGGCGCGGGCGCGGGCGCGGTCAGAAGACCGACTCGGCCTCGCGGATGCGGTCCGCGGGGACCGTCTTGAGCCGGGTGATGGCCTCGGCGAGCGGCACCATCTTCACGTCGGTGCCGCGCAGCGCCGTCATGTTGCCGAACTCGCCGCGGTGCACGGCCTCCACCGCGTGCCAGCCGAAGCGGGTGGCGAGGACGCGGTCGTAGGCGGTGGGCGTGCCGCCGCGCTGGACGTGGCCGAGGATGACCGGCCGGGCCTCCTTGCCGAGGCGCCGCTCCAGCTCGTACGCGAGGGCCGTGCCGATGCCCTGGAAGCGCTCGTGGCCGAACTGGTCGATCTCGCCCTTGCCGTAGTCCATCGTGCCCTCGGCCGGGTGCGCGCCCTCGGCGACGCAGATGACCGCGAACTTCTTGCCGCGGGCGAACCGCTCCTCGACCATCTTGACGAGGTCGGCCGGGTCGAAGGGCCGCTCCGGGAGGCAGATGCCGTGGGCGCCGCCGGCCATGCCGGACTCCAGCGCGATCCAGCCGGCGTGACGGCCCATCACCTCGACGACCATCACCCGCTGGTGCGACTCGGCGGTGGTCTTCAGCCGGTCCATCGCCTCGGTGGCGACGCCGACGGCGGTGTCGAAGCCGAAGGTGCGGTCGGTGGACGAGATGTCGTTGTCGATGGTCTTGGGGACGCCGACGACCGGCACGCCCGCGTCGGAGAGCATCCGGGCGGCGGTCAGGGTGCCCTCGCCTCCGATCGGGACGAGGGCGTCGAAGCCGCTCTTCTCGACGAGCGCCTTGGCGTTGTCGCAGGCGGCGGCGAAACGGTCGCGCTCCAGGCGGGAGGAGCCGAGGATGGTGCCGCCGCGGGCGAGGATGCCGCTGACGGCGTTGAGGTCGAGCGGGCGGTAGCGGCCGTCGAGGAGTCCGGCGTAGCCGTCCTCGAAGCCGATGACCTCGTCCCCGTAGTGGGTGACGGCCCGGTGCACGACCGACCGGATCACTGCGTTCAGGCCGGGGCAGTCGCCGCCTGCGGTGAGGACTCCGATGCGCATCGTGCTGTGTCTCCTGCTCGATCGAGGTTCCGTGTGAGCCGTTGACCCGTTGCCTGAGCCGTTGGCCCGCTTCCTTGAGCCGTTTCCGATTCTCACACGACGGATCCGCCCGGGCCCTCCGCCGCCGCTCGGCGCGCGGCGGGGACGGGTCCGTCCGGGGGTCTTTCGTCCCCTGGAGTGGGGCCTTCGTACGGCGGGCGGCGTACCCAGGTGCAGGGGTATTGTCAAGGGGGTAATGCCACCCTATCGGCGCCTTTCCGGGGCCGGGGGTTGACGAAGGTCGAGGGCCGGGCCCCGAGGACGGGCCGGGCCCTCGCGCAGGACGGCCCTCCGACGGGACGGGCCCCTTCCGCAGGACGGGACAGGAGACCGCGGCGTGACGCGCAGTGTGTACGTGACCGGGATCGACCGCGGGGACGGCCGCCAGGTCGTCGAGCTGGGAGTCATGGAGCTCCTCACCCGACAGGTGGACCGGGTGGGGGTGTTCCGTCCACTGGTGCACGACGGCCCCGACCGCCTCTTCGACCTGCTGCGCACCCGCTACCGCCTCACCCAGGACCCGTCCACGGTCTACGGCATGGACTACCACGAGGCCTCCGCGCTCCAGGCCGAGCAGGGCACCGACGAGCTGCTCTCCCGGCTGGTCGACCGCTTCCACGCGGTCGCCCGCGACTACGAGGTCGTCCTCGTCCTCGGCACCGACTTCGCCGGCACCCAGGTCCCCGACGAGCTGGCCCTCAACGCCCGCCTGGCGAACGAGTTCGGCGCCTCCGTCATCCCGGTCGTCGGCGGCAAGGGACAGACCGCCGAGTCCGTCCGCGCCGAGGCCCGCAACGCCTTCCGCGCCTACGACGGCCTCGGCTGCGACGTCCTCGCGATGGTCGTCAACCGGGTCGCCGGCGAGGACCGCGAGGCCATCGCCGACCGGCTGGCCGCCCGGCTCCCCGTCCCCTGCTACGTCCTCCCCGACGAGCCGGCCCTCGCCGCGCCGACGGTCGCCCAGATCACCCACGCGCTCGGCGCCACCGTCGTCCTCGGCGACGACGCCGGCCTCGCCCGCGACGCCCTGGACTTCGTCTTCGGCGGCGCGATGCTGCCGAACTTCCTCAACGCGCTGACCCCCGGCTGCCTCGTCGTCACCCCCGGCGACCGCGCCGACCTGGTCGTCGGCGCGCTCGCCGCCCACTCGGCCGGCACGCCCCCGATCGCGGGCGTCCTGCTCACCCTGGACGAGCGGCCCACCGACGCGATCCTCACCCTGGCCGCCCGGCTCGCGCCCGGCACCCCGGTCATCTCCGTCGCCGGCAACAGCTTCCCCACCGCGGCGGAGCTCTTCGCCCTGGAGGGCAAGCTCAACGCCGCCACCCCCCGCAAGGCGGAGACCGCGCTCGGCCTCTTCGAACGGCACGTGGACACCGCCGACCTGCTCAAGCGGATCTCCGTGGCGCCCAGCGGCCGGGTCACCCCGATGATGTTCGAGCACGAGCTCCTGGAGCAGGCCCGCGCCGACCGCCGCCGGGTGGTGCTCCCCGAGGGCACCGAGGAGCGGGTGCTGCGCGCCGCCGACGTGCTGCTGCGCCGCGACGTCTGCGACCTCACCCTCCTCGGCGACGTCGAGGCCATCCGCAAGAAGGCCGCCGACCTCAGCGTCGACCTGCGCGACACCCAGCTGATCGACCCGCAGACCTCCGAGCTGCGCGACGCCTTCGCCGAGCAGTACGCGGCGCTCCGCGCCCACAAGGGCGTCACCGTGGAGCTCGCGTACGACGTCGTCTCGGACGTGAACTACTTCGGCACCCTGATGGTCCAGGAGGGCCTCGCCGACGGCATGGTCTCCGGCGCGGTCCACTCCACCGCGGCGACCATCCGCCCCGCCTTCGAGATCATCAAGACCAAGCCCGAGGCGTCGATCGTCTCCTCGGTCTTCTTCATGTGCCTCGCCGACAAGGTGCTCGTGTACGGCGACTGCGCGGTCAACCCGGACCCGAACGCCGAGCAGCTCGCGGACATCGCGGTCCAGTCGGCCGCCACCGCCGCCCGCTTCGGCGTCGAGCCGCGGATCGCGATGCTCTCGTACTCCACCGGCACCTCCGGCTCCGGCGCCGACGTCGACAAGGTGCGCGAGGCGACCAAGCTCGTCCGCGAGGCCCGCCCGGAGCTGCGGATCGAGGGCCCGATCCAGTACGACGCCGCCGTCGAGCCCTCCGTCGCCGCCACCAAGCTGCCGGACTCGGAGGTCGCCGGCCAGGCGACCGTGCTGATCTTCCCGGACCTCAACACCGGCAACAACACCTACAAGGCGGTCCAGCGCTCGGCCGGCGCCATCGCCGTCGGACCGGTCCTCCAGGGCCTGCGCAAGCCCGTCAACGACCTCTCGCGCGGCGCCCTCGTCAGCGACATCGTCAACACGGTCGCCATCACCGCGATCCAGTCCCAGGTCCCCACCCCGGCTCAGGAGCTCCCCGCATGACCGGCACCCCCACCCGCGTCCTCGTCCTCAACTCCGGCTCCTCGTCGGTGAAGTACCAGCTCCTCGACATGAGCGACGGCAGCCGGCTCGCCCAGGGGCTCGTCGAGCGGATCGGCGAGGAGACCTCCCGGCTCGCCCACACCCCGCTCCAGGGCGGCGGGAGCGCGCCGCGCGAGCGGACCGGCCCGATCCCCGACCACGCGGCCGCGCTGAAGGCGGTCGCCGCCGAGCTGGCTGCGGACGGCCTCGGACTGGACTCCCCCGAACTGGCCGCGATCGGCCACCGGGTGGTGCACGGCGGGCTGCGCTTCACCGAGCCGACCGTCATCGACGAGGAGGTCATCGCCGAGATCGAACGCCTCGTGCCGGTGGCGCCGCTGCACAACCCGGCGAACCTGCTCGGCATCCGCACCGCGATGGCGCTGCGCCCCGACCTGCCGCAGGTCGCCGTCTTCGACACCGCCTTCCACACCACGATGCCGGAGTCGGCGGCACGGTACGCGATCGACGTGGAGACCGCCGACGCGCACCGGATCCGCCGCTACGGCTTCCACGGCACCTCGCACGCGTACGTCTCCCGGGCGACGGCGAAGCTGCTCGGCAAGGAGCCCGAGGAGGTGAACGTGATCGTGCTCCACCTCGGCAACGGCGCCTCCGCCTCGGCGGTCCGCGGCGGCCGCTGCGTGGACACCTCCATGGGCCTGACCCCGCTGGAGGGCCTGGTCATGGGCACCCGCTCCGGCGACATCGACCCGGCGGTCACCTTCCACCTCAAGCGGGTGGCGGGCATGGACGCCGACGAGATCGACGTCCTCCTCAACAAGAAGTCGGGCCTCGTCGGCCTCTGCGGCGACAACGACATGCGCGAGATCCGGCGCCGGGTCGACGAGGGCGACGAGCGGGCCGCGCTCGCCTTCGACATCTACGTCCACCGCCTGAAGAAGTACATCGGCGCGTACTACGCGGTCCTCGGGCGCGTCGACGCGGTCGTCTTCACCGCCGGCGTGGGCGAGAACGCGGCGCCGGTACGGGAGGCGGCCATCGCCGGCCTGGAGGAGCTGGGCCTCGCGGTGGACGCCGAGCTCAACGCCGTACGGTCCGGCGAGCCGCGGATCATCTCGCCCGAGTACGCCCGGGTCGCGGTGGCCGTGGTTCCCACCGACGAGGAACTGGAGATCGCCCGCCAGACCTTCGCGCTGACGGACGCGGTTCAGGAGGGTGCTTCGGTGGCCGAAAAAGTTACTCGAACGACAAACGCCTGAGCGGGCCCGCGCCCATTTGTACTTTCCGCCAGCCGGAATATTCCGCAGTGAAACAAACCGATAGGATCCGCCTCATGCGCCGTTCCAAAATCGTCTGCACGCTGGGCCCCGCCGTCGACTCGTACGAGCAGCTGAAGGCTCTCATCGAGGCCGGTATGAACGTGGCCCGTTTCAACATGAGCCACGGGACCCAGGCAGAGCACCAGGAGCGGTACGACCGTCTCCGCAAGGCCGCCGCCGACACCGGCCGCGCCGTCGGTGTGCTGGCCGACCTCCAGGGCCCCAAGATCCGTCTGGAAACCTTCGCCGAGGGCCCGGTCGAACTGGTCCGCGGGGACGAGTTCACCATCACCACGGAGGACGTCCCCGGCGACAAGTCCATCTGCGGCACCACCTACAAGGGCCTCCCGGGCGACGTCTCCAAGGGCGACCAGGTCCTCATCAACGACGGCAACGTCGAGCTGCGGGTCGTCGAGGTCGAGGGCCCCCGGGTCAAGACCGTCGTCATCGAGGGCGGCGTGATCTCCGACCACAAGGGCATCAACCTGCCCGGTGCGGCGGTCAACGTCCCGGCCCTCTCCGAGAAGGACGTCGAGGACCTCCGCTTCGCCCTCCGGATGGGCTGCGACATGGTCGCCCTCTCCTTCGTCCGCGACGCCGCGGACGTCAAGGACGTCCACAAGGTGATGGACGAGGAGGGCCGCCGGGTCCCCGTCATCGCCAAGGTCGAGAAGCCGCAGGCCGTCGAGAACATGGCCGAGGTCGTCGCCGCCTTCGACGCCGTCATGGTCGCCCGCGGCGACCTCGCCGTCGAGTACCCGCTGGAGCGCGTCCCGATGGTGCAAAAGCGCCTCGTCGAGATGTGCCGCCGCAACGCCAAGCCGGTCATCGTCGCCACCCAGATGATGGAGTCGATGATCACCAACTCCCGTCCGACCCGCGCCGAGGCGAGCGACGTCGCCAACGCGATCCTGGACGGCGCGGACGCGGTCATGCTCTCCGCCGAGTCGAGCGTGGGCGCCTACCCGATCGAGACCGTCAAGACGATGTCGAAGATCGTCGCCGCGGCCGAGGAGGAGCTCCTCTCCAAGGGCCTCCAGCCCCTGGTCCCCGGCAAGAAGCCCCGCACCCAGGGCGGCTCCGTCGCCCGCGCGGCCTGCGAGATCGCCGACTTCCTGGACGGCAAGGCCCTCATCGCCTTCACCCAGTCCGGCGACACCGCCCGCCGCCTCTCCCGCTACCGCACCCAGCAGCCGATCCTCGCCTTCACCACCGACGAGGGCACCCGCAACCAGCTCACCCTGAGCTGGGGCGTCGAGTCCTTCCTCGTCCCCTTCGTCGACAACACCGACGCGATGGTCGACCTCGTCGACGCCGAGCTCCTCAAGCTCCAGCGCTACAACGCGGGCGACACCATGGTCATCACCGCCGGCTCCCCGCCCGGCGTCCCCGGCACCACCAACATGGTCCGCGTCCACCACCTGGGCGGCGGCGAGGGCGCCTGACGCGTCCGCGCGGACAGACAGAACGGCCGGTGGGCCGCACCCCGAGAGGGGGTGCGGCCCACCGGCCGTTGTGCGGCTCCCGGAGTGGTTCGGGGGTCGGTCAGCTCGGTTCGATGGTGTTGCGGAGGTCCTCGACCTTGAGGGTTCCGCCGAACTGGCCGGCCTGCTTGAGCTTGACGTTGCTGAAGAAGACCGCCGGGAGGTCCAGCGGCGGCGGGGACTCCGGGCCGAAGGTGATCGGGATGATGCCGAGGAGGTTGCCCTTCAGCTCCTCCGTGTACATCGTCACCGTGCCGCCGGTGATCGTGGACGTCGAGCCGCTCTTGGAGCGGACGTGGGCCTCGCGGCCCTCGGAGTGCTCGGTGATCTGGTGCAGGTCCTTGATCCCGACGTAGGTCGCCGTGAACTTCAGGACCTTCTTGACCTTGCCGCCGTACGTCTTCACCTCGACGATGCCGTGGTACTTCAGGCCGCTGAGCGTGAGCAGCGAGGACTCCAGGCGCCACGGCTCGTCCGGGAGCAGCGGGATGCCGGGCTCGACCTCGGCGGCGGCGAGCGCCGCGTCGTCGCGCTCGGGGCACGGGAAGCGGGGCTTGGCGCCGTCGGGTATGTCCGTGTCCGGCTTCGCCTCCAGGCCCTGCGCGCTCTTCGGCAGCTCCTGGACCTCCACGCCGGCCTTCTCCGCGGCCTCCTTGATGGCGGCCTTGGTTTCGTCGGCCTTGGTCTCCTCGGCCTTCGCGTCGGCGGCCTTCGCGGTGTCCGTCTTCGCTGCCGGAGCCTGTGTGGCCGGGGCCTGCGTCTCCTCCGCCGTGGCCGCCGCCTTCTGCTGCGGGGTGGCCGTCGTCGCCGAAGGCGTCGGGGTCGGAGTCGGAGTCGCCGTGGGCTCCTGCTCCGGGGCGAGGCCGCCGAAGAAGTCCTTCAGGGCGTCGCCGACTCCCAGCGGGTCGAGCGGGTTGACCGACTTCGTGGGCGTGGGCGTGGCCGTGGCGGTGGGCGCCGCCTCGGCGGCCGCCGCCTGTGCGCCGCCCTGGACCGCCGTGGTGGCGGACGGGCTCGCCGTCGCGGTGGGCGTGGCCGTCGCGGACGGGGTCGCCGTCGGCTCCCCGGTCGGCTCGGCCGGCTTGGTGGCCGTGGCCGTCGCGGTCGGTTCCGGCTTCGCGGTCTCGGTGGCCTTCGCCGTGGGCGTGGCCGTCGTCTCCTCCGCCACCGGCTCGTCGGAGCGGGTCACACAGGGGCCGGGCGCGAAGGGGATGTCCTTCTCGTCGGCGAGCGCGGGACTGGGCGCGAGGCCCATGCCCATGAGCACCGCGGTGGGCATGGCGGCGAGCGCCATCGCCTTGCCCGCCGGGCCCTGGATCCTGTTCAGCAGCGTCTTGCGAGGGGCCGCGTGGCGCGGCCCGCTCCTCCCGAGGCCCTGCTGGGTCTCGTCACCCCGCACTGTTCCTCCCGCCCTTGGCGTCGATCGTCGTGTCGGTCGCCGGTCCGTGCGCCTGCTCCGGGACTCCTGCCGCCATCACGGCCTCGGTCTCGGCCTCGGTGTCGGAGGCGTACGCGGTCTCCTCGGAGGTCACCGGCTCACCGTCGTGCTCCGCGTCGTCGGTCTCCTCGACCGGCGGGGCGGGTGCCCATGCCGCGGACATGCCGCCGCCTATGAGGGCGAACAAGAACCCGATGACGAGACCGCCGAAGTTCGACACGGGGATGGAGACCAGGCCCAGCACGATCGCCGCGACACCCGCGAAGACCCGGACGATGGGCTGGAACCACATCGTCAAGCCGAGCGTGAAGAGCAGGACGCCGATGATCAGGGCCCCGGCTCCGGCGGTGGTGGCCATGGCCAGAGTGATGTTGCCGAGTCGCACGTCCCCGTAGGGGAGATACCCGATCGGCACGCTGGCGAGGATGGTGAACAGGCCCGCCCAGAAGGGCCGGGTCTGCCGCCAGACCTTGAACCGGTTCTCCTTGCGGACTTCGGGGGAGGCAGGGGTCTCGGCGCTCATGGAAAACAGCTCCCTGGAAGCGGTGTTGCTGAGAAAGTTGAGAAGACCGGGCGGCCCCGGTGAAGGTGCGGGCCGCTGGAGCGGCCCGCACCCCGAAGTCCAGGTCAGCCCTGGAAGCACTCCTTGTCAGTGCCCCGGTGCAGGGACAGCTTGAGGTCGGGGAGCTTGAAGGTACCGGCAGTGGTGGCCCACGCCTTCTGCTTCACGTCGGTCAGGGTCACGCTCTCGGCGCGCTGGCCGAAGCCGTGCGGGTTGGCCTGGGTGTTGGGCTGGATGCCCTGGCGGCCGGACGGCTTGCCGTCGGGACCGTTGTGGAGCGCGCCCGCCGCGATGCCGATGTCGATGTTGTCGAACTTGGCGTCGGCCTCGAGGTACGAGACGTCGAGGTACAGCTCCTCGGCCTCGACCTTGTCCCCGTCAGTGCCGGCCTCCAGGCGCAGGGTGATGTTCCCCAGGCCCAGAACCGGAGTCACGACCGACTGGCACATGTTGCTGATCTCGGCCGTGTTGAAGCCGGAGACAGCGACCGGGGCGGCGAAGGGCTTGCCCTCCAGGTCCTGCCCCTTGTTCACGCTGCCGTACTGGACGAACTCGGTGCCTTTGAGCTCGTCCGTCGTGACCTTGAACTCCTGGCCGGAGATCGCGAAGGACGCGGCGAGCGCGCCCTGGGCCAGGCCGACACCGATCGCGGCCGTGGCCGCCAGGCTCGGGACCATGACGACGGCGAAACGCTTCCATCTGGTCCCGCCACGAACCTGGGACTTCATGAGAATCCTCCTTCTCGGACGTACATCTCCAGGAGGGCCCGGGGCCCGGCCTGGGATGGGAGAAGAGCTACGTCCTCGGGAAGGAGAGCGCCGAAGCGTCAGGAGGCGCGACGCGCGTCCGAATCACCGGCGATCACCCCCGAGCGACAACCATGTGCCGCGCGTGCGCACGGCCCGGTGGACAGGTCCTGCCCGGTGGGAGCAGGAACCCCCCTGTCCGATGACCGGCCGCGCGGGGCGTCCGGTCCGCCCGGTGGGGACCCTCGCCGTGCGTCCTGGCGGTTGCCGGGGCGTGCGGTTCGGACCGAGCGTGGCCGATCGTGGTCCATTCCCGGCGCCCGCACAAGGGGTTCATTACTCGCTAGTAACGGATGCGTGACCGCGCCATGGCGCGATGCCGCCACCCGGGTACGCAGGGTGGGGGTGAGTGGTGCGGAAAATCCGCTTATGTGAAGGCGAACCCGGACAGACCCACGGGTTCGATTTACTGCAAGTAACAGCGGCCGCGTTTATCAAGATTTGGTAAAGCGCGGCCGCCACTTGTCACCGTGTCGCCAAATCGCCGGAAGATCCGGCGCCCTTTCCCGCTCTGAGCAGGCGCTTAGTCGCGGGACGGGAAGTGCGGCGGGAAGCGGGACGGGAATTCGGGGGTCAGAGGTGTCAGAACAGCACCCGCGCCAGCGCCTGGCGGGCCGCGATCACCCGCGGGTCCTCCGGGCCGATCACCTCGAACAGCTCCAGGAGCCGCAGCCGCGCCGCGTCCCGGTCGTCGCCGAAGGTGCGGCGCACGGTCTCCACGAGCCGCCCGAAGGCGTCCTGGACATGACCGCCCACCAGGTCCAGATCGGCGGCGGCGATCTGCGCGGCGACGTCCGCCGGGTTGTCCGCCGCGTTCTTCCGGACCGTCTGCGGGTCCATGCCCTGCACCCGGCCGAGCAGTTCCGCCTGGGCGAGGCCCAGCTTGGCCTCGGGGTGCTCCGGGTCGTCGGCGAGGACGTTCTTGTACGCCTGCACCGCGCCGGCCATGTCGCCCGCGTCCAGGGCGGTCGCGGCCGCCTCCAGGAGGGCGTCGTACGGACCGGCGGCCTGCCGGGCGGCGGGCTCGTCGCCCTCGGCGCCGGTGTCCACGGTCAGGCCGGTCAGGCCGAACCGCTCCTCGCCGATCTGGATCAGCTGGTCGAGGGTCTCGCGGATCTGGGCCTCCGGCACCGCGCCCTGGAAGAGGGGCAGCGCCTGGCCGGCGACGACCGCGAAAACGGCCGGAATTCCCTGGATGCCGAACTGCTGCATCAGCATCTGATTGGCGTCGACGTCGATCTTCGCGAGGAGGAAACGGCCGTCGTACTCCACGGCCAGCCGCTCCAGGAGCGGACCCAGCTGCTTGCAGGGCTCGCACCACTCGGCCCAGAAGTCGAGGACGACCGGGACCTCGGCGGACCGCTGGAGCACATCGCGCTCGAAGCCCGCCTCGTCGACGTCGATCACGAGGGCGGAAGGCGGCACCGCCGCGGGCCCGCCGTGGCGCGCCGCCTCGGCGCGCGCCTGCTCCGCCTTCGTCTTGGCCTCTCCGGCCGCCTTCACCGCGGCGAGGTCGACGACGCCGCTCATGGACATGTTTCGGGGCTGCATGAGTACATCCTCCCCCTTCCGCGCGCGGATCCGGTAAGCCGTGGCTGAACAGCGCCCTCCGCCGAGGGCGCTCGCCTCTCGCCGGGTCCCCACCCGGCGTCCTGCATGGTTGTCGCTCGGGCCGCTCAAAGCCTTTCGCTACGGGTCGTAGCGTAATGGCCGGGGCCTGGGCGAAGGGGAGCCGTATGCCGTGAACTGCCTCACATCGCGGGCCTCTGGCGCCGAACCTACCGGCGGGTATGGTCGTCGTTCATGTGTAGCCGCACCACCCCCCGCAGCACCCGTACCGGCCGCCCCCGCTCCACCGAGGCCGACGAGGCCATCCTGGAGGCGACCCGCGCGGCCCTGGTGGAGCTGGGCTGGTCCAAGCTCACGATGGGCGACGTCGCCACCCGCGCCGGGGTCGCCAAGACCACCCTGTACCGCCGCTGGGCCAACAAGAACGAACTCGTCGTCGACGCCGTCGCCGTCCTCTTCGATGAACTCGAACTGCCCGACCTGGGTTCCCTCCAGGCCGACATCGCCCACGTCGTCCTCCAGTTCGCGACCCTCCTGGAGCGCCCCGAGACCCAGACGGCGCTGATGGCGGTGGTCGCCGAGTCGACGCGGGACGTCCCGCTGCGCGAGCGGATCCGCGCCTCGATCGTGGACCGCCAGAAGCGGCTGGTACTCGACGGCCGGCGGCGGGCGCAGGAGCGCGGCGAACTGCCCGCGGACCCGGACCCGGTGACCGTGGACGCCATCGACGACCTGATCTTCGACGTGGTCGCCGGCGCCGTGGTGCACCGCGCGCTGGTGAGCGCCGAGCCGGTGGACGCGGCCTGGGTGGACCGGCTCTCCGCGCTGCTGATGGGCGGCCTGGGCGCGGTGGCGACGCTCGGCTAGCGTGCCCTCATGATCACTCGTACTGGCATACAACTCTCCGCGGCGGTGCGCGCGCTGCTCGACGACGTGAACCACGCCGTGCTGTGCACGATCCAGCCCGACGGCTCCCCGCAGTCCTCCGTGGTGTGGGTGGGCCGGGACGGCGACGACGTCCTGATCTCCAGTCAGGCCGGACGGCGCAAGGTGGAGAACATCCGGGCCGACGCCCGGGTCTCCCTCACCCTCCTCGACCGCCGCGACCCGGACCGCTACACGGAGATCCGCGGCTCGGCGACGGTCGCCGAGGACGAGGGCCGGGTCCTGGCGGTGGCGCTGGCGGAGAAGTACGAGGGCGAGGACGCCGGGCAGGAGTATCTGGACCTGCCGCCGGAGAAGGTCCGGGTGACGCTCCGGATCACCCCGGCGAAGGTGCTGGGCTCGGTCCGCTGAGGCATGGGGGGAAGGGCCGGTACGGAGTTCCGTACCGGCCCTTCCCCATTCCGTGCGCGTCAGAAGCCGGCGGGCTCCACGTACACGCCCCACTCGTCGCGGAGCACGTCGCAGATCTCGCCGAGGGTGGCCTCGGCGCGGACCGCGTCGAGCATCGGCGGAATCATGTTGGAGCCGTCCCGGGCCGCCGCCAGCATGGCGTCGAGGGAGGCGCGGACCTTCGCCTCGTCGCGCCGGCCCTTGCGCTCGCCGAGGACCCGGACCTGCTCCCACTCGACCTCGTGGCTGACCCGCAGGATCTCCAGGTCGCCGGTGACCGAGCCGTGGTGGACGTTGACGCCGACGACGCGCTTCTCGCCCTTCTCCAGGGACTGCTGGTAGCGGAAGGCGGACTCGGCGATCTCGCCGGTGAACCAGCCGTCCTCGATGCCGCGCAGGATGCCGGAGGTGATCGGGCCGATCGGGTGCTGCCCGTCCGGGTGGGCGCGCAGGCCGCGCTCCTTGATCTGGTCGAAGATCTTCTCCGCGTCGGCCTCGATGCGGTCGGTGAGCTGCTCGACGTACCAGGAACCGCCCAGCGGGTCCGCGACGTTGGCGACGCCGGTCTCCTCCATCAGCACCTGCTGGGTGCGCAGCGCGATCTCGGCGGCCTGCGCGCTGGGGAGGGCGAGGGTCTCGTCGAGGGCGTTGGTGTGGAGGGAGTTGGTGCCGCCGAGGACGGCGGAGAGGGCCTCGACCGCGGTGCGGACGACGTTGTTGTACGGCTGCTGCGCGGTGAGGGAGACGCCGGCGGTCTGGGTGTGGAAGCGGAGCCACTGCGCCTTGTCGGTCTTGGCGCCGTACACCTCCTTCATCCAGCGGGCCCAGATGCGGCGGGCGGCGCGGAACTTCGCGATCTCCTCGAAGAAGTCGAGGTGCGCGTCGAAGAAGAAGGAGAGGCCGGGGGCGAAGACGTCGACGTCGAGGCCGCGGGAGAGGCCGAGCTCGACGTAGCCGAAGCCGTCGGCGAGGGTGTACGCCAGCTCCTGCGCGGCCGTCGCCCCGGCCTCGCGGATGTGGTAGCCGGAGACGGAGAGCGGCTTGTACGCGGGGATGCCGGCCGCGCAGTGCTCCATCAGGTCGCCGATGAGGCGCAGGTGCGGCTCGGGCGGGAAGAGCCACTCCTTCTGCGCGATGTACTCCTTGAAGATGTCGGTCTGGAGCGTGCCGTTGAGCACGGCCGGGTCGACGCCCTGGCGCTCGGCAGCGACGAGGTACATGCAGAAGACCGGCACGGCGGGGCCGGAGATCGTCATGGACGTGGTCACGTCGCCGAGCGGGATGTCCTTGAAGAGGACCTCCATGTCGGCGGCGGAGTCGATGGCGACGCCGCAGTGGCCGACCTCGCCCAGCGAGCGGGGGTCGTCGGAGTCGCGGCCCATGAGGGTGGGCATGTCGAAGGCGACCGAGAGCCCGCCGCCGCCGGCGGCGAGGATCATCTTGTACCGCTCGTTGGTCTGCTCGGCGTTGCCGAAGCCGGCGAACTGGCGGATGGTCCAGGTGCGGCCCCGGTAGCCGGTCGGGTGGAGTCCCCGGGTGAAGGGGTACTCGCCGGGCCAGCCGATGCGCTCGAACCCCTCGTAGGTGTCCCCGGGCCGGGGCCCGTAGACCGGCTCGACCGGGTCCCCGGAGAGCGTGGTGAAGTCCGCGTCGCGCTTGCGGGCCTTGTCGTAACGGGCCTGCCAGCGACGGCGGCCTTCCTCGATGGCGTCAGCGTCCATGCCTTCGAATTTACTAGGACGTCCTAGTAAATGTCGATGAGAAACCCCCGCACAGTTGTACGGGGGTGAGTCTCAGGCGTTGGCCGGAACCGGCTGCGCGCCGCTGACCAGCGGCTTCACCTCGGCGACGACCTTGCGCTCGACGAAGAAGGCGGCGAAGGGGATCGTGCCGGAGAGCAGCAGCCACACGATCCTGCCGAACGACCAGCGGGCCTTGGAGCCCAGGTCGAAGGCGAAGACCAGGTAGATGATGTACAGGACGCCGTGGGCCTGGGAGACCGCGAACGTCAGGTCCTCGCCGGTGTCGAAGCCGTACTTGGCGACCATGCAGCCGCAGAGGATCAGGAGCATGACGGCGGTCACGTACGCCATGACGCGGTAGCGGGTCAGCACGCTGGATTTCATGCCGTCGAGCGTAACCGCCCGTTCCGGGGCGATCTTCGCTGGGGTCAGCCCTCGTCGAAGTCGTGCGCCGCGACGCGCAGCGGGCGGAGCATCGCGAAGATCTCGGCGCACTCCTCGGCGTCGTACGCGCCGAGGCCGAACTCCATCTCCATCAGGTCGCGGGTGGCCGCCTCGACCACCTCGCGGCCCTTCTCCGTGATGGAGGCGAGGGTGCCGCGCCCGTCGTTGGGGTTGGGACGCTTGGCGACGAGGCCCGACTTCACCAGGCGGTCCACGGTGTTCGTCACGGACGTGGGGTGGACCATGAGCCGCTCGCCGATCTTCGACATGGTCAGCTCGCCCTCCTTGGAGAAGGTGAGCAGCACCAGTGCCTCGTACCGGGCGAAGGTCAGCCCGTACGGCTTGACCACGGCGTCCACCTCGCCCAGGAGGATCTGGTGGGCGCGCATGATCGAGGTGATCGCGGCCATCGAGGGAACCGGACCCCAGCGCTTCTGCCAGAGCTCGTCGGCGCGGGCGATGGGGTCGAACGGGAGACTCAGCGGCTTCGGCACGCGTCGACCTTACCGACTGGTCACATGACGGTCAGCCCCGTCTCGCTCTTCGGTCGCGAGCAGGACACCGAGGGTCAGGACGGCGAGCAGGCCCGCGCCGACGACCACCAGATGGACGGGGACGAACTCGGCGACCAGGCCCGCGCCGGCCATGCCGACGCCCTGGACGGTCATCATGCCCGCCGTCATGAGGGTCATCGCCCTCCCCCGCCGCTCCTCGGGGACGGCCGCGACGAAGCGGGCGTCGAGGCCGAGGGTGTACGCGCCGGCGGCGCCGGCCGCCACGAGCGCGAGCGCGGCGAGCGCGGGGCCGGGGCGGAGCGCGTACACGAGGAAGGGGAGGAAGCCGGCGAGGAGGAGGGGGGCGACGAGCCGGACGCGGGTGGCGGGGCTCAGCAGGGCGCCGGCGAGGAGTTCGCCGGCGATGGTGCCGACGGGCATGGCGCACATGAGGAGGCCGAGGGCGGCGGTGGAGACGCCGAGCCCGTCGGCGTAGGGGGCGGCGAGCGCCTCGGGGACGACGACGAAGAGCGGCGGCACCCAGAAGAACAGCATCAGCCGGCGGATCCGGCGGTCGCGCAGCAGGGACCAGGTGGCGCCGACGCCCTCGCGCCGTTCGGCGGCGCGGGCCGGGCGGCGGGCGGTGCCGAGGCGCAGCAGCAGGGCGGAGAGGAGGAAGGTCGCGGCGGTGAGCGCGATGGCGCCGCGGGCGGGGACGACGGTGAGCAGGACGCCGCCGACGCCGAAGCCGGCGAGGAGGGCGGACTGGGAGACGATCCGCAGGAGCGAGCGGCCGAGGACGAAGAGGTCGCCGTCGCCGAGGATGTCGGCGAGCGTCGCCATGCGGGTGCCCTGGAAGACGGGCGCGACGGCGGCGACGGCGCAGCGCAGCACGAGCAGCCCGGCGACGGGGGTGGCGGGCACCACCATGAGCGCGACGGCCCCGGCGCAGATCAGGTCGCAGACGACGAGCACCCGGCGCGGCGGATGCCGGTCGGCGAGTCCCGCGAGGAGGGTGCCGCCGAGGAGGTAGGGGAGGAAGCCGAGGGCGAAGGTGAGGGAGGAGAGCAGCGGGGACCGGGTGAGGTCGTAGACGAGGACGGTGAGCGCGATCTCGCTGACGACGAGCCCGAGCAGCGAGAGCAGATGCGCCCCGAACACCCACCGGAACTCCCGGACCCGGAAGACGGCGAGGTAGCCGGGGGCGGGGGCGGATACCGGGGCGTCGCCGGGTACAGGGCCGGGTTCCGTGGTGGTCGTGGCGGGTTCGGGGGCGGCAGGAGTTCCGGCAGGGGTGTCGGTCGGGGCCATGTCCGCAGCCTGGGGGGCGGGCTCGTGCGCGCCTAGACTTTCGGGTGCAGCCGAATCTTCGAGTCTCCGGAGGGGGCCCGTGCCGTACCACCTGCTCTTCGGGGAGGCCGATCCGCTGCGGATCCGGTTCGCCGTGTCGCCGCTCTGGGAGACGCAGTCGGCCGTGCGGGTGCTCGCGCGGCCCCGGCAGCAGGGGTACCACCTGCCGTGGCTGCGGCGGATCGCCGCGGCCGCGCGGGAGCTGGACCTCGCGCCGCTCCAGCTGCTGATGCCGGAGCGGGGGCACTCGCCGGACTTCCTGTATCCGCCGCCGCTGGGGCCCGCCACCTCCTTCGAGGAGGAGCTGGCCGCCGTACGGGCCGTCGATCCTGCGCTGGTCGGACCGGATCTCGCGCGGGCCCTCGCCTGTACGCCCGGGGCGGCCGGGAGCGCCGAGGGGCGGCGGCTGCTCAAGGATCCCGCCGCGTCCGTCGGGCGCCTCGCGGAGCTGCTCCGGGCCGCCTGGGAGGCGCTGGTCGCGCCCGAGTGGCCCCGGCTGCGGGCGCTCCTGGAGGCGGACGTGGCGTACCACTCGCGGCGGCTCGCGGAGGGCGGTCTCGAACGGCTGCTCGGCGAGCTGCACCCGTCCTTCTCGTGGGACGCGGAGGCGGGGGTCCTGGAGGTGGGCGCCTATCGCGGTGAGCACGTGCGGGCGCTGGGCGGCCAGGGGCTGGTCCTGATGCCGTCGGTGTTCATCTGGCCGGAGGTGATCAGCGGCTTCGACGAGCCGTGGCAGCCGACGGTGGTGTATCCGGTGCGCGGCATCGGCGGGCTGTGGACGGAGTCGCGGGAGCGGACGCCGGAGGCACTGGCGCGGCTGCTCGGGCCCGTGCGGGCGGACGTGCTGTGCGCGCTGGACGAGCCGATGGGCACGACGGCGCTCGCGCACCGGCTGGGGCGGGCGCCGTCGTCGGTCTCGGCGCACCTCTCCGTGCTGCGGGACGCGGGGCTGCTGACCTCGCGGCGTTACGGCCACCAGGTGCTGTACGAGCGGACGCCGCTGGGGATCGCGGTGTCGCAGCCGGACGCCGGCTGACCGTCATGTCACGATACGTCCCGTTGGTTCCGCCACGCCCCGTGTTGCCGACCCTGGGGGCCGGATGTCCCGCCGTACCACCACCGTCACCGCCGTCGTCCTCGCCGCCGCCCTGCTGCTGACCGGCAGCGGCTGCTCCTCCGACGAGCCCGCCCGCTCCCCCGTCGGCCCGCCGGCCGCGACGGGCGGCGAGGCGCCGGCGCCGACCGGCGGTTCGCCGTTCTGGGTGGACCCGGAGAGCGACGCGGCCCAGCAGGTCAGGCGGTACGAGGCGCAGGGCCGCACCGACGACGCCCGGGTGCTGAAGCGGATCTCTGAGCAGCCGGTCGCGGACTGGCCGGCCGGGGACGACCCCGCGCCGGAGATCCGGCGGGCGGTGTCCGGGGCGACGGCCGAGGACCGGACGGCGGTCTTCGTGGCGTACAACATCCCGCACCGCGACTGCGGGATGTACTCGGCCGGCGGGGCGCGGGACGGTCAGGCGTACCGGGCCTGGGTGGACGCCTTCGCCTCGGCGATCGGCGACGCCTCCGCGGTGGTGGTCCTGGAGCCGGACGCGGTGCCGCACATGGTGGACGGCTGTACGCCGGGGCAGTACCACGAGGAGCGGTCGGCGCTGCTCTCGGAGGCGATCGAGCGGCTGAAGCGGCAGCCGGGCACCCGGGTCTACCTGGACGCGGGGAACCCGGCGTGGATCGACGACCCGGGGAAGCTGGTGGAGCCGCTGCGGCGGGCCGGGATCGCCCGCGCGGACGGCTTCTCGCTGAACGTGTCGAACTTCCAGGAGACCTCGGTGGTGCGGGACTTCGGGGCGACCCTGTCGGGGCTGCTCGGCGGGATGCACTTCACCGTCGACACGAGCCGGAACGGCGCCGGCCCCCTCCCGGGGGACCGGGCGGAGGCCTGGTGCAATCCGCCGGGCCGGTCGCTCGGCGTGCCGCCGACGGACCGGACCGGGGACGCGCTGGTGGACGCGTATCTGTGGATCAAGCGTCCAGGGGATTCGGACGGGCAGTGCCGGGGCGGGCCGGCCGCGGGGACCTGGTGGCCGGAGTACGCCCTCGGCCTGGCCCGCCGCGCCGGTTCCTGATCCCTGGATCCAAAATCCAGGGTCCAAATCCAGGGTCCAAAATCCAGGATCAAAAATCCAAAACCCAAAATCCTGGATCCAGGATCCTCGTCAGTCCCCGTTCACCTGGATCCACTTCGCCTCGGAGGGGATGCCCGCCTCGTCGGTGACGAAGAGCATGTACCAGCCGGGCGGGACGAGGGTGCGGTCCTCGGGGGCGTCCACGGTGACCGTGAGCCCGTCCTTCCCCTTGGTCAGCTCCAGCGCCACCGAGCGCTGCTCGACGTCCGTGGTGTGGGTGACGGCGCTGGGCCGCATCAGCCGGGCCTTGGCGATCCGGCCGGCGTCCTTGGTCTTGAAGGTGGCCCGGCCGTTGCGGTCGAGCTCCCGGGGGCCCTCGCCGAGCGCCGGCCGGTCGGCGCCGGCCTTGTGGAGGTAGGGCGGGGTGAAGACCTCGATGCGCTGCTCGAAGGTGCCGAGCTTGGTGTTGTCCTTGTCGTCGAAGAGCGGGTCGGAGCCGAAGGTGGCGACCCGTCCGTCGGGCAGCAGCAGCGCCTCCGAGTGGTAGTTGCGGCCGACGGTGGGGTCGGCCGCCGCCGCGAAGGCGTTGGTGGCGGGGTCGTAGAACTGCGCCTTCAGGATGTCGCTGCCGCTGCGGCCCCGGTAGTCGCGCGAGCCGCCGGTGGTGAAGACGGTGTCGTCGGGCAGCAGGACGCTGCTGAGGTAGCGGGTGCCCTGCGGGAGGGCCGGGCCGTCGCGGAAGGCGGGGTTCTCGCTGCCGACGTCGACGATGGCGGTGCGGGCGGTGGACTTGGCGGACTCGCCGACCCCGCCGCCGCCGAGGACCATCACCTTCTGCGCCTGCGCCGGGGGCAGGATCAGGGAGGCGGAGGTCTCCAGCTGGTCGGGGTCGGTGAGGCCGGTCAGGGGGGTGAACTTGTTGGTCTTCAGGTCCCACAGGCCCGGCGCCCGGCCCTTGTCGGCGGGGCCGTAGCCGGCGTTGGAGCCGGTGTAGAGGAGCTTGCCGCCCTTGGTGAGGAAGAGCGAGGGGTAGGTGGGGAAGTAGCGGAAGGGGCCCTTGCTCCACTTCTTGGTCTTCGGGTCGTAGATCTCGTTGTCGCCGGGGACGACGTCGCCGACGTCGTTGAGCCCGGAGACGGCGAGGACCTTGCCGTCCTGGAGGCCGACCAGGGTGGGGTACCAGCGGGCGTCCTTCATGGGGGCGACCGGGACGTACTTCTCCGCCTTGGGGTCGAACTCGTAGGCGGCCTTGATGCCCTGGAAGTCCTGCTTCTCGGTGGTGAGCTTCTGGGCGAGGCCGTAGACGTCGTCGGCCTGCTTGCCCTTGAGGCCGACGACCTCGTACTGCGCGGCCTCCGTGGTGAGGCCCTGCGGGCCCTGCTCGACGGCCTCGACGAAGACCCGGGCCTCGGCCGCGGTCACCTTCGTCTTCCACGGCTTCATCTGGCCGCTCTTGAAGTACGAGATCTCGAACTCGCGCTTCGCCTTGGGGACGGTGACGTCGGTGGTGGAGACGTACTCGACCCCGGACGGGGAGCGGAAGCGGGTGCCCTTCTTCAGGGTGACGGCCTTGTCGGGGCTCTCGTTCTTCACCCGCATGCCGCCGCCGGCCTTCGTCACCCCGCCGTCGAGGACCTCGTAGCGGGCGGTGCCGCCGGCCACCAGGAGCCGCCCGTCGGGCAGTTGGCTGTGGCCGGCGCAGAAGAAGTCCTCGGGGGTGGGGACCTTCTTGAAGGTGTTCTTCACCGGGTCCCACAGGACGGTGTCGAAGGTCCCGGCGTCGAAGTTCTTCTGGTCGTTGCCGGAGCCGGCGATCAGCAGCACCTTGCCGGTGTGCAGCAGGGCGGCGTGGATGGCGTTGATCCGGGCCCCGTCGGGGACGGAGATCCCGCCCCAGGAGCCGTACTTCTTCTTGTATCCGGGCTGGGCGATCTTGTAGGCGTGGTACTTCTCCGAGGCGAAGGAGACGGCCGCGGGCGCGTTGAGCGCCGCGAGGACGAGGACGGCGCCGCTGCCGAGCAGGGTCTTCTTGAACTTCTTGGACGGCCGGTAGGCCATGGATCAGTTCCCTCCGGTCGTCGTGGGCGCGGTGGTCGCGGGCGGGTGCGGGGGCAGGGGCGGGAACGTCGGCAGCGGCGGTACGGTGCGCAGCTCGATCCCCGTGCGGGCGATGGTGAGGCGGCGGTCGCGGGTCCGGGCGCGGGCCCGTTCGCGCAGCGTCCGGGCGCGCCGGTCGCGCAGCAGGGTCCAGGCCCACACGGTGACCGGGGCGAGCGTGATGACGAGGGCGAGGACCGCCCACGTGCGCATGGCCGCGTGGGTGTGGTCGAAGTGGACCGAGGCCGCCAGGGAGGCGACGAGGACGACCGCCCAGTAGAGGTGGATGCGGAAGGTGAGGACGCGGTCGGGGCTGGCGGAGCCGCCCTTGGGGGTGACGACGAAGCGGCCGCGGGTGCGCAGGAGCGCGGAGCCGAGGGACTTGAGGTAGACGGGCGCGGAGAGCGCGGACATCACCATGCCGGCGAGGCCGCCGGAGCCCTCGGGTTCGTGCGGGGAGACGTTGTGGCGGCGGTTCCAGAGGTAGAGGCCGATCTGGAGGGCGACGGCGTCGCTGTAGATCATGAGCCAGACCTGGGAGGAGACCTGGGTGCCGGAGGCGCCGAGCCACAGGTAGAGGACGCAGCTGAGGATGCCGAGCAGCCAGTTCACGGCCGTCATGGGGTAGTAGACGAGCATGAGCGTGTAGTTGAGGAGGCGGCCGGGCGGCATGCTGAACGGCGCCTTCCAGTACTGCTTGAGGATCGTCTCGTACGTCCCCCGGGACCAGCGGAGCTGCTGGGTGAAGAAGTCGGTCCAGGAGGCCGGGCCCTCGCCGACGGCGAGGACGTCGGGGGTGTAGACGGAGCGCCAGCGCCGGCCGGTGGCCGGGTTCTTGCGGCGGTGCAGCTCGAAGCCGGTGGCCATGTCCTCGGTGATGGAGTCGTACAGGCCGCCGACCTGCTTGAGGGCGGAGATCCGGACGACGTTGTTGGTGCCGACGAACATGGGGGCGCGGTAGCGGTTCCCGGCGCGCTGGATGAGCGCGTGGAAGAGGAACTGCTGGGACTCGGCGGCCTTGGTGACGGCGCCGGTGTAGTTGCCGTAGACCTGGGGGCCGACGACGAAGGCGACGTCGGGGTCGCGGAAGTAGCCGAGCATCCGCTCCAGGAAGTCCGGGAGCGGGACGTGGTCGGTGTCGACGGAGGCGAAGCAGTCGTAGGCGTCGCCGTGCATGGCGAGCCAGGCGTTGTAGTTGCCGTGCTTGGTCCTGGCCTTGTGGACGCCCTTCTTCCGGTTCCACTCGGGCACGCCGGCCCGGGTGAAGTGGCGGACGCCGAGTTCGGCGCAGAGGGCCTTGGCCTCGTCGCTGTCGCCCTCGTCGAGGAGCCACACGTGCAGGGTGCCGTCGTGCCGGATGCGGACGGCGGCCTCCAGGGTGGCCCGCACCATGGCGAGGGGTTCCTTGCCGGGCACGTAGGTGGTGAGGAAGGCGACCCGGGTGCCCTTCTCCGGGTACACCGGGACGGGGTCGCGGGCGACCATGGTGGCGTGGGCGATCGAGGTGACGTTCACCAGCATGAAGAAGCAGATGAGGCCGATCGACACGAGCATCACCGTGTCGTACGGCACCCGCCAGGTGTCGTCGCCCTCGCGGACGGTCCAGTGGGTGGGCCAGACCAGGTAGGCGAGGAGCACCGCGGAGAGCAGCGGCGCGAGCGCCATGAGGAGGACGGCTCGTATTCGGTGCGGCTCCTTCGAGAGCAGACTCGTGTACTGCACCCGGTACTCCGCCGCGTCCGGTTCCGTGAGGGGACCGGCGAGTCGGCTGTAGGTGTCGTAGTCGTAGCCTCCCGGCCGCACGGTGCCTCCAGCTGTCGTCGATCGGGTCGATATCCCCACAAAAAGGGACACCGTCCGGCGTGTCGACTGGAGTACTCCGAGTGAGGGCGTTCTACCGCCCGCGTCCACCCGATCGACGCAGCGCGTACGTGACCGCCTTCCGCGCCACGGGGTTCAGCTCGTCCACGGCGGCGAGGAGCGCGCCGAGCTGTTCCAGGGCGGTGAGCGCGGCGTCGGCGCCGTCCGGGTCGACGCCTTCGTAGAGTTCGAGGCCGATGAAGGAGGCGGCGACGGCGCGGGCGAGGCCGGCCGGGTCGGTGACGCCGTCCAGCGGGGTGCCGGCGAGGACCCGCCGCAGCACGCCCTCGATCTCCTCGGCCCACAGGTCGAGCCCGGCGGCGGTGGCCGGGGCGAGCCGGGGGTGGGTCTGGGCGCCGGCGAGCAGCTGGGCGAGGACGGCGACGTGTCCGGCGTCCCGCTCCTCGGCGTGCATGGCCCGTCCGAAGGCGAGCAGTTCGGTGAGGCAGGTGACGGCCCGGAGCCGGTCGCGGTGGCGGGCCACCCGCTGCTCGGCGCCCCGCCGGCAGGCGGCGGCGAGCAGCTCGTCGACGGACCCGAAGTGATAGAAGACGAGCGCCTGGTTGACCCCGGCGGCGGCCGCGACGGTCCGCGCGGAGGCGCCGGCGATGCCGTGCTCGACGAGCGCCCGCAGGGCCCCGTCGAGCAGCTTCTCGCGGGTCTCCCGCCCCTTGCCGTCCCGCGCCCCCCGGGGCTTCTCCTCCCCGCTCACACCCGCCCCTCCTCGCCTGCGCGGCGCGCCGCGGGCCCGGTGGCGCTCCCCCGCGGAGACACCGGGCCGGCGGCGGCCGGGAACGGGGATGCCCGGTGGCGTCCCACGGCCACTCCCCCGCTTCGAGCGATCTTGAGCGATCGCTCAAGGAGGACGTTAACCGATGTTGAGCACCCGCTCAAAGTCCCGGTGGGCAGCACAAAGCCCCTGGCCGGGCGGCCAGGGGCTCGGGCGGGGCGGGCTCAGCCGCCGAGGTGGCGCTCCACCGTCTCGACCTTGGCGGTGAGGCCGTCGGTGACGCCGGGCCGGATGTCGGCCTTGAGGACGACGGAGACGCGCGGGGCGCGCGCCTCGACGGCGGCGACGGCCCGCTTCACGACGTCCATGACCTCGTCCCACTCCCCCTCGATGGACGTGAACATGGCGTCGGTGCGGTTCGGAAGGCCGGACTCGCGGACGACGCGGACGGCGTCGGCGACGTACTCGCCGACCTCCTCGCCCACGCCGAGCGGGGTGACGGAGAAGGCGACGATCACGCGTTCACCTTGCCCTCGGCGGCCTCGGCGCGGGCGCGGGAGGCGATGACGGCGGCCTCCGCCTCGCGCTTCAGCTTGCGGTCGGCGAAGAAGCCGCCGAAGGGCACGACGGAGAGCAGGAAGTAGACGGCCGCGGTGCCGAAGCTCCACTTGGTGCGGTTCCAGGCGTCCAGCCAGAAGAGCACGTAGAGGACGAAGAGGATGCCGTGGACCGCGCCCATGACCGGGACCGCGTTGAAGTCCGTGGTCCGCTTGAGCACCGAGCAGACCAGCAGGAGCAGGAACGACACGGCCTCGGGCGCGGAGACGAGCCGGAGGCGGTGGAGGGAGGAAGCGGTCTTGAGGTCCACGGAGGGTCACCTTCGTTCGAGCCGATGAACAAGCTGCCGGGCGCGATCTTGTGAACGGATGCACAAGGGTGGGCGGGTCCATTGTGCACGGCGACTTTGCTGTCTCTTTATCCGGGTCCCCGCTACCTTCGACCGGTGGCTACGTTCCGACTCCAAGGCAGCAAGGTGCTCGCCGTGACGATGACCGGCGACGCCGTCAAGGCGAAGAACGGCTCGATGGTCGCCTACGACGGGCAGATGGCGTTCAAGAAGATGAGCGGCGGCGGGGAGGGCCTGCGCGGCATGGTCACCCGCCGCCTGACGGGCGAACAGATGGAGGTGATGGAGGTCAAGGGCCAGGGGACCTGCTGGTTCGCCGACCGGGCCTCCGAGATCAACCTCGTCCAGCTGCACGGCGACAAGCTGTGGGTGGAGGCGAGCAACCTGCTCTGCGCCGACGCGGGGCTGCGCACCGGCACGACCTTCACGGGAATGCGCGGCGGCGCGACCGGCAACGGCCTCTTCACCACCACGGTGGAGGGCACCGGACAGGCCGCGATCATGTCCGACGGCCCGGCGGTGGTGCTCCGGGTGACCCCGCAGTACCCGCTGTCGGTCGACCCGGGCGCGTACGTCGCCCACCAGGGCAACCTCCAGCAGCACTTCCAGTCGGGTGTGACCTTCCGCACGCTGCTGGGCGAGGGCGGCGGCGAGGCCTTCCAGATCCGCTTCGAGGGCGACGGGCTCGTCTACGTCCAGCCCAGCGAGCGGAACACGATCGGCGGTGACGTGTGAGCGTCGCACGCGCGGCCACCGGGCCGCAGAAGAAGACGATGCCCGCACCGGCGCGCCGTGCGGGCGGAGAAGCGAACGAGGCGACCTGATGCCCTTCCGCGAGATCAACTCGAAGATGGTCGAGGCGACCGTCGTCCCGGGGCAGCGCCTCTTCAGCCAGCGCGGCGCCATGCTCGCGTACCGCGGGGACGTCAGGTTCACGCCGAACATGGCGGGCGGCCAGGGCGGTCTGATGTCGATGATCGGCCGCCGGGTGGCCGGCGAGGCGACGCCGCTGATGACCGTGGAGGGCAGCGGCACGGTGATGTTCGGGCACGGCGGCCACCACATCCAGGTGATCACGCTGAGCGGCGACACCCTGTACGTGGAGGCGGACCGGCTGCTCGCCTTCGACGGCACCCTGGAGCAGGGCACGATGTTCATGGGCTCGCAGGGCGGGGTCATGGGCATGGTCCGCGGCCAGGTCACCGGCCAGGGCCTCTTCACCACCACCCTGAAGGGCCGCGGCGCGGTGGCGGTCATGGCCCACGGCGGGGTCGTCGAGCTGCCCATCACCCCGGGCCGCCCGGTCCACGTCGACCCGCAGGCGTACGTCGCCCACCACGGCGACGTACGCAACAAGCTCTCGACGGCGCTGGGCTGGCGCGACATGGTGGGCCGCGGCTCGGGCGAGGCATTCCAGCTGGAGCTGAGCGGCAGCGGTGCGGTGTACGTCCAGGCGTCGGAGGAGAAGCTGTGAGCACCCCTGTCATCCACGATCCGCAGACCCTGCCGTCGGACGACAACGTCAACGCGTACACCTTCTGCGTGGAGCTCAAGGGCTCCCCTTGGTTCCTGCAGAAGGGGAAGATGATCGCCTACTACGGGCGGATCGAGTTCAACGGCATCGGCCACGGGCGGCTCGACCGGCTGGTGCGGACCGCCTTCCACTCGCCGCTGCACGCGAGCGACTGGGTGGTGGCCGAGGGCTCCGGGAAGATGCTGCTCGCGGACCGGGCCTTCGACGTGAACTCGTTCGACCTGGACGAGGGCAATCTGACGATCCGTTCGGGGAACCTGCTGGCCTACCAGCCGACGCTGGCGCTGAAGCAGTCGATCGTGCCGGGTTTCGTGACGCTGATCGGAACCGGGAAGTTCGTGGCCGCGTCCAACGGTCCGGTGGTCTTCATGGAGCCGCCGCTTCGGGTGGACCCGCAGGCGCTGGTCGGCTGGGCGGACTGCCCGTCCCCCTGTCACCATTACGACCACGCCTACCTGACGGGCGTGATGGGCGGCGTACGCGCCCTGACCGGCATCGGGGGCTCCTCGGGCGAGGAGCACCAGTTCGAGTTCGTCGGCGCGGGCACGGTGCTGCTCCAGTCGACGGAGCTGCTGATGGCGGAGCGGGCGACCGGCGCGCCGCCGGCGCAGGCGGGGGTGCCGGGCGGGCATGGTGCGCACGGTTCCGGCCAGGCGGCGCAGGGGGCGGTACCGCGCCTTCCCGGCCAGCTCGGCGACCTGCAGCGGCGCTTCGGGCTGTGAGCGGTAGTCTGCGGAGCGTGACGCCTTCGAACGGCCGCGCGGGGACCGCGGCCGGTCCGGCGGGTGCCGTGCGTCACCCCGCAGATTTCGTCAAGTATTCAACTTCTTAGGTAGAATCCACTCTATGGACACCGAGACGGCCACCCCCTGGCTCACCGACGCCGAGCAGTGCGCGTGGCGCACCTTCCTCGACGTCCAGCGAATGCTGACGCACCAGCTGGAGCGCGACCTCCAGCCCTTCGGCCTGACCATGAACGACTACGAGATCCTCGTCAATCTCTCGGAGTCCGCCGAGCGCCGGCTCCGGATGAGCGACCTCGCCGCCGCCACCCTCCAGTCCAAGAGCCGCCTCTCCCATCAGATCACCCGGATGGAGAACGCCGGCCTGGTCCAGCGGGTCAACTGCGAGTCCGACCGCCGCGGCCTCTACGCGGTGCTCACCGACGAGGGCATGGAGACCATGCGCAAGGTCGCCCCGCACCACGTGGAGTCGGTCCGCGACCACTTCATCGACCGGCTCTCCCCCGAGGCGCTCGGCGACCTCCACGAGTCGCTCAAGCCGATCGCCGAGCGGCTGCGCGGCAAGCGCGGCAAGCCGTGACCTGACAGATCCACGGAAAAGGGCCTCCCCGGACGGGGAGGCCCTTTTCCGTCGTTCCCGGCGCTCAGTTGCCGGTCAGGCTCGCCAGGAGCTCGTCGGAGGCCGCGTACGGGTCGAGCGCGCCGGTCGCGATCCGCTCGGCCAGCGCGTCGAGCCGCCGGTCCCCGTGCAGGTCGCCGATCCGCTCGCGCAGCGCCGTGATGGTGATGGTCTCCACCTCGCGGGCCGCCCGGGCCTTGCGGCGCTCCGCCAGGACCCCGTGCTCCTCCATCCAGGCCCGGTGCTTCTCCAGGGCCTCCACGACCTCGTCCACGCCCTCGCCGCGTGCCGCGACCGTCTTCACGATCGGCGGCCGCCAGTCGCCGGGGCCTCGGGCCTCGCCGAGGCCCAGCATGTGGTTGAGCTCGCGGGCGGTGGCGTCGGCGCCGTCCCGGTCGGCCTTGTTGACCACGTACACGTCGCCGATCTCCAGGATGCCCGCCTTCGCGGCCTGGATGCCGTCGCCCATGCCCGGAGCGAGCAGCACCACCGAGGTGTCCGCCTGCCCGGCGATCTCCACCTCGGACTGGCCGACGCCGACGGTCTCCACCAGGATCACCTCGCAGCCGGCCGCGTCGAGGACCCGGATGGCCTGCGGGGCGGCCCAGGCGAGGCCGCCCAGGTGGCCGCGGGTGGCCATCGAGCGGATGTAGACGCCCGGGTCGGAGGCGTGCTCCGACATCCGGACCCGGTCGCCGAGGAGCGCGCCGCCGCTGAACGGCGAGGACGGGTCGACGGCGAGCACGCCGACCCGCTTCCCGGCCTTGCGGTACGCGGTCACCAGCGCCGAGGTCGACGTGGACTTGCCGACGCCGGGCGAGCCGGTCAGGCCCACCACGTAGGCGTTGCCGGTGAGCGGGGCCAGCGCCGCCATCACCTCGCGCAGCTGCGGGGACGCCCCCTCCACGAGCGAGATCAGCCGGGCCACGGCCCGCGGCCTGCCCTCCCGTGCCTGGGCGACCAGTGCGGGGACGTCCACCATGCTGCCTTCTCCTGTCGGAAGTGCTTACTTGCCGGCCACGCGGATGATCAGCGCGTCGCCCTGGCCGCCGCCGCCGCAGAGCGCGGCCGCGCCGACGCCGCCGCCGCGCCGCTTGAGCTCCAGGGCGAGGTGGAGCACCACGCGGGCGCCGGACATGCCGATCGGGTGGCCGAGCGCGATGGCGCCGCCGTTGACGTTCACCTTTTCCGGGGACACGCCGAGGTCCTTCATGGACTGTACGGCGACCGCGGCGAAGGCCTCGTTGATCTCGATCAGGTCGAGGTCGTCGACGGTCAGGCCGTCCTTCTCCAAGGCGTGCCGGATGGCGTTGGACGGCTGCGACTGGAGGGAGTTGTCCGGGCCGGCCACGTTGCCGTGGGCGCCGATCTCGGCGATCCACTCCAGGCCGAGCTCCTCCGCCTTGGCCTTGCTCATCACGACCACGGCGGCGGCGCCGTCGGAGATCTGCGAGGAGGTGCCAGCGGTGATGGTGCCGTCCTTGGCGAAGGCCGGGCGGAGCTTGCCGAGGGACTCGACGGTCGTCTCGGCGCGGACGCCCTCGTCCTTCGAGAAGACGACAGGCTCGCCCTTGCGCTGCGGGATCTCGACCGGGGTGATCTCGGCCTCGAAGACGCCGTTCTTCTGCGCGGCGGCGGCGCGCTGGTGCGACAGCGCGGCGATCTCGTCCTGGGAGGCGCGGTCGATGCCGAGGCGGGTGTTGTGCTTCTCGGTGGACTCGCCCATGGCGATGTTCTCGAAGGCGTCGGTGAGGCCGTCGTACGCCATCGCGTCGAGCATCTCGATCGCGCCGTACTTGAAGCCCTCGCGGGACTTCGGCAGCAGGTGCGGGGCGTTGGTCATGGACTCCTGGCCGCCGGCCACGACGATGTCGAACTCACCGGCGCGGATCAGCTGGTCGGCGAGCGCGATGGCGTCCAGACCCGACAGACACACCTTGTTGATGGTGAGGGCGGGGACGTTCATCGGGATGCCGGCCTTGACGGCGGCCTGGCGGGCGGGGATCTGCCCGGCGCCGGCCTGCAGCACCTGGCCCATGATCACGTACTGCACCTGGTCGCCGCCGATGCCGGCCCGGTCCAGGGCCGCCTTGATGGCGAAACCGCCGAGGTCGGCGCCGGAGAAGGACTTGAGCGAGCCGAGCAGACGACCCATGGGCGTGCGGGCGCCCGCGACGATCACTGAGGTGGTACCGGTCGTTCCAGACATGAGGCACAGCCCCTTGGGATGAGGAGTGAACGAGGGTTTACCGCCAATGTACTGAGCGGTGCGGCGCGCGGTCACCGGCCTGCCGGTGTGACGGCGCGCACGTTGCGTAACCACCCCCGCCAGGGTGGACTGGAGCCATGCTGACGCGTATCGACCACATCGGGATCGCCTGCTTCGACCTGGACAAGACCGTCGAGTTCTACCGTGCCACGTACGGCTTCGAGGTCTACCACTCGGAGGTCAACGAGGAGCAGGGCGTCCGCGAGGCCATGCTGCGGATCAACGCCACGGACGACGGCGGCGCCTCCTACCTCCAGCTCCTCGAACCCACCCGCGAGGACTCGGCGGTCGGCAAGTGGCTGGCCAAGAACGGCGAGGGCGTCCACCACATCGCCTTCGGCACCGCGGACGTCGACGGGGACGCCGAGGCCATCCGCGGCAAGGGCGTCCGGGTCCTCTACGACGAGCCCCGGACCGGCTCCATGGGCTCCCGGATCACCTTCCTCCACCCCAAGGACTGTCACGGCGTCCTCACCGAACTCGTCACCTCCGCGCCCGCTTCCGCTGACCACTCCTCAACGGAGCACTGACCTCCGTATTCCCGGCCCGGTAGAGTGGGCGGCTCCGGGCCGGGGCCGGTCGGGGCCGCTTCGCGCGGCGCCGTAGTCGGGATGTCGGGGTCGTCCGATCTGTCACGATTCCCCGGGGGGCCGTTCTGTCGGGTGAACGGTGCTCGTCGGAACGTCGCGACCAGGGGTCGGGGTCTCCCCCGCTCGCAGGGCTCGGGGAAGGATGGACCGCGCGGTGCGGGGCTACGAACGGCAGGAGAGCCACCGGGCTGAAGACGACCACCTCTCGCGGTTCGAAGCCGAGATGGACCGGCTGAAGAAGGAACGAGAGAAGGCCGTCCAGCACGCCGAGGACCTGGGGTACCAGGTCGAGGTCTTGCGTGCCAAGCTCCACGAGGCGCGGCGGACCATCGCGTCCCGTCCCGCCTACGACAGCGCGGACATCGGGTACCAGGCCGAGCAGTTGCTGCGCAACGCGCAGGCGCAGGCCGAGCAGCTCCGCCAGGACGCCGAGCGGGAGCTGCGCGAGGCCCGGGCACAGACCCAGCGGATCCTCCAGGAGCACGCCGAGCACCAGGCCCGGCTGCAGGCCGAGCTCCACAACGAGGCCGTGCAGCGCCGCCAGCAGCTCGACCAGGAGCTGAACGAGCGCCGCCAGACCGTCGAGGCCCACGTCAACGAGAACGTGGCCTGGGCCGAGCAGCTGCGCGCCCGCACCGAGTCCCAGGCCCGCCGGCTGATGGACGAGGCCCGCGCCGAGGCCGAGCAGTCGATCACCGCCGCCCGCGCCGAGGCCACCCGGCTCACCGAGGAGACCGGCCGCCGCGTCGGCGCCGAGGCGGAGGCCGCCCGCGCCGAGGCCGAAGCGATTCTGCTGCGCGCCCGCAAGGACGCCGAGCGGCTGATGACGGCCGCCTCCACCCAGGCCCAGGAGGCCACCGGCCACGCCGAGCAGCTGCGCACCTCCGCCGTCGCCGAGACCGACCAGGCCCGCCGCCAGGCCACCGAGCTGACCCGCGCCGCCGAGCAGCGGATGCAGGAGGCCGAGGAGAAGCTGCGGCAGGCCCGCGCCGAGGCCGACAAGGCCCTCGCGGAGGCCAAGGAGTCCGCCGCCAAGACGCTGGCCTCCGCCGACTCCGTCAACGAGCAGCGCACCCGTACCGCCAAGTCGGAGATCGCCCGCCTCGTCGGCGAGGCCACCGAGAAGGCCGAGCAGCTCAAGGCCGAGGCCGAGGAGAAGCTCCGCGAGGCCACCGCCCACACCGAGAAGGTCTTCGCCGAGGCCACCGAGAAGGCCCGCGCCAGCGCCGCCGAGGACTCGGCCGCCGCGCTCGCCAAGGCCGCCCGGGGCGCCGAGGAGATCCTCAGCAAGGCCTCCGAGGACGCCGCCGAGACCACCCGCAAGGCCTCCGAGGAGGCCGAGCGGATCCGCCGCGAGGCCGAGACCGAGGCCGACCGGCTGCGCTCCCGCGCCGAGGAGCAGGCCGACGAGCTGCTCGGCTCGGCGAAGGACGACACCAAGGAGTACCGGGCCAAGACGGTCGAGCTCCAGGAGGAGGCCCGGCGGCTGCGCGGCGAGGCCGAGCAGCTGCGCGCCGAGGCCATCGCCGAGGGCGAGCGGATCCGCGGCGAGGCCCGCCGCGAGGCCGTCCAGCAGATCGAGGAGGCGGCGAAGACCGCCGAGGAGCTGCTGACCAAGGCCAAGGCCGACGCCGACGAGCTGCGCTCCAGCGCCGGCGCGGAGAGCGAGAAGGTCCGGTCGGAGGCGATGGAGCGCGCCCAGACGCTCCGGACCCAGGCCGAGGAGACCCTGGAGCGGACCCGCGCGGAGGCCGAGCGGCTGCGCGCCGAGTCCGAGGAGCAGGCCGAGGCGGTACGGGAGTCCGCCGAGAAGGCCGCCGCCGAGCTGCGCGCGGAGGCCGAGCGGGCCGCCGAGGCGCGCCGTGCCGAGGCCGCCGAGGAGCTGACCCGGCTGCACACCGACGCCGAGGCGAAGGTGGCGGCGGCCGGACAGGAGCTGACCGACGCCCGGGCCGAGGGCGAGCGGATCCGGCGGGAGGCCGCCGAGGAGACCGAGCGGCTGCGCGCGGAGGGCGCCGAGCGGATCAGGACCCTGTCGGAGCAGGCCGAGCAGGAGGCCGAGCGGCTGCGGTCGGAGGCCTCGGCGGACGCGACGGCGGCCCGTGCCGAGGCCGAGGCGACCGCGCAGCGGCTGACTTCCGAGGCGGAGAGCGAGGCCGAGCGGCTGCGCTCCGAGGCGCAGGAGACGGCCGGCCGGGTGCGGGCGGAGGCCGCGGCCGCCGCCGAGCGGGTGGCCGCCGAGGCCGCCGAGGCGCTGGCCGCCGCGCAGGAGGAGGCCGTCCGGCGCCGCCGGGAGGCCGAGGAGACGCTGGAGTCGGCCCGTTCCGAGGCCGGCCGGGAGCGCGAGCACGCCCGCGAGCAGTCCGAGGAGCTCCTGGCCGCCGCCCGCAAGCGGGTGGAGGAGGCGCAGGCCGAGGCGCAGCGCCTGGTCGAGGAGGCGGACGCGCGGGCGACCGAGATGGTCGGCGCCGCCTCGCGAGCCGCGCAGGAGCTCCGCGACTCGGTCGCCGGGCTGCGCGAGCAGGCCGAGGAGGAGATCGCCGGGCTGCGCTCGGCCGCGGAGCACGCGGCGGAGCGGACCCGGACCGAGGCGCAGGAGGAGGCGGACCGGGTCCGCGCCGACGCGTACGAGGAGCGGGAGCGGGCCTCGGAGGACGCGGCCCGCACGCGGACGCGTGCCCAGGAGGAGTCCGAGGCGGCGAAGGCGCTGGCCGAGCGGACCGTCGGGGACGCGATCGCGGAGGCGGAGAAGCTCCGTACGGACACCGCCGAGTACGCCCAGCGGGTGCGCACCGAGGCGACGGACGCGCTGGCCTCGGCCGAGCAGGACGCGGCCCGCACCCGGGCCGACGCCCGGGACGACGCCAACCGGATCCGTTCGGAGGCGGCCGAGAAGGCCGAGGGCGTGGTCGGCGAGGCGAAGGCCGAGGCGGGCCGGATCGGCGCGGAGGCCGAGCGGGTCCTCGACGAAGCCCGGCAGGCGGCGGACAAGCGCCGCCAGGACGCCGCCGAACAGGCCGACAGCCTCATCGGCGAAGCCACCACCGAAGCCGAACGCATCGCGGCAGAGGCCTCCCAGGTCCTCGACGAAGCCCGGCAGGCCGCCGACAAGCGCCGCCAGGACGCCGCCGAACAGGCCGACAGCCTCATCGGCGAAGCCACCACCGAAGCCGAACGCATCGCGGCAGAGGCCTCCCAGGTCGT